>JAZRIG010000001.1:0-5087 GCA_045645145.1 Acutalibacteraceae bacterium
CACCTGCCTGACCGCCGAGGTATGAGTTAAGGATAGCTGCAACGCCGTCATTCCAGGGCATTTCAACGGGTGAACCGCCGGCAAGAACAACGATTACGTTCTTGTTTACCTTGAGGATTTCTTCAACGAGCTTGTCGTGTGCCTCGGGCAGATTCATATGTGTTCTGTCATAGCCCTCTGCCTCATATTCGTCTGTAAGACCGATGAATACAACGGCTGTTTCGCATTTCTTTGCAACTTCTGCTGCCTGAGCTGCAAGAGCTGCGTTCTTCTTTGCCTTCTTGTTTGAAAGTTCATAGCCCTGTGCAAACTCAACGTCAAAGCCTGCCTTTTTAAGCTCGTCAAGAGCGTTGTCAAGCTGAGTGGGGTTGATGTGGGATGAGCCTGCACCCTGATATCTGGGCTTTCTTGCAAGCTCGCCGATAACGGCAATCTTGCCGTTCTTTTTGAGGGGGAGGATGCCGTTGTTCTTGAGGAGAACCATTGAGTTTGCGGCAATTCTTCTTGCAAGGGGCTGGTCATCGGCATCATTGTAAGCATAGTTCGCCTTTGAGCCGTCAACAGCTTTTTTGATGAGATTTAGCATATTGAGCGCTCTTTCATTGAGAACAGCTTCGTCAAGAGTGCCGTTCTGAACAGCTTCAACGATTTTCTTTGTGCCTGAACCTGATGATGAGGGCATTTCAAGGTCGTTGCCGTTCTTAAGGCCGAGAACTCTGTCGTTAACTGCGCCCCAGTCGCTGACTACAACGCCGTCATATCCCCACTCGTTGCGGAGGATTTCAAGCTGGGTGTGTCTGTTTTCGGAGCCGTGGAAGCCGTTGATTTTGTTGTAGGAGTTCATAACGGTCCAGGGCTTTGCCTTCTTAACGGCAATTTCGAATGCGGTCAGATAAATTTCGCGAAGCGCTCTTTCGTCAACAACGGAATCGCAGGTCATTCTGCGAGTTTCCTGGCTGTTGGCGCAGAAATGCTTGAGAGATGTGCCCACACCCTGTGACTGAACGCCGTTAATGAAGCCTGCTGCAAGCTCGCCTGCAAGAACGGGGTCCTCTGAAAAATATTCGAAGTTTCTGCCGCAAAGGGGTGAACGCTTCATGTTGATGCCGGGGCCGAGAAGCACGCCGACTTCTTCTTTAAGGCACTTTTTGCCCAGAGCAACGCCCATTTCATAAAGAAGCTCGGGGTCCCATGATGCAGCGGTTGTTGCTGCGGTGGGGTAGCTGATTGCGGGAACGCTGTTGCTCAGGCTGTCGCCCTTTTTGCTGTAGTCCTTTTTGCGAAGTCCGTGAGGGCCGTCGCAGACCATGATTGAGGGGAAACCGTATTTCTCCATTCCCTTAAGGTGCCAGAAGTCTGCGCCGTCGCAGATAGCAGCCTTTTCTTCAAGAGTCATCTGAGCGAGAATTTCTTTGGGGTCTTTCATAATTTGCCTCCTTATTTATCTGAAGTTTCTTCTAAACCAAGTATTTCGTCGGCCTCTCCGCCGTCGATTTCTTCAACATTGCGCAGCTTTTTGCGGATTATTTCGTTGCGCTTGCCTGCTTCGTCAAGGGATTTGCCTGCTTCGTCGATTTTTTGCCTTGCCTTCTGAAGCACAACGCCGAATTTATCGTATTGCACCTTGGCGGCGGCAAGAAGCACGCGCACTTCGTTGGCTTTTTCGTTTATTGCAACGGCTCTGAAGCCGAGTGAGAGCGAGTTGAGAAGGGCGGTGACTGTTGTGGGCCCTGCAATCATAACGTTGCACTCGCTGCGGATTTTTTCCGCAATTCCCGAACGGGAGGAAGCGATTTCGGCATAAAGCCCCTCGGTTGCAAGATACATTATCGCAAAGGGTGTTGTGAGCGGAACGTTGATATATTTTGTTATCGTTTTTGCTTCGCTGAGAACTCTTGCTTCAAGCGCTTTTCTTGCGGCGGCAAGAGCCTCCGCATCGGCGGAATCGGCAGCGTTGCAAAGGCGGATATAATCCTCCATGGGGAACTTGGAGTCAATCGGCAGATAGGTCATTGAGCCGTCGTTTGACGGAATATGAACGGCGAATTCAACCCTGTCCTTTGACCCGGGAACACACACGAAGTTGGTTTCATACATGCCGGGAAGAGTCTGGTCAAGTATCGCTCCGAGCTGAACCTCGGCCCAGGTGCCCCTTGCCTTAACATTTGTGAGAACACGGTTAAGCGTTGTGACGTTTGCGGTAACTCCGTTTGAAAGCTCCTTCATTTCACCGAGCGATTTATAGACGTTTTCAAGCCTGTCGGAAACGGTTTTGAATGAGCTGTCCAGCCTCTGCGAAAGGGTTGAGGTCAGCTTTTCGTCAACCGTAACACGCATCTGCTCCAGCTTCTTTTCGTTGCTTTCGCGCATGCGGTCAACGGCTTCGGTCAGCGCGCGGCTTTGTTTTTCGTTCTGCTCAATATTGTTGAGCCTTATCGTGTTGAGCGATTCCGTGAGAGCTTTTTCGGTTTTGCCCTGATGCTCCGTATTATCAAGCCTGAGCTTCTCGATTTTTTCGTTCATTTCGCCGAGAGCCTTTGAGGTTTCAAGGCGCATTGCCTGCTGGCCGCCCTGCATCTCGCGGCGGCTGCGCTCAAACTCCGAGCCGAGCGAGTGCGAAAGCTCCGTCACCTTTTCACCGACGGAATCAATTTTAATTGCCGTTTCGGGCGATTTGTTTTTCTTTTGCCCCGCAAGCACAACGCACAGCAAAACGATAACCGCTGCAAGCAAGGCAATAATTATGTAAAATTCCAAACATAGTCCTCCATTTTAGATATATATTGTAATAATAACATAAATTTAACAGATAAGCAATATTTAATTTGAGCTTGTTGCTATTTTGTGATTTGTGTGGTAAAATGAGTGCATTGCCGTAGGGGACGGCGTCCTCGACGTCCCGTGCAAAACAAGCATTAAGGAGCATAAAAATGACAGGAATTATCGGTGCAATGCACATTGAGGTTGAAACAATAAAATCGCTTATGGAAAACAAGGTTTCCGAAAAAGTTGGCGGCGTTGAATTTGTTAAAGGAACGCTTCACGGCAAGGAAATCGTTATTGCTGTTTGCGGCATCGGCAAGGTTGCCGCCGCTATGTGTACACAGGCGATGATACTTAAATATTCACCTGAAAGAATCATCAACACGGGCGTTGGCGGAAGCCTGAGCACAAAGCTCAATATCGGCGACATCGCCGTTGCCGAAAGTCTTGTTCAGCACGATATGGATACCTCGCCTCTGGGCGACCCCATCGGCCTTATTTCGGGCATTAATCTTGTTAACATCCCCGCCGATGAAAAGGTTATCGGCCTGTTGCTCAAAGGCATCGAAACCCTTGAAAACGTTAAGGGCCTGAGAGGCATTATCGCTTCGGGCGACCAATTCATCGCAAGCGAAAAAAAGAAGAAGTTCATAACCGAGAATTTCGGCGCAATTGTGTGCGAAATGGAGGGCGCAAGCATTGCCCAGGTGTGCTTCACTAACGGCGTACCCTTTGGCGTTGTGCGCGCGGTTTCCGACTGCGCAGACGGATCATCTCACATGGATTACGGCGAATTTCTTCCGATTGCGGCGGCAAATGCGGCGAAGCTGATTGAATATTTTGTTGCTAATGCGGCAAACTGAACGGCGGATAATTCCGCCGTTTTCTTTTTTTGTGACTTTTTTCTTATATTTTTTAAAATATATATTAAGATTTGTTGACAATCAACAACGCATTTGTTAAAATATTGTTGACTATCTTTAATATGCAGGAGTGTATTCTGCAAAAGGAGGAAATCTAAATGATTGACCAAAGAACTCTGGCGTACATCAATCTGTACGGCGTGCTGGGCACTCTCGAAAACCTCTGCGAGCTTGCTCCCGAGGCAGAGAGCATTCTTACCAACAAAAAGCCCATTTCAATCGGCTTTGAGGTTAAGGGCGGCCCCAGCGCAACAATAACTTTTTATAAAGGCAGATGCAGAATGGAACAGGGCTGCGCAAAGTGCGACGTTAAGCTCCCCTTCAGCTCCTGCGAAAAATTCAACGGACTTATTGACGGCACGGTGACTCCCATCCCCTCAAAGGGCTTTCAGCACATCAAATTTTTGCTGAACGATTTCACAAAGCTCACCGATTTGCTCAATAAGTATATGAGACCCGACCCTGCCGATTTGGAGGATGAGGATTTCTTCAGAATCAGCACAACTCTTATGATGTATACAATCTCTGTTGCAATCGCTCAGATAGGCAACAACGACGAAATCGGCAAGTTCTCCGCTAAGCAGATGGTTGACGGCGAAATCGCTTTCAGCATCAAGGGCGGCCCCGCCGCAACAGTCAGAGTTAAAGACCACAGACTTCTTGCAATCAAAAAGCCCAGCGATGCTCCCAGAGCCATCATGGAATTCAGCTCAATCAAGCTTGCAAGAGATTTGTTTGACGGCAAGGTTAACGCAATCGCCTGCGTAGGCAGCGGCGATATCGTTATGAAGGGCATGATTTCCATGCTCGATAATCTTAACAGAATTCTTGACAGAGTTGCTCTGTATCTTGCATAATGAGGTTTCTGAAATGAGTATGAAAATTAACACACACGAAAAAAGTGCTGAGCTCTTTCAGAGAGCCGCAAAAGTAATCCCCTCAGGTCTTTACGGCCATCAGGGCCCCGCAGAGGGCTGCTGCATCCCCGTTTCCGCTTACCCTCTTTTCAGCCAGAAGGCTCAGGGAACATATTTCTGGGATGTTGACGGAAACAAATACATAGACTATATGTGTGCCTATGGCCCCAACGTTCTCGGTTATAATGACCCCGACGTTGACAAGGCTGTTATGGAGCAGATGAAGATTGAATACTGCGTTACAGCTCCCTCAACAAAGATTATCGAATTTGCAGAGCTTATGGTTGATACCGTTAAGTCTGCAGACTGGGCATTCTTTGCAAAGAACGGCGGCGACACCACAACCGCAGCTATCATGACTGCAAGAGCAGCAACCCACAGAAAGAAGATTATCTTCGTTAAGGGTTATTACCACGGCGTTGCTCCCTGGTGTCAGAAAGTTGACTATCCCGGCGTTATCCCCGAGGATGTTTCAAATAACCTT
>JAZRIG010000002.1:0-9882 GCA_045645145.1 Acutalibacteraceae bacterium
AATACGGCCTTATGGTTGTTGATGAAGCTGATATCGAAACCCACGGCATGGGCTTTGAATACCGCGACACCTGGGATTGGATGCGCTGGTCAAAGCTTTCAATCGACGATGAATGGGAGCCCGCTTATGTTGACAGAGCGGAAAGACTTTTTGAAAGAGACAAAAACCACGCCTGCGTTATTATGTGGTCGCTCGGCAACGAATCCGGCTGCGGCAAAAACCACAGAGCCATGGGCAGATACATAAAGAGCCGTGACCCCAAAGCAATAATACATTATGAAAATTCTCACCTTGAATTCAAGGCTGTTCCGATTGGCGAAAACTACAGCGACATCTCCGATGTTGAAAGCCGCATGTACGCTTCCCTTGAATATACCGAAGAATACGCTAAGAACAAGAATGCCAAAAAGCCGTTCTACTTCTGCGAATTTTCGTGTTCAATGACAACGGGAGACATCCACGCTCACTGCGATTTGTTCAAGAAATATCCCACCATCTGGGGCGGCTGCATCTGGGAGCTGACCGACCACGGCGTTGCGGTTAACAACGGCAGCGGCTACCGCTACGGCGGCGATTTCGGCGACTATCCCCACAACTCCGTTTGCTGCATTGACGGCCTTGTTTTCCCTGACAGAAAGCTGCGTCCCGGCTTCTTTGATATGAAGAAAGGCTATCAGCAATTCGGTGCTGAATATGAAAACGGAAAAATAACCGTAACCAATTACCGCTATTTCGAATCACTTAACGATACATATATCAAGTGGTCTCTTGAGGTTGACGGTGAAAGCGTTATAAACGGCAGAATTGACGAAACTGATATTGCACCGCAGAGCAAAAAGGAGTTTGTTCTTTTTGATAAAATTCCCGAAAGCAACTGCTGCTATCTTACTCTTACATTCCATGAGAAAGCACAGCGTAAGTGGGCAGAGGCAGACTTTGAAACAGGCTTCATTCAGTTCGATTTGTCGGTTGAACAAGCAAAAGACAAAATATCCTGTTCGCTTCCCGAAGTTAACGACGGCGACAGATTTGTTAAAATCCAAAGCGCAAATGTTACATATACATTTGACAAACCCTACGGCAGAATTTCATCAATTGTCTGCGACGGCAAAGAAATGCTTGCAGAGCCCGTTCATATTGAAATATGGAAAGCTCACGGTTATAACCAGCTCGGCACAGCCGACGACAGAAGAAGCGCAGCAATGCAGGCAGCCGTTCAGAAAACCTACGGTGCTGAAATATCCGAGGAAACAGATTGCATAAAAATCTCCTGCCCTGTTTCAATAGGCGGCCCTGCGGTTGTTCCCCTGCTTAACGGCAAAATAACTTATAAATTCTATGGCGACGGCAGCGCAGTTATGGGCTTTAACGGAGAATTCAGAAATCTGCTCAAAGAAATGGATATGAAGCTCCCCCGTTTCGGCTTTGCATTCAAGCTCAGCGGCGGCTATGAAAACATGGAATTCTTCGGCAAAGGTCCTCACGAAGCTTATGCAGACCGTCACCTTTCCTGCAGATACGGCAAATTCAAGACAACCGTTAACGAAAACTTTGTTCCTTATATCAGACCGATTGAAAACGGAGCGCATTTCGGCTCAAAATACGGCATTGTTTCCAATGAAAACGGTGATGGCATAATCTTTGCGCCTGCATGCGAAAATTCATTTTTCTTCAACGCAACCCACTATACACCATATATACTTGAAGAAACAAAGCACAACGATGAGCTTGTTCCTCTTGATGACACAATGGTTTATGTTGACTACCGCTTTGATATAAGAGGCAGTCACGGATATTATGACACCGTCGAACCCGAACGTAAATGGGATTTTGAACCGTTTGAGTTCTCGGCTGCATTCAAGCCTTTCAAGGACAAAATAAATCCGTTTGAATTCATAAAAGCCAAGAGATAACATACGCAAAAAACGGCAGAGAAATAATCTCTGCCGTTTTTTTATTCAGAAATTAAAATACACATTCAAAAAAATCAACTTCGATGCCGTCTTCTTTAAGAGTGTTGTAAACTCCGATGTTATTGAACCACGCATAAATCGTTCCGACAAATCTCACAAAGCCGTCAAAAATTGACGGAAGAAGCTGTTTGGGATGACCGCCTTCATTTGTGGTCTTTTTGATTGTGTAGCTGTTAAAAGGAGTATCGTTGCCCTGATAATAAGAAGAAACGGTTATTGTTTCTTCCGTGAAATCAAGAACATTATAGATCTGCTGCTGATTGGGAGTATTATAAGCTCCGATCCATTTCTCATTAAGGCCAATATCTTCATCATCTCTGGGTCTGTTTATTGAACCCGAAACCATATAGATCGTGCCTTCGGGATCAACCATTTCCTTTGCATAAGGCTGAGCGGTTTTGTTGTTATAAAGCACGTTTGTGACTGTGTAATAATGGCTGTGGCCAAGAAGAACAAGGTCAATTCCGAATTCATCGGCAATGGGTCCCCAAATCATACGGATAAACTGATTCTCGCTCTCTCTGTGGGGGATTCTGCCGCTGTAAAGGTCGTGGTGAGCCATCATGACCTTCCACTTTGCATCGGGGTTTTCCTTAATCGCTTCTTTAACAAAACGTGCATGGTCAAGTCCGCTGCCGTTGTTGCTGTCCATAACAAGAAACAGAACATCGCCCTTTGTAAACCAATAGTTTTCGCCTACATAGGAGGAAACCAGAGCATCATCCTGCTCATTAGGCATATTTGTGAATGTTTTGTATGCAATGCCCTTACGGTCATGGTTGCCGATTGTTGTTGCAACAGGGATTGATTTCAATGCAAGCACTGAGGAAAGGCCTTTATACTCGTCCTCCCTGCCCTCGCTTGCCTGGTCACCTGTTGAAAGAATAACCGAAACATCGTGCTTTGAAACTATTTCATCGGTCAGAGCATTAATCGTGCGTGCCGTTTTCTTAAGACCTGTTTCATCTTTCTCATCATAGCTGACATGAATATCCGTCATATAAACAGCAGAAAACTCATTTTCATTGCCGTCGGTCTCAAAAGAATAAACATTTGATTTGAAATCGCCGCTTATGCACTGATAAAAATATGTTTTGCCGGCTTCAAGGCCGGTAACAGTTGCCTTGTAGGCATAATCACCGTCGGGAGCCTCAACGCATTCGGCATTGAAAGAATCATATTCGCCCAAACTTTTTGAAGAAGAAACTCTAACCTCACCATCGGTTTCTTCGGAATAATACCATGAAACATTCATTTCGCTGTTGTTGCTGCCGGGGAAAAGAATAACACCGTTTTCATACTCTTTGCTCCAGGCAAGCTCCCATGCAGCTTCGCCGAATCCCGCAAAGGATGGAACTGCAGCAGTCATTAAAATAACAACAACCAAAACAACCGAAATAATTTTTTTTGAAACAGTTTTCATATAACATTTCCTTCCTGCAATTTTTAATATATTTTATTCCAAATAAAAATCAATGTCAAGCATTCGGGAGTGAATAAACCACAATTGCCGTGCCGTGGCCGATAATTATTTTGCTCTTGCAACCGATAAACTCGTTACTCACTCCGAGCGGAAAGTTATTGGTCAAAACAGCGTTTTCCAGCGGATATTTGAGACCTCTTAAACACACTCCGTCGCATTTATCCGAATGAGAAAAAACGGAAACATAGCCGCTGAAGGAAGCATCAAATTCAAGAGAACCTCCGCAAACAGCTGTTATAACAGTATTTGCGTCACGGATAAAAGCTTTAATTTTCTTTTGAGCAAGTGAAGCTATAAGCTGAATGTTTGCAATGGTATGGTCAATCCTCCCTCCGCAGGCGCCGTAAATATGAAACTCGGAATATCCTTTTTCAATTCCGATATTCACAGCGGCATCCATATCGGTTATATCCTTTATCGGATTGAGTTTGACAATATTTTCTCCCTGCGGAATATCGCCCAAAGAATCAAAATCACCTATAATAATATCGGGAGCTATCCCCGCTTTTGTGAGATGCTTATATCCCGCATCGGCAGCGATTATCAAATCGCAATCCTGTTTAACAAAATCAAGCTTTGCGCAGTCACCTGCGCCCACAACATAACAAACAGCCATTTAAAACTTCCTTTAAAGTTAATATTTATATTTTAGTCTTAAATTATATCCTTGTCAATAAATTAATAAATTTGACTTTGCCGAGAAAAGCAATTATAATTTTATCAGAAAGATTTACGGAGGATGTTATGGAAAACACGAAACCGATTGTTGAGCTTGACCTTTATCTTATCAGGCACGGCGAAAGTCTCGGAAACGCAGGCTACGGCAGAGAAGATTTAACTTTAAAAGAGGCGAATGACCCATACTTAACCGAAAAAGGAATTGCTCAGGCGCAGGCAGCAGGAGAGCATCTTTCCGCCATCGAATTTGATGCATTTTATTCAAGTGCGCTTTTAAGAGCCGTTCGCACCGCCGCGGAAATCATCAAAAAGCAACCTGCCGAAAAGGCACTTTATATTCATCCGTTGCTCACAGAGCTCGGCGTAAATCCCGAATACAGCGGCGCAGGCATGGAAGAAATATGCGAGATATGCCCTTCTGCCGTTCTTGCTCACGGAGTTTCTGAAAATGACCCGCTTGTGTGCTGCAATGAGTTCAGCGATGAGGACAGAACGTTTGAAAGAGCAGAAGCAATAATAAAGCATCTGCGTGAACGCTACACAAAAGGTGAAAAGATTGCCGTTGTTAGCCATGCAGCATTCATGACATTCATCGTGTTTTGGGTTATGGGATTCGAAAAAGCCGTACCCGCCTTTGATATTAGCTTTAAAAACACAGGCGTGACAAGAGTTATATTCTATAAAGAGGGCACCAACAAATACGGTGACATCGTTTTTGAATACATAAACGACACATCCCATTATAAAATGATATAATTAAAAAGCATCGGATACTGCAAAAACGCAATGTCCGATGCTTTAAATTTTAATCGAATGCCTTCAGGCTCTGGTCATCATTTGACACCATGAACTGAGGATATTTTTCAGATGCTCCTGCATAAAACTCCCCGTCATAGCTGAGAAGCCAAAGAAGGAAATCGGCATAATCCGTTCCGTAGGTTCCGCCAACATGCGCTGCGCCCTTTATGATATAGGTATATTCGGGGAATATGGCGGTTGAAAGGTCAACAGCCCTGTCGGGCGAGAGATATTTCGGGTTTTCGGCAACATAGTCATCACCGAGAGTTTCGCCGTATTTTGCAACGGTTGCATAGCCCGACATCTGATATGTTTCAAGAATACCGTCACCGTTGAAATCTGAATTCTCATAAACGGGAATAACCGGAGTTCCGTAATGGGCAACAATCGCAATTTCAACTCCGTTATCAATCATTTCGGCAAGCAAAGCATTTCTGCCTGCCATCATAGCCTGCAGCTTATCAGTCTTTTCAATAAAGCCTGCATTTTTCTCCAGTCTGTCTCCGAAAACGTAATTTACCGCCTCATCATAATCCTCGGGCTGAACAAGCCCCCAAAGCGGAAGCGTATAACCGAAAACAGGGTTCAGAATTTGTTCAAAGGCTTCATCGGAATAATTCTCTACGATAAAATCAGTTAATTTGGTAAGCAAATCAAAGGCTCCCAAATCATAAAGGCCCTTACATACAAAACCAAGCACCTTATTATCACCGATAAGATCGGCAAGGAATTTATAAAGATTGTCCGCATCAATATTTATTCTGCCGCAAAGCAGATCCGAAGCAACCTGAGCGCCGCAGAAGGTTGAGGACATAAACAAGCAGCGATTAACCTTTGAATATCCGTATTCTGTCAGGTACGCCATTGTCATAATGCCGCCCATGCTGCAGCAAACAATATTAACCTTTTCATGGCCTGTTGTTTCAATTGCCGTTTCAACAAGTGCATTGATTTCATCCGAAACCGTGAACGGATCTGCACGCCAATCATAGTTAAGGTAGTATGTATGGCCTTCGCCGAATGCTTCAATGCAGGTGCGTACCATGCCGTATTCAAAATCCGTTCCCTCACGGAGATTGGAATATTTATCGGCACTTTCGGGATATTTCGGCAAACCGACATTATAAACGGATTCGCCGTTTTCATCCATTGCAAGGCCCTTGAAAATCTCATAAGCACAAGCGAATATTTCTTCCATAGCGGAATCAAAGCTGAAATGAACAATTCCGCTTCCGATTGCTTTAAAAAGCGCTTTTATAATAGCGGGAACATCTGCATTAATTGCAGGACGTTCATTTTCCGTTCCGTAATCTATCGAAAGGCCGCCAAAATCCATGCCTCTAACAATTATAACAGGCATATTTTCGCATTCTGCGGGGTCATGTTCTTTTTTATCCTGCGCAAATGCCGGAACAGCAAGCAACAAAAGCATTGACAACGCAAGGATAATACTCACAAACTTCTTCATTTACATATTCCCCTTTACACTAATTTTAATTTTCCGTTTTTCTCGGCAATCTCAAGCAACACGGGTCTTTCGTAAGGATTCTCATTGGGCGAATGAAGAATCAAATACTTTTTGCCGTCAAACGCTTGAAAAATCATTCCGTGACCGCCGTTTTCTTCAAACAAAGGCTTTTCGTGCAGCCATTTTCCGTTTATTTCGCCGTTATCAGAATATGCAACCGCCTGAACATATCCGCTCGGAGTAAATGTTGACCAAATCATAAGCAGCCTGCCGCATTCGGTGCGATACATAAACGGGCCGTCGGTTATAAAGGTTTCGCGTGTTTTATCCGCCCAATCAGGCTGAGAAGCCGTAAACAAAACGAAGGGTTCCCCTGCGGGCGCAGATAAATCCTTTGTCAACTTCATTGCGCAGATTTGGCCGTCCTTAACCTGCACCCACTCATGGCAGAATACCATATACGGCTCGCCGTTTTTATCAACATAAAAGGTTCCGTCAAGTGATTGCCAATCGCGAGGAGTCAACGCATCGTCGGTGAAAGGCACAAACGGTCCTGTGGGAGATTCGCTTCTGAGTATTTGGGTGCCTCTTGCTCTTTCATCCGAACGAAGCGAAACAAACATATAAAAGCTGCCGTTATAGAAATGCACTTCGGGCGCCCATATTTCCTTGTTTGCCCAGAAGCCTTCAGGCACAGAAAAGCATTCGTGCGCTTCACTCCAATCTTCAAGGTCATCGCTCACAAAAACATCCAGACCCGATGCGGCCTTCCATGCGGTTGAGCCCCTTGTTCCGTAAAGATAATATTTTCCGTCATAAGGCAAAACAAACGGGTCGCGAATATGTATATCTTTAAATTTCATTGCTTTTCTCCTTAAAAATCAGCTTTATAGTGATGAACGAACACGCCAATCACCTTATTATAATCAAGAACATGCATGTTTGAGCCGTCCTCAGACTCCCAAAAAGTAAGCCCCTCGGCTTCAACATTTTCACCGCCGACGTCACGAAGCGCAGCAACGGAAATTTCACCTGTTTTAATATCAACCTTGAGAATATTCTTATAGTTGCCATTATCTTCGATATCATTGGACAAATAAAGAGTGCCGTTGCAGAATTCGCCGCCCTGAATTCGATGAATTGTTTCGGATAACTCAATTTCCTTAACAAGACTCATTGAATCGGCTATATCATAAACATAAATTTTGTTTATATCCGTCCATTTGGAAGCATAAAGATGCCCTGTTTCGGTATCAACAGCGCACCAAGGAACACCGTCATCATAGATTTCTTTCGGCAAATCATAGATTTCACCCGTCGGTTCAAGAGTTTCGCAGTCAAAAACAACAATGCAGGGATAAATATAATCGTCCCCGTCTTCAACGGCGGCATAAATTTTTCCGTTATAACAGCTGATTCCGCCGATATGGTTGTTGCCTCTGTCGGAGCATTCGTCAGGCAGCGGATTAAACGCGCTGTCAACAATCTCCATGTCTTCAAACGTGAACTTTGCAAGCCCCGTCAGATTAAGAGCTGTTATTGAGCCGCTTGTGTAATAATATTCGCCGTCGGTTGTTATACCCTGACCCATCAAAAGCGCCTTTTCAAAAACAAAAACATCCTTTGAAACAAGCTCCGCGCTGTCAGTACTCTGAGCAACAGGGCTTGTAAGCAGGGTAATAATTAAAAGCGGCAGGGTTATTACTGACCAAATTTTCCTTATTATAAACATTACAATATCCTTTCCTAAATAAAAATTATAGTCTAATTCTATCATAAAGAAAATCAAATATCAAACCAAAGCTTGTGAAAGCTCATCCAAAATTGAATGTATTTTTTTGTTAAGTATTTACAAAATAATTCAACTTTGCTATAATACTTAACGAAAATTGCACTATTTCTTTAAGGAGGCAGAATAAAATGTTTAAAAAAACAATCGCTTTTCTTCTTGCAACAGCAATGCTTTTCAGCTGCGTTCCGCTCGCTTTTGCGGCTGATGCCGACAGCGGCTATACAATCACCAATCCTTACGCAAAGATTGACTGGGCAACGGTTAATCAATACAAAACCGCTCTTCACACCCACACAAACGCAAGCGACGGCGACGACACTTTAACAGAATCCATCGAGCGTCACTACGAAACAGGCTTTGACATTGTTTCCATCACCGATCACGGCGTTTCAGATATGAGCTGGACCGACAGCGAGCTTGGCTCAAAGCTTGTTACAAAGTTTATGGCGCTCATCGGCAAAACAGACGGAAACCTCGATTATCTTGAGCAAAGCGGCACATTCCCCAAAGGAACGACTTATCAGATGATAAGCAAAAACGGTGACGATTATCTTGTAACCGGTGACGGCCGCGAAATTCTCCGCATCCCCTACGGTGTTGAAAACAATGCCCTCTCCGTTAATGCTCACGTCAACAGCTGGTTTGCCGAATTCAACTGCAACCTTCCCAGCGACTACCGCAACGCAATCGTAGGCGTTGAAAAAGCAGGCGGTCTTTCAGTTATTAACCACCCCGGAGAATACACTCAAGCGCGTTATGAGCTTTACCAGGAAGATGCTTATAACATGGATAATTGGTCTTACAATTACTACATCAACAAGTTCTACGGATATATCGATAAATACGATTCCTGCATAGGCATTGACATCAACAGCAAGGGCGACGGCAGAACAAGATATGACAGAAAGCTCTGGGATATCATGCTTGCAAAGGCAGCTGAAAAAGGCACAACCGTTACCGCAATTGCAACAAGCGACGCACATCAGCTTGATAAAATCGACACAGGCAGCCTGATTGTTCTTGCAGATGCAAAAACAACCGAAAATGTTAAAAAAGCTCTTTTCAACGGCGAAGTTCTTCCGCAGAGCACCTGCGTTCACAATCGCGACGAGCTTGCTCAGATTGCAGACGGCATCAAAACCTTCTACGGCGAAACAGAGCTTTACAAAGAGCTTGTTGATATCGTGGCAAGATACGATGCTGAAAGAGAAGAAATTGCCAATTCCTCCGATGACGGCCAGGTTGGAGAAAGTTACACCGCTCTTGACGATGACGGGTTCCTTGCAACCGAAACAAGACCGGTTATAAATTCAATCGCCGTTGACGATAATGAGGACACTATCACAATTGATGCAGACAACGCTCTCATTATCCGCTGGATTTCAGACGGCAAGCTTATTGCAACCACAAAGGCTGATGACAAAGCATTTGACCTTAACGATTATGAAAACGTAATCAAAGGTTATGTAAGAGCTGAAATATTCGGCGAAGGCGGAGTTATTTACACCGAAGGCTTCACTCTCAACGCCAATCAGGCTTCCGACGACAGCAACAATATCATTGTTGATTTCGGATTTATGGACTTCATTTTTGCAATGATTGACAGATACGGCGGATTAATTGGAAGAATCTTTGGAAACCTTTTTGCATAAATTAAACTTAAAACCCACTCGGCATGCCGAGTGGGTTT
>JAZRIG010000003.1:0-2408 GCA_045645145.1 Acutalibacteraceae bacterium
TTTCACCTTCATACTCATTGCCTACATGCGCTCGGGCGACATCAGAACAATCATTCTTATCTGCACGGTTGCACTCATGGGCGCTGCGCTTATCATCTATTTCAAGCCCTATGTTGCAAACCGCTTTGCGGCATACCGCCATGTTTGGGATTTTATTGACACAACGGGATATCAACAAACAAGGGTTTTGATTTATTCGGCAAGCGGTGGGCTTTTCGGGCTCGGTATCGGCGAAGGCTATCTGCGCGATGTTTATGCCGCCTCTACCGACCTCGTTTTCGGCCTTATATGCGAAGAAATGGGGCTTATTATCGGCATTGCCGTTTTGCTCAGCTTTGCGGCAATTGCGTTTTTTGCAATCCGCTCCGCAAAAACCTCCGCTTCAACATTTTATGCGATTGCGGCTGTTTCCGCAGCGGGAATGCTGCTTTTCCAGCTTTCACTTAACGTTTTCGGCATAACAGATTTGCTGCCGCTTACAGGTGTCACTCTCCCCTTCGTCAGCCGCGGCGGCTCAAGCATGATTTGCTCCTGGGGTCTGCTGGCATATATCAGGGCGGCAGGTGCGCCTTTCAACCCACCTGCGCCCGACGTTGCAATCAAAAAAGTTCAAAAAGCAACACCCCCAAAGGTTAAAACCAAAGGAGGTGCGGCACCATGAGAATAACAGCAAGGCGTGCGGCAATAATTTACGCGCTGATTCTGGCATTTATTGCAGGTGTAGGCTTTTTTGTTGCGAGCCTTGTGCTCAACGGCTCGGAATGGGCGTCCAACAAAGCTAACCGTCACATGTATTCGGGCGGCACAATAGTTAATGCGGGCGCAATTTATGACATTAACGGCATTGAGCTTGCCAAAAGCTCGGATAATGAGCGCATTTTTGCTGACAACGAGGCGATAAGAAAATCCGTGCTTCATGTTGTGGGCGACACAGCAGGATATATTTCAACCGGCACTCACTACCTCTACCGCGACGTGCTTTCGGGCTACAGCAAAATCGAGGGCATATATAATCTCAAACAAAGCGGCACGGGAACAGACATAACCCTCAACATAGACAGCGAAGCGAACAAAATTGCCTATAAGGCTTTCGGCGAATACGACGGCGCCGTTGCCGTTTATAACTACAAAACAGGGCAGCTTCTTTGCAGCGTGTCAAAGCCGACTTATGACATTGAGAACAGACCCGATGACCTTTTGACAAACGAAAAATATTCGGGAGTTTTTCTTGACAAGGTGATTTCGGGAATTTATACTCCCGGCTCAATTATGAAAATCATAACAGCCGCGTGCGCAATAGAAAATATTCCCGATATCTATTCGCGTTCGTTCGACTGCGACGGCGAATACGAAACGGGTGACGGCACGGTTATCTGCAACGACATTCATAACAAACAGAATTTTCAGCAAGCTATGAACAATTCATGTAACTGCGCCTTTGCGGAAATTTCAATCGAACTCGGTGCAGCCAAACTCAAAGCAACGGCAGAAACCATGGGCTTTAACTCGCAGCTTTATGCAAAGGAAATCCGCCTGACAAAAAGCCGCTTTTCACCGTCAACGGAAAGCAAGGCAGAGCTTGGCTGGGCAGGCATCGGCCAATCCACAACTCTTGTTAATCCCTCACATTTTCTGGCGATAATGGGTGCAATTGCAAACGGCGGCAACGGCTGCGCGCCGGACAGAATCCGCTCCACGGGAACGGTTTCGCAAATAGTGGGCAGAATGCCCGAAACAATTATAACAATAAGCCCCGACACCGCCGCAAAGCTGAACGAGCTTCTGCGCTCCAACGTTGCGGATGAATACGGCGATTGGAAGTTTGAAAATCTGCAAATGTGCGGAAAAACAGGCACAGCACAGATTGATAACGCCAAAAGCCACTCATGGTTTGTGGGTTATTCACAGAGAGCGGATTTGCCGCTTGCGGTTGTCTGCGTTGCGGAGCATGCGGGCCACGGCTCGGGCGTTGCATCCTCGGTTTCAAACAAGGTTATGCAGTATTTTTTAAAAGAATTTACGCAATAAAATAACAGGCTGTTTCACCCTTTGGTGAGACAGCCTGCTTTGTTTTAATAAGTATGCTCGCAGATTTCCTTGATTTTTCTTTGAAGTGCAAGAAAATCCTCAAGCGCATCGGGCTTTTGGTTGGGGTTACGCAGAAGCGCGGCGGGGTGGAAAGTTCCCATAAAGAGAATTCCGCCTTTTTCAATAAAATCACCGTGCTGCTTTGTGACCTTAAAATCCTTTGAAATCAGCCTTTGCGCCGAAATCCTGCCGAGGCAGACGATAATTTTAGGGCGAATCAGCCTTGTCTGCTCGCGAAGCCAACCGATGCACTGCTCCTGCTCCTCGGGAAGAGGGTCTCTGTTTTTCGGGGGGCGGCATTTCACCATGTTGGCAATATA
>JAZRIG010000004.1:0-10167 GCA_045645145.1 Acutalibacteraceae bacterium
CATCCGCGTTCCCGGCTCAAAGTTCACTCAGGCAACAGGTGTTCCCCTGTTCTGCTTCAGAGACACAGAAGAATTCTTCCCCGGCGACCTCAATGACCTTGAAAGAAAGCTCAAGGCAAACAGACTCAAGGGCGGCACAGCAGCTGTTATGCTTGAGCCCGTTGGCCCCGAAAGCGGCACAAGACCCGTTGACAAGAACTTCTGCAAGGGCGTTGAGCAGCTTTGCCGCAAATACGGCGCACTCCTCATCTTTGACGAGGTTGTTACAGCATTCCGCGTAAGCATGAGCGGCGCTCAGGGCTACTTCGGCTGTTCACCCGACCTTACCGTATTCGGCAAGGTTATGGCAGGCGGCTATCCCGGCGCAGGCGGCCTCGGCGGCAAGAGAGAATACATGAAATATCTCGGCGCAGGCCTTGACGATACAGGCAAGAAGATTAAGAAGGCATTCTGCGGCGGCACAATGAGCGCTAACCCCCTCAGCTGCATCGCAGGTTACACAATGCTCGAAGAAATGGAAAAGGCAGATGCTTGCTACAAGGCAGCTCTTATGGGCGACAGACTCACAGCAGGCCTTCAGGAAATCATCAAGAGAAGAAACCTTCCCTTCGTAGCATTCAACCAGGGCTCAATCTGCCATCTTGAAACTGTTGGTACTCTTAACTTCTCCATCAACTGGATGAAGCCTTGGGGCATCCCCGGCGTTCTCAGCGCAACATCTGCACGCAAGAAGGAAATGACTCACATGGGCGCTGCTTACATGGCAGAAGGTCTTGTAACTCTTGCAGGCAGCCGTCTCTACACAAGCGCTGCTTACACTGAGGAAATGATTGACGACGCAATCTCAAGATTTGACAAGGTATTTGAGAACATCGTTTGCCTTGAAACAAAATAATTGTGATAAATGCGGCGCATGACCTTTTTTCTTCCTTGGCGTATACTTGATACGCCTTCGCAAGAGAAAAACGCTATCCGCCATCATTTCTCACTAATTATTTACAATATGAATTCGTTGCATGACCTTTTTCACAAAATAATAATTAATCACGGCGGGATATCCCATATCCCGCCTTATTTTAAATAATCCGAAAGGAAAACTACCATGGATGTTTTAACTGCCAAAAAGCTTGTTATTGAAGCAGGTGAAAGACTTGTTGAAACCGGTCTTATCGCAAGAACATGGGGCAACGTAAGCTGCCGTGTTGACGATAAAACCTTTGTTATAACTCCCAGCGGCAAGCCCTATATCGGCCTTACCCCCGATGATATTGTTGAGGTTGCAATCAATACTCTTGAGTGGGGCGGCAATGTTAAGCCCTCGTCCGAAAAGGGAATTCATGCCGAGGTTTATAAAGAGCATCCCGAAGCAAACTTTGTTATCCATACTCATCAGAAGGTTGCTTCCGCAGTCAGCGCACTTTCAACCGGAATTGAAAAGGTTGCGGGCGAAGCTGCAAACCTTATCGGCAGCGTTATCCACCTTGGCGGCTACGGCCTGCCCGGCACAAAGAAGCTCAAAAAGGGCGTTACCAAAGCTCTTAAGATGAGCCCTTCAAAGGCTGTTATTATGGCTCATCACGGCGCTCTCTGCTTCGGTAAGGACAGCGAAGAGGCTTTCCAGGTTGCAAATTCGCTTGAAAAAGTTTGCACAGATTATATTATTGATTCGGCTAAAACCAAGCTTGGTTTAAAATCAGACAATCTCGATGACTTCTGTTCAGAGATTGCCGATAAGCTTACAAAATCTCAAAAAACTGTTGAAATTGATAAATCCATGCTGTATAATAGTACCTGCAATCGAGACAGCGGTGAAATCGTTTTCACCAACCAGTCCGACGGCTCTGAAATTTCAATGGATATCAAAGGCGGCTCAGGCGTTGCGGCTCTTGCGGATATCGCAGAGGCCCACAGAGACATATATAATGCCTGCCCGTCATTTAATCATATTATTCACAACGCTTCAAGCGAGGTTGTTGCCGTTTCCAGACTCGGCAAAACAATGAAGCCCTTGCTTGATGACTTTGCTCAGATTTGCGGCCCCACAGTTAAATGTGCAAAATCTTATGATAAAGCCTCAAAGGCAATCAAAGGCAAGAATGCTGTTCTGATTAAAGATAAAGGCGCTCTTTGCTGCGGTGCCAACGAAGGCGATGCACAGGCCGTTGATATGATTATGAGCAAAAGCAGCCTCACCTTGCTGACCTCAAAGGTTTTCGGCAAGGCAAAGGCAATAAATCCCGTCGAAGCATGGCTCATGAGAATAGTT
Organism: Acutalibacteraceae bacterium; assembly: GCA_045645145.1. Classification (GTDB taxonomy): domain Bacteria; phylum Bacillota; class Clostridia; order Oscillospirales; family Acutalibacteraceae; genus CAG-177. The sequence continues at coordinate 2,267 of JAZRIG010000004.1, forward strand.
TATACTCTCAAATATTCCAAGCAGGCGGAGAAATAATTAGTTTAACCACTACCATCTTTTGTCCCCCCCGTTTTATACGAGAAAAATCCGAGGCTGTGAGGCCTCGGCTTTTTCTTTATTCCGGATTATATTGCTTAAAGAAGATTCGGTTAAAAATGTTACAATTTAATTTCGACTGTTTTTTTTCAATTCTATTGACTATTTTAAAAATAAGATATATTATAATAGAGTATAATTATTCAAGGAGGAATAATCCAATGAAAGTATTTATGATTGGCGGCACAGGTCTCCTCGGCTGCGAAGCAGCAAGAATCTTTATCGAAAGAGGCCATCAGGTCAAGAGCGTTGCTCTTCCCCCTCTCCCCGCAGGCGCACCCATTCCCGAGGAAATGGAAATCGAGCTTTGCAATATCTATGAAAAGACAGATGAAGAAATCAAGGCTATCATGGCCGGCTGTGACTGCTTTGTTTTCGCAGCAGGTATCGACGAAAGAGTTGAATTCCCTGCACCCGTTTATGATGCATATTATAAGTACAACATCGCTCCCCTTAAAAGAATTCTTCCTCTCTGCAAGGAAATCGGCATGAAGAATGCTGTTATTCTCGGCTCTTACTTTGCATATCTTGCAAAGGAGCGTCCCGACATGAAGCTCACAGAGAAGCATCCTTACATAAGAAGCCGTATCGATCAGGAAGAGGTTGCTTTCTCATTCGCAGACGAAAACTTTGACGTTGCCGTTCTTGAGCTTCCTTACATCTTCGGCACACAGCCCGGCAGAAAGCCTGTTTGGGTTATCCTTATTGAACAAATCAAGATGATGGATAAGCTTCCGTTCACAATGTATCCGGGTGGCGGCACAGCTATGCTCACAGTTCGCCAGGTTGGCGAAGTTATCGTTGGCGCTGCCGAAAAGTCAAAGGGCGCAAAGGCATGGCCTATCAGCATGTATAACCAGACATGGAAGGAATTCCTCAAGATTGTTTACGCAGCAAGAGGCATGGGTGACAACAGAAAGGTTATCAGCGTTGCTCCCTGGATGATGAGAATGGGTCTTGGCGGCGTTAAGAAGGAATATGCCGCAAAGGGCATCGAAAGCGGTATTGACGTTGACGGACTTGCAGATATCATGGACATCAACCTCTTTATCGACAGAAAGTATTCTGTTGAACTTGGCGCAACAGAGGATGATATCAAGGCAGCTATTACAGATTCAATCAAGGTCAGCCAGGCTTCCTATGACGGAACTGTTAAGCTCCTTGAAATGAAAGGCGAATAATTTCGATTCGTAATTAGTTACACAAAAATTTACTGAACAGAGGGGTTGTTTTTAACAGCCCCTTTTTTAGATGAAACAGGATTTAAGGAGAAAACTATGGCACAGCTTAAAATGTATTGGCTTAAGGGAACACCCGTTGCGGATTTGACTTTGCCCGAGGGCTACACAATTGTAAATTACAAAGAATGTGTTGAAGACAAGGCGGCATGGGTTGATTGCTGCAAAAACGGCCTTGTGGGCGATGACACCGCTCCCGAATTTTTTGATGAATGCGTAGCTGATGTTGATGACTGCGTGCCCGAAAAGGATGTTTTCTTCCTTGATTTTGAGGGCGAGCATGTCGGAACAATTGCCGCTATATACCATCCTGACGAAAAAGAGGGTCAGGTGCACATGGTCGGAATTAAAACCGAATTCCGTGGCAAGGGGCTTGGCAAATATATCAACAACATTGCAGTTAAAAAGCTTGCAGAGCAGGGTGCGGACTATATTTATCTGACAACCGACGAGTGGCGCAAGGGCGCAGTCAAGAGCTATCTTACCGCAGGCTTTATCCCCGTTGAATATGACACGGGAATGAAAGAGCGTTGGGAATGGATGCTTGCAGAGCTTGGGGTTGACAGCGTTGACATGGTTTATGAGGACCGTTCTTTCTGCAGAAAGCTCGAAAAGGCTCCCACAATCAAGGTTGGTGTTCTCGGCGTCGGCAGAGGCAGAAGCATGGTTGAATACTGCCGCAGCGTCAAGGGCGCAAAAACCGTTGCAATCTGCGATAACTATATCCCCCAGCTTAACCTTGCAAAAAGGGACTACGAGGGTGAGGGTATCACTTTCTATGAAAGCTACGATGAATTCCTGACTCACGACATGGACGTTGTTGTGCTTGCAAACTATGCAACGGAGCATGCTCCATTTGCAATCAAGGCGCTCAATAAAGGCTTCAACGTTATCAGCGAAGTGCTTCCCGTTCAGACAATGAAGGAAGCTGTTGAGCTTGTTGAAGCGGTTGAAAAATCCGGCAAAAAATATTTCTTCGCAGAAAACTGCTGCTATATGCCCGCTCCCAAGAAGATGAAAGAGCTTTATGATGAAGGCGTTCTCGGAAAGTTTGAGTACGGCGAGGGCGAATATATGCATAACCTTGAGGCGGATTGGCACATGCATACTCAGGGCAGACCCGACCATTGGCGAACCCTTATGCATGCGTTCTATTACTGCACTCATTCCATCGGTCCGCTTATCCACATCACAGGCTTAAGACCCGTTAAGGTCAGCGGATTTGAGGTGGCTTATAATGACAGAATGTATCGCATGGGCGCAAAGGCTGCTCCCATCGGTCTTGAAATAATCACTCTCGAAAACGGCGGCATCCTCAAGAGCGTTCACGGCATCGGCTGTGCGGGCCACTCAATCTGGTTCTCGCTCAACGGCTCAAAGGGCAGAATGGAAACCGCCCGTGAGGACGCAGAATGCGACGATGTTCAGACTCTTTATGTCAACTGCGACGAAAACGAGGGCGACAACAACTCAAAGCCCAAAGTTGTTTCAACAAGAGATGCTCTTTCTCGCCTTGCGGAAACATCGGGTCACGGCGGTGCGGACTATTATCTCATGCACCACATTATTGAGTCGCTCCGAGGCAACAAGAACGCAGATGTTATCGACGTTTACGAGGCAATGGATATGTTCCTGCCCGGCATGTTTGCGTATTTCTCGGCACTTGAGGGCGGAATCCCTGTTGAAATCCCCAACATGAGAAATCCCGAGGAAAGAGAAAAGTGGAGAAACGACACCCGCTGCACAGACCCCAAGGTTGCAGGCGATATGTTTATCCCCGGCTATTCCAAGGGCAACCCCGATATTCCCGAAGAAACCTATCTTAAGCATCAGGCGAAATTCCGCGAGGAAATGGCTAAAAAATAATTTCTGATTGCTGAGAAAAACGCCATCCGCCATCCTTTCTCAGAATCATAAAATCATTTTTTTAAACATGATAAAACTAACCCAAGAAAGGAAAGATACCATGGAAGATAAAAGATACGTCGGCAAAAAAGAGCTGTGGATGTATGCTCTCGGTGCGGGCGGTCAGGGCATGATTTATGCCATGATGTCCAGCTATATCAGCGACTATTACGTCAATGTTTTGCAGCTTCCGCTTATGTTTGTTCTTGTTCTTATGCTTGCTGCAAGAGTTTGGGACGCAATAAATGACCCGATGATGGGTATGATTGTTGACAGAAGGTCAATGAAAAAAGGAAGAATGAAACCCTATATCATAATGGCAACCCCCATTATTGCTGTGCTCACTCTTCTCATGTATCTCAGCCCCGACATGAACCAAGCTCCCCTTATGATTTTCTCGGCAATCGTCTATATTCTCTGGGGCATGGCTTACACAATGGCGGATGTTCCTTTCTGGACTCTGCCCAACGTTCTTACTCCCAACTCAAAAGAGAGAAGCGACGTTATCTCCTTCACAAAAATCATTAACAGCATCGGCTCGGCACTTCCTGAGGTGCTTTTCCTTGCAATTCCCCTTATTCTCAATGCGTATTATGCAAAATTCGGTAACGAGCCCAATCCGCTTGACTTTGAGAAGAAAAAATACTTCCTTATCGCACTTTTCGCTGTTGTTATCGGCGGAATAATGTATGTTAACTGCTATTTCCACATCAAAGAAAGAGTAGTTCTGCCCGACAAAAAGAAAATTCCCGGTCAGCCCGGTAGTCTTTCAAGAATTTTTCATTGCAAGCCCCTTATGCTTGTTGTAATTATGGGCATTCTTTCAAGCGGCAGATATCTTGTTCAGGCTGCTGCAATTCACGTTGCCCGTTATTCCTTCTATATCGGCCCCGAAAACCCCACTCAGGCAGATATCATCAACAGCATCAGCCTTGTTAAAACAATTTTTCAGGTTTGCACAATCGTCGGCATGTTCGGCACAACGCTTGTTATGCCCGCGCTGATGAAAAAGTTTGACTACAAGAAAATCGTTATCACAACCTGCCTTGCAGGCTTTGCGGCAAGCGTTGTTACAACAATAATCGGCTACACAACAAGCCTTTCAAGCATCTATGTGCTTGCCCCGTTCATTGTTGTTCAGTCCATACCTCTCGGCGTTATCAATGTAATTTCCTATGCAATGATATGCGACAGCCTTGATTACATGGAGCTTACAACAGGCCACAGAGAAAACGGCCTGGGTTCGGCATGTCAGGGCTTCATCAACAAAATCGGCAACGCTTTTGCAACCTGCGGAATTATCGTGCTTTACATGGCAATTGATATGGACCCCGCCGCAATGCTTTCAAAGGAAGCAATTATGTCCGCCTTTGATGTTGCGTTCGGCCAGAGATTTGCAATGTTTACCCTTGTATCTCTTCTTCCCGGTTTAAGCATGCTGCTTTGCTCAATCCCCATGTTCTTCTATAAGATTGCAGGCAAGGAAAAAGAAAATATGCTTTCTCAGCTCGCTGCAAAGCGCGAAAAAGAAGGATTCAAGATTGAAGAATAAAAAATTTTTTTGAAAAGGTGACCCATTTGTCTAACAAAAAAGATTTAAGAAATATTGCTATAATTGCTCACGTTGACCACGGCAAAACAACCATGGTTGACGAAATGCTCAAGCAGAGCGGCACCTTCCGCGATAATGAGCAGGTTGCTGACAGAGTTATGGACTCCAACGACCTTGAGCGCGAAAGAGGAATCACAATCCTCTCCAAAAACACATCCGTTCATTATAAAGGCACAAAAATTAATGTTGTTGATACCCCGGGCCACGCCGATTTTGGCGGCGAGGTTGAGCGCATTCTGATGATGGTTGACGGCGTTTTGCTGCTTGTTGATGCATTTGAGGGCTGCATGCCTCAAACCAGATTCGTGCTTAAAAAGGCGCTTAACCTTAAGAAAAAGGTGCTTGTTGTTATCAACAAAATTGACCGACCCAATGCGCGCCCCTACGAGGTTGTTGATGAGGTGCTTGACCTCTTTATTGACCTTGGCGCAGACGAGGATCAGCTTGAATTCCCCGTTGTTTATGCCAGCGCAAGGGACGGCTATTCAAGCCTTGACCCCAACAACAGAGGCGGAAACATGCAGCCCCTGTTTGATGCGATTCTTGAAAATATTGATGCCCCCGAGGGCGACCCCGACCAGCCCCTCCAGGTGCTTTTCTCCAGCCTTGATTATGACGATTATGTCGGCAGAATCGGAGTTGGCAGAGTTGAAAGGGGCAGAATAAAAAAGAATCAGCAGATATCGCTCTGCAAAACAGACGGCACAACTCAGAACGTGCGTGTTTCAAGGCTTTATCAGTTTGAGGGTCTTTCACGCGTTGAATGCGAGGAAGCCGAGGCGGGCGATATTATCTGCGTTTCGGGCATTGAAGGCATCAATATCGGCGAAACCGCCTGCGACCCTGAAAATGTTGAGGCTTTGCCCTTTATCAAGATAGACGAACCCACCATTTCGATGAATTTCATCGTTAATGACAGCCCGTTTGCAGGCAAGGAGGGCAAGTTTGTCACTTCCAGAAACATCCGTGACCGCCTTTTCAAAGAGGTTGAAACGAATGTGAGCATGAGGGTTGAGGAAACCGAAAGCACCGATACATTCAAGGTTTCAGGCAGAGGCGAGCTTCATCTTTCAATTCTGATTGAAACAATGCGCCGCCAGGGGTATGAATTCCAGGTTTCCAGACCCAAGGTAATTTTTAAAGAGATTGACGGCCAGCTCATGGAGCCGATGGAGCTTCTCATTGTTGAAGTTCCCGAGCAGTATGTCGGCGCTGTTATAGAAAAATTAGGTTCTCGTAAAGGCGAGCTTGAAAACATGGGCGCACGCGAGGGCGGCTCAACCCACCTTGAATTCAAAATCCCGTCAAGAGGACTTATCGGCTACCGTGCGGAATTTTTGACGGATACCAACGGCAACGGAATCATGAACCAGCTTTTTGACGGCTACGCTCCCTATAAGGGCGATATCCAGACCCGTGAAAGAGGTTCAATCGTTGTTCACGAAACAGGTGTCAGCACCGCTTACGGACTTTTCAACACTCAGGACAGAGGCCGTCTTTTCATCCCTGCAGGTGTTGATGTTTATGAGGGCATGATTGTTGGCGAATGCGCCAAGAATGAAGATATCGTATGCAACGTTTGCAAAACTAAGCATTTAACAAACACCCGTGCATCCGGTTCGGACGATGCTCTGCGCCTTGTGCCCCACAGCGTTCTGAGCCTTGAACAGTGCATGGAATTCATAAAGGACGATGAGCTTCTGGAGGTTACTCCCGTTTCGCTGCGTCTGCGCAAGCGCATCCTTTCCAAGGAATTGCGAATGAAACAACAGTTTAGGAAGAAATAATCTATGCTTGAGAGAAAAACCGCGGTAACCCTCGGCAGCTTTGACGGGCTTCACAGGGGTCATATTGCAGTTATCGCCTGTGCTTTTGAAATGCAGCAAGAGCACGGGTTTTCTCCCCTTGTGCTTCTTTTTGACAGGCACCCTATGCTGTCCGTTGCAGGCAAAGCGCCGGATATGATTTTGCAGCCTGCGCTGCGTGACGAGCTGATTGCAAAAACAGGGGCAGGGAAACGGATTGTTTCTTTCAGAGAAGTTAAAAACATGACCTGCCGCGAGTTCTTTGAAAAAATCCTCATTGACCAGCTCAACGCAGGCGGCATCTGCTGCGGCTGGAATTATCGCTTCGGCAAAAATAACGAGGGCGGCATTGAGGAGCTTAAAAAGCTTTGCGTGGAATATGGCGTGGAGTTTAAAATAACAGACCCCGTTGATTATGACGGAGAGCCGATAAGCTCAACGCGGATAAGACGGGCCGTTGAAAGCGGCAACATACCGCTTGCGAATGCGATGCTCGGCAGGGAATTCCGATATAAGCAGGTGGTTGTGAGCGGTTATCACAGAGGCAGGCTTATCGGCGCGCCAACCATAAATCAGCGGTTTGACGAGGGCTTTGTTAAGCCCCAAAAGGGTGTTTATGCCTCCGTAACCGTTGTTGACGGCAGAGAATATCCGTCCGTCACCAATATCGGCTTGCGCCCCTCCTTTGAAAATGAAGATTTTCGAAGCGAAACCTGCATTTTAGGCTTCAGCGGCAACCTTTACGGCCTTGAAATTGAAGTAAGGCTGCTCGAATATCTGCGAGATGAAATAAAATTCAGCTCGATGGACGAGCTTTCGGAGCAAATTCGCAAGGATGCGGAAAAATCCGAGGAAATATTCAGAAACCGAGGTGAAAGCGGCGATGTATGAAAATTGGGAACAGCTTAAGGCTGACTGCATGCAGTGCAAAAAATGCGCCCTTTGCGAAACAAGAACAAATCTTGTTTTCGGCGTAGGCAACGAGAATGCCGAGGTGCTGTTTATCGGTGAAGGCCCCGGCGAAAATGAGGATTTGCAGGGTGAACCGTTTGTTGGCAGGGGAGGCAAGCTGCATGGCAAATATCTTGAAGCGATTGACCTTGACCGAAAAAAGAACATCTATATTGCCAATATGGTTAAATGCAGACCTCCCAAAAACCGTGATCCTCTTCCCGAAGAGCAGGAGCAGTGTATCGGCTGGCTTCGCGAGCAAACAAGGCTTATGCGCCCGAAAATCATTGTTTG
>JAZRIG010000005.1:0-12708 GCA_045645145.1 Acutalibacteraceae bacterium
GCGCAAGCTCTTCCCCGGCTATGTTCTCGTTAAGGTTGCAGTTGCTCCCGATAAGGACAACCGTCCCAAGATGAGCGACGAAACTTGGCTCCTTATCCGTAACACCAGAGGCGTTACAGGATTCGTTGGTCCCGAAAACAAAGCAATACCTCTTACCGATGAAGAAGTTATCAGGCTCGGAGTCGAGAAGAGAAGCGTTGAAGTTTCCTATAATGTTGGCGACACAGTCAATATCATCGACGAAATTTTTGACGGCTTCAGCGGAATTGTTGAGGAGCTGGACGTTGACAACAACATGGTCAAAGTTGCAGTTTCCGCTCTCTTTGGCAAGCAGACAACAGTTGAGCTTGAGCTTGACCAGGTTGAACTTGCTGAATAATCACGGTAATTTGAGGGTTAACACCCTTTCAAATTTAGCGCTTTTTGCGCAGTCCCGCTTTTGCGTGGGCTTCGTGGGAGGAGCTTAAGGCTCCGCAATTTACCACAATTTATGGAGGTTTTTAATTATGGCACAGAAAGTAGTTGGCTTAATTAAGTTGCAGATCCCCGCAGGCAAGGCCACTCCGGCTCCCCCTGTAGGTCCTGCTCTCGGTCAGCACGGCGTTAACATTATGGCTTTCACAAAGGAATTCAATGAGCGCACAAAGAACGACATGGGTCTTATCATCCCTGTTGTTATCACTGTTTACGCTGACCGCACATTCAGCTTCATCACAAAGACCCCGCCCGCAGCCGTTCTTATTAAAAAAGCTTGCGGCATTGAAAGCGGTTCGGGCGTTCCCAACAAGACCAAGGTTGCAACCATCACTCAGGAACAGGTTCGCAAGATTGCTGAGCAGAAGATGCCCGACCTCAACGCAGCTTCCGTTGAAGCAGCAATGAGCATGATCGCCGGCACAGCTCGCAGCATGGGCGTTACAGTAGCTGACTGATTTGCAAACTGTGGGAGGAAAAATCCGATTAACCACATGATTGGGAGGAATTAATTAACATGAAACACGGAAAGAAATATAACGAGAGTGCAAAGCTCGTTGAAAGAGCAACACTCTATGATACCGACGCTGCACTTGATTTGGCTGTTAAGACCGCAAGTGCAAAGTTCGATGAAACAGTTGAAGTACACGTTCGTTTGGGCGTTGACTCCCGCCACGCTGACCAGCAGGTTCGCGGCGCTGTAGTTCTCCCCAACGGAACAGGCCGTACTGTAAGAGTTGCAGTTTTTGCTAAGGGCGCAGATGCTGACGCAGCAGCTGCAGCAGGCGCAGAAGTTGTTGGCGCAGAAGACCTTGTTGCAAGAATCCAGGGCGAAGGCTTCATGGATTTTGACGTTTGCATCGCAGCACCCAACATGATGGGTCTCGTTGGCCGTCTCGGTAAGGTTCTCGGTCCCCGTGGCTTGATGCCCAGCCCCAAGGCAGGCACAGTTACACCCGACGTTGCTAAGGCTGTTACAGAAGCTAAGGCAGGTAAGATTGAATACCGCCTTGACAAAACAAACATCATCCACTGCCCCATCGGCAAGGTTTCCTTCGGCGCTGAGAAGCTTGCTGAAAACTTCAACACTCTTCTCGATGCTATCATCAAGGCTAAGCCCGCCGCTGCAAAGGGTCAGTACATCCGTTCTTGCGTTCTTGCAACAACCATGGGCCCCGGCATCAAGGTTAACCCCAACAAGATCGGAACTGCAACAGAAGCATAAAAAATGCTTGACAAGCGCAAATTATTGTGCTATTATATTTGAGCTGTTCTTTTTAAGACAGCAGGTGCTTTTCGCATAAAGGTTATTTTTAACCGCCTGCCGAGAGAGGATGCATACAAAAGAATTCATTGCTTTAGTATGTTCACGCCCTTTCTGCGGTTTGCGGAAAGGGCTTTTTAATTGCATTTATTCCATACGGAGGTGAAAATATAAATGCCCAGCGAAAAAGTTTTGGAACAAAAGAAACAAATCGTTGCTGACCTCACCGATATGCTTCAGAATTCTGTTGCAGGTGTTGTTGTTGACTACAAAGGCATCAACGTTGCTGACGACACAAAGCTCCGTAAAGAGCTCCGTGAAGCAGGCGTTAAGTATTCAGTAGTAAAGAACACTCTTCTCGGCCTTGCTGCCAAGAATGTGGGTCTTGACGATATTTGCGGCGTTCTCGAAGGCACAACAGCTATCGCTATCAGCCCCGAGGGTCACACAGCAGCAGCAAGAATCCTTTCAAAGTTTGCTGATACCCACAAGAACTTCTCCGTAAAGAGCGGTTATCTTGACGGTAAGGTTGTTGACACAGCAACAATCGATTCACTTGCAAAGCTTCCCACAAGAGAGATTCTTCTTGCAACAGTTTGCAACGCATTCAATGCACCCATCGCATCCTTCGCACGTGCTATTCAGGCTATCGTCGACAAGAGCGGCGAAGCTCCTGCTGAAGAAGCACCCGCAGAAGCATAATTTAAATTAATTAAAAAATTCTTATTAATTGGAGGAAAATAAAATGGCATCAGAAAAGATTGCAGCAATGATTGAAACAATCAAAGAACTTACAGTACTTGAGCTTTCAGAGCTCGTTCACGCAGTAGAAGAAGAATTCGGCGTATCCGCAGCAGCTGCTGTAGCTGTTGCTGCTCCTGTTGACGGCGGCGCTGCTGCTGCAGAAGAGAAGACAGAGTTTGACGTTATTCTCGCTGAAGTTGGCGCTGAGAAGATCAAGGTTATCAAGGTTGTTCGTGAGCTCACAGGTCTCGGCCTTGCAGAAGCTAAGGCTGTTGTTGACGGCGCTCCCAAGGCTATCAAGGAAGGCGTTTCCAAGGATGACGCTGAAGCTGCTAAGGCTAAGCTTGAAGAAGTTGGCGCAAAGGTTGAACTTAAATAATTTCACCTTAAATGACCGCTGTGCAGAAATGCACGGCGGTTTTTTTATATGTAAATAATAATATTGGTAGAATTTTTCTCTTAACTATAGAATCAGCTTCAACAAACAAGTTATTGCTTATTTTTCCAAAAATGATATCATGTAATTGCAACAGCGCTGTAATATCAGAGTAAAAAGGATGGTAAGTATGACTGTTTATTTTGGCGAAAAACTTAAAAAGCTTCGCAAAGCAAAAGGCCTTACACAAGAAACCCTGGCGGATTTTCTTGGTGTTTCTTTCCAGGCTGTCAGCAAATGGGAGAGAAACGAAAGCTACCCCGATATATCAATACTGCCCGTTCTTGCATCATTTTTCGGCGTTACCGTTGACAGCCTTCTGGGCATGGATATGGTAGAAAACGAAAAGAAAATAAACGAATATAATGAACTTTATTCACGTTTAATAAACGAACAGAAATTCGCCGAATTAAGATCCGTTATGAAAAAAGCGGTCACCGATTTCCCCGGCAACTACGATCTGCTTTCAAAATATCTTAATGCGATTCTTTGCGGCTGGGATGATGATGACTATTTGATTTCAATAAAATCAGAAGTGCAGAGAATCTATGACCTCATTCAGAATTATTGCACCGATGACAGCATAAGAATATGGAGCAAAAAGCTCATGTGCACCTATCTGCGCGACATGAGTTTAATACCGAAATCCGGTGTTGACATTTCCGAAGCAGAAAAAATTCTTGAAGAAATGCCGATTATGCGAAACACGCGAGACTATGAAGCAATGTATATCTATCCTCATGACGATGAAAAGCGCGCTATAGCTTGCGCCAACGGCACTTCCGAAATGCTCCGGCTTTTCGGAGAAATTATGAACAGGAAATACAAAAGCTTTTTGGATGCAGACGATAACATTTCCGAGGCTTACATTAAGCTTGTTGAAGCGGTTATGCCTGACGGCGATTACGGCAAAAGCCATTATCTTATGGTTATCAACCATCAGAGGCTCGGTGTTAAAAAATATCTGAACGGCAATGAGAAGGCTGCTCTTGAGCATTTTGAAAAAGCGCTTCTCCTTGCAAAAAAATATGATGAAATGCCCGATATAATGGTTCACACCTCACCTGCTGTTAAGGGACTTGAATTTGACAAAACGAAGGCATACAGATTTTGGAACGGCTCTTTCCTCGAAGACATCAAACACGGGCTGAAAAACAGACCTCAGCTCTCCGATGATTTCAAAAACAGCAAAGAGTTTAAACGGATAATTGAAATTTCATAGCAAAAACCAAGGGCGGGATTTTTCCCGCCCTGTTCGTTTACATATTCAAAATATAAATCGCAAGGTTAAGATATCCTGCAAAGGTTACCCAGATAAGATAGGGAATCTGAAGCAACGCCGCAAGGGGGCTGACCTTTCTGAATTTCAGTATCATAATCAGAATCACTGCCCACAGAAGTAACAGCCAGATAAACGCAAAAAGGAATGCGCGCATATTGAAGAAAATGATGCTCCAGAAAAAATTGAAAAACAGGTTGATTGCGTAAACAATTAATGCTTCTCTCACAGCTTGCGGCTGCTCGTCTTTCTTTGTGTAAACAATCGCCGCTCCGATGCCCATGAGCACATAAAGTATTGTCCAAACAATCGGGAACAGAATTGACGGCGGCGCAAGCGGCGGCTGAACAATATCCGAATAGATATCCATGCTGCCTCTTGTCAGCAGCGCCGATAGGCCTCCGACAGCCAGCGCAATTGCAACTGAAATAACGTACGGTTTAATTTTGTTCCACATAATTCTCTCACCTCGCAACATTCTATGCTCCGAGAAAACAAAAAATCCCCAAACGCAAGAAAAAGATGCGCAAGGCATCTTTTTCTGCATGGGGTTGAATTGAGGAGGGGTATTGCTTACTCAAAAATGAGCAGTACCTTGCGGGTTGCGGCTCCCGCTGAGTACATTTAGATAATAACCCGAATTTGTTAATTCGGTATGAATTCTATTTTAACGTTTGTAGGATATTTTGTTAATATGATTTTGTTGCCTGCGCAAACTCCTCGCGAAGCTCTTCCTTAACAACACCCTTGAGGAGGTTCAGGCCGAGAATCTTATTGGCTTTCATGTAATCGAAGGTCATAAAATCGCCGGCAACAATGTTAACCCTTTCAAGCATTTGCGGATCGGCGGCAATATCCGAAATAATCTGAGGAAAATAAACTCTGCTCACTTTATCAAGGTCATCGGGCCACATGCTCCAACCGTTTTCCGTGCCTAGATTCGGGGTCTGCTGTGTCTGAAACCAGAAAAAGCCGTCTGTTTCAATTTCCTTAAGATATTTAAGGATTTCCTTTGCAAACTTTTCGGGCCTGTAGCCGTAAACCGTTGAATCCCATGGGCCGACCATCGGGCAGTCGCTGCTGAAATCATATTCCTTTTCTTTGTTGATGATTATATACTTTTTGCCGGATTTTCTGATATCGCCAAGTGTTAAATCACCAATATTTTCAAAGTCGGTTAAAGCATACTTTTCGGGGCTGAGATATTTACGGATAAGTCTGCTTGTTTCTCCCGAATTTCCGTTGTAGCTTAATTTAAAGGGGCCTATTTGCTGATTCATATACGTTATGATTCCGATAACAAAAAATTCATCGGATTCCTCAAAAATCTTTTGCAGGCTTTTAAATGCTTCCTCTGCAGGTATACCTTTCATGATTCCGTGGGCAACAAACAGTTCGCCCTTGCGGTTAGCCTTGAGCCTTATATCAAACATGCGCACACCGTATTCGTATTGCTCATAAAGCGTGCCGTTCTGGCACCTTGCAATCTTGCTCATTCCGATGGTTGCTGAATTATGAGAGCCGGGCATTGCGATTTTGGTTATCTTTGCCTCATCTTTTATATATGACATCCAATTCTTATAAAACATGTCTGCACCGCCTTTAACATTATTTCGGTATGCTTTCAATATATCATAACTTTGCATAAATTGTCAACGATGATGCATACAGACACGCCTCTTCCGATGCGGTTTTGCCGCATCATAGTAAAAATATACAAAATTCACAGAAAAAGCGGCTTAAATCAGTTAAAAAAATTCGATAAAAAAGTAGCATTTTCTATATTTATATGCTATAATGATTTAGAATGCAGGAATGTGGAAAAGTGTAACCTGTTTCTGCATAAAATTTCACAACTGTTTAAAATTTCATTCAGGAGGAATGACTTAATGCTTAAAAAGATCAGCAACTTACCCTTTACCGGCACTCCCGAGCAGGAGGCTCAGCTCAAAGCAATAATTGAGGAATGTAAAGGCGACAAGAGCATGCTCATGCACGTTATGCAGGAGGCTCAGAACATCTACGGCTACCTTCCCATCGAAGTTCAGACCATGATTGCGGAAGGAATGAACGTTCCCCTTGAGAAGGTTTACGGCGTTGCAACATTCTACGCGCTCTTCTCACTCACCCCCAAGGGAAAATACAATGTTTCCGTTTGCCTCGGCACAGCTTGCTATGTTAAGGGCTCACAGGAAATTCTCGACAAAATCTGCGAAGTTCTCGGAATCGCTGCAGGTGAATGCACAGAGGACCTTAAGTTCTCCGTTGAAGCATGCCGTTGCATCGGCGCTTGCGGCCTTGCTCCCGTTTTCACAATCAACGATGACGTTTACGGCAGAGTTACTCCCGATGAGATTCCCGCAATCCTTGCAAAGTACAACTGATTTAAACTGTTAAGCGGAAAATGAGGGATTTTTATGAAAATCAGCGACATTAAAGATTTGCTTGAAGCAGAAGTTCTCTGCGGCGGCGAATGCCTTGAAAAAGAGATTCACTCTGCCTGCGGCAGCGATATGATGAGCGACGTTCTTGCCTATGTTAAAGACCAGGCGGTTCTGCTCACCGGTCTTGTTAATGCCCAGGTTATTCGCACAGCGGAAATGATGGATATGAAATGCATCGTTTTTGTTCGCTCAAAGCGTCCTTCACAGGATATGATTGATTTGGCAGAGGAAAGCGGCATCGCCGTTCTCACAACGCCCAAGCGAATGTATGATGCCTGCGGTATTCTCTATTCCAGCGGACTCAGAGGTGAATCAAATGGCTGAACCCTTGATTTTCCAATTCGACGTTGACGGCGATAATTTCACATCGGCGGGTCAAGCATCCGTGCAGGTCAAAAAGAACCTGCGCCAGCTCGGAATTGACCCCGAAACAATTCGCAGAGTTTCCATTGCCATGTATGAGGGCGAGATTAACATGGTTATTCACGCCAAGGGCGGCGAAGCTCAGGTTATCGTCTGCGACGAATGCATTGAAATAATTCTTAAAGACAGCGGACCGGGCATCGCCAACATTGAGCAGGCTATGCAAGAGGGCTTTTCAACCGCCCCTGATAATATTCGCTCCCTCCCCTTTGGCGCCGGCATGGGTCTGCCCAACATGAAAAGATATACCGACTATATGCATATAGATTCCGTTGTTGGTGAAGGAACAACCATCACCATGAGGGTTAATTACTGATTCAAGCGGGGTCTGAAAAGGGAGTGTATTTTTTATGAATACATATATCCATTCGGTATCGCTCGACTCCGGCAAATGCACGGGCTGCACAACTTGCATGAAGCATTGCCCAACAGAGGCAATCAGAGTGCGCAACGGCTGCGCCGTTATTGATGCGGAGCGCTGCATTGACTGCGGCGAGTGTATACGCAACTGCCCCAACAACGCAAAAAAGAGTATATGCAACTCTTTTGACGAAATTAAAAACTACAAACATAAAATCGCGCTTCCCGCTCCGAGCCTGCTTGCCCAGTTTGATAATCTGGACAACATCGGTTATGTGCTGCAGGGTCTGCTCGACATCGGCTTTGATGAGGTTTTTGAGGTTGCCAAGGGTGCCGAAATTGTTTCGGATTACACAAGGCTTTATCTGCAAACCGAGGGAATCAAAAAACCCGTTATCAGCACCGCATGCCCCGTTGTAACAAGGCTCATTCTGCTTCGTTTCCCGTTTCTTAAGGATAACCTTATTCCGCTTCTGCCTCCGATAGAGGTTGCCGCTCATCTGGCGGTTGAAGAAGCAATGAAAAAGAATCCCGAGCTTAAGAGGGATGATATCTGCACTTGCTTTATCTCCCCCTGCCCTGCAAAGGTCAGTTATGTCAGAAACGGCTTTGGAAGCTACCAGAGCGAGGTTGACATTGTTGTTTCAATGAGCGAAATTTATTTTCAGCTCATCAATGTTATGAAACGCGAAAAAGTCTGTGATATGGCAACCCAGGCAGGCAGAATCGGCCTGAGCTGGGCTATATGCGGCGGCGAAGGCTCCGCGCTGCTTAACGATAAGATAATCGCGGCAGACGGAATAAACAACGTTATTTCGGTTCTCGACCAGATTGAGGACGGCAACATTCCCCCGGTTGATTTTGTTGAGCTTAACGCATGCCCAAGCGGCTGTGTCGGCGGAGTGCTGACAATCGAAAACCCCTATGTTGCAAAAAACAGACTTCACACTCTCAGGCGATATATGCCCGTTTCTCTCAACCACGCGACTGATGACGGCAGCTACATCCCAGAAAACAGCTTTTTCGGAGATTTGCCTGATTACAAACCGCTCAACAGACTCAGCGACAGCATCGGCGAATCCATGCGCCTTATGTCGCAGATTCAGTCGCTTAGGAAAAAGCTGCCCGGCATTGACTGCGGCTCCTGCGGCGCTCCGAACTGCAGAGCTTTTGCCGAGGATATTGTTATGGGCAATGCAGACAGAAACGAATGCATAATCGCATACAAAGAGTTTATCAAGAAATATATTGAAACCTATGACGGAGGTGAGAAGGTTGACGGTGAATGAGCTTGCGGCAATGCAGGGCTTCAAAGCTGTTGCGATGCCTGACGGCGAACGCGAAATAAACGGCGTTTACATCGGCGACCTGCTCAGCTGGGTAATGGGCAGAGCAAAGGCTGACGATGCGTGGATAACAATAATGTCCAACATCAACATCGTTGCCGTTGCTTCTCTTGCCGATGTTGCCTGCATCGTTCTTGCCGAAGGAGTAGAGCTTGACTCATCGGTTGTTGAAACCGCAAACGCCAAGGGAGTTAACATTCTTTCGGCCCAGATGCCTGCCTACGAAACCGCAAAGGCAATCAATATATGAAAAAATATTATTATGATTTACACCTGCATTCATGCCTGTCGCCCTGCGGCGATGATGATATGACTCCGAACAACATTGCAGGCATGGGAGTGGTTGCAAAGCTTGACATCATGGCTTTAACAGACCACAACACCTGCCGCAACTGCCCCGCATTCTTTAAGACTGCCGAGGCTAACGGAATTGTTCCCGTTGCAGGCATGGAGCTTACCACGGCGGAGGATATCCACTTGGTCTGCCTTTTTGAGTATCTTGAAGATGCGATGAAGTTTGACGAAGCGGTGAATCTTCAAAGGATACCCTTCAAAAACCGTGTTGATATTTTCGGCGAGCAGATGATAATGGACGAAAACGATGAAGTTATCGCCACAGAAGAAAACCTGCTCTCGAATGCAACAATGATAACCGTTGACGATGCGCCGAAGCTTGTTAACGAGCATAACGGCATCTGCTACCCTGCCCACATTGACAGAGAGGCAAACGGAATTGTTGCAACTCTCGGTATCTTCCCCGAATCCCCGTTCTTCCCCTGCTATGAACTGCACGACGGAGATAAAACTCAAGAATATGTCGGCAAGTTCCCGATTTTAAAGGACAAGCCGGTTATTGTTTCCTCCGATGCGCATTATCTTTGGGATATAAACGGCAGGCTCAACTGCTTTGAGCTTGACTGCGAGGAAGAAACTCCCGAAAATATCAGGAAAAAGCTTTTTGAGAGGTTAAAAGGCTTATGAAGGAATTGTCATTAAATATTCTTGACATTGCGCAAAACTCCGTTAAGGCAAAGGCAGAGAATATTTTGATAGAGCTCATTGAAACAGACGAAGCCCTGACCTTAACAATTCAGGATGACGGCTGCGGAATGAGCAAGGAAACGGTTGAAAACGTAATAAATCCGTTCTACACAACAAGAACAACAAGGAATGTCGGCCTCGGTATTCCGCTGCTCAAACTTGCGGCAGAACAAACAGGCGGAGAAATAAAAATCCGCTCCGTTAGCGAGAATGACAATCCGAATGAACACGGAACAACCGTTACTGCAAAATTTTATAAAAACCATCTCGATTTCACCCCGCTCGGTGACATTATTTCAACCGTCACCGCGCTGATACAAGGCTCGCCTGATATTGAATGGCAGTTTGTCCACAGCAAAGACGGCGGAAATGTTGAGTTGGATACAAAGGAGCTTCGCGCCGTTCTCGGCGACGTTCCGCTTGATACCTATGAGGTTATAAAATGGATTGAAGAATATCTTAAAGAAGGTTATGAATCCATTAAATAATACAGTTAATTTTTAAAGAGAGGATAGATGTTATGAAATCATTGGCTGAGCTTGCTGCAATCAGAGAAAAAATGAAGGATAAGGTTGTTCTTCGTGAAGGCACAGGCGAAATCAGAGTAGTTGTCGGCATGGCAACCTGCGGCATCGCAGCAGGCGCAAGACCCGTTCTCAACGCTTTTGTTGAGGAAGTTACCAAGGCAGGCCTTGGCGAAAAGGTTACTGTTTCACAGACAGGCTGCATCGGCGTTTGCCAGTTTGAGCCCGTTGTTGAAATCTTTGAAGCAGGCAAAGAAAAGGTTACTTACGTTAAGATGACAGCCGAAAAGGCTGCCGAGGTTGTTGAAAAGCACCTCAAGGGCGGCAACGTTATTTCGGAATATACAATCAGTAACGTTATCTCATAATGGAGGTTAAAATAATATGATTCGTTCCCATGTATTGATTTGCGGCGGTACCGGCTGTACTTCATCGGGCAGCAAGGTGCTTATTTCCACCTTCGAAAGCGAAATCGAAAAGAACGGTCTTGCTGACGAAGTAAAAGTTGTTCAGACAGGTTGCTTCGGCCTTTGCGCCCTTGGCCCTGTTGTTATCATCTACCCCGAAGGCACATTCTACAGCCGCGTTGAGGAAAAGGATGTTGCCGAAATCGTTTCCGAGCATCTTCTCAAGGGCCGTCTTGTTGACAGACTTGTCTATAAGGATGCAGACGAAAGCGTTATCGAAGAAGCAGGCAAAACTCTTTCGCTCAACGACACAAACTTCTATAAGACACAGAAGAGAGTTGCTCTTCGTAACTGTGGTCTTATCGACCCCGAGGATATCGATGAATACATCGCTATGGACGGTTATGCAGCACTCGGTAAGGTTCTCACCGAAATGACTCCTGAAGAAGTTGTTCAGGTTGTTAAGGATTCCGGTCTTCGCGGCAGAGGCGGCGGCGGTTTCCCCACAGGTCTTAAGTGGAGCTTCACAGCTGCTAACAGCGCTGACCAGAAGTATGTTGTTTGTAACGCAGACGAAGGCGACCCCGGCGCATTCATGGACCGTTCCGTTCTTGAAGGCGACCCCCACTGCCTTATCGAAGCAATGACAATCTGCGGCTACGCAACAGGCGCAACCGAAGGCTATGTTTATGTTCGTGCTGAATATCCCATCGCTGTTGCACGTCTTCAGAAGGCTATTGACCAGGCAAGAGAATACGGCCTTCTCGGCAAGAACATCTTTGATTCAGGCTTTGACTTTGACCTCTTCATCCGTCTCGGTGCAGGCGCATTCGTATGCGGTGAAGAAACTGCTCTTATGACCTCAATCGAAGGTAACAGAGGCGAGCCCAGACCCAGACCTCCCTATCCCGCAGTTAAGGGTCTCTTCGGCAAGCCCACCACCGAAAACAACGTTGAAACCTTTGCTAACATTCCCCAGATTATTCTCAAGGGCGCTGATTGGTTTGCATCAATGGGCACAGAGAAGTCAAAGGGCACAAAGGTATTCGCTCTCGGCGGTAAGATTGAAAACACAGGTCTTGTTGAAATCCCCATGGGTACAACTCTCCGCGAAGTTATCTATGATATCGGCGGCGGTATTCCCAACGGCAAGAAGTTCAAGGCTGCACAGACCGGCGGTCCCTCCGGCGGATGCATCCCTGCAAGCCTTATTGATACAAAGATTGACTACGACAACCTCACAGCTATCGGCTGCATGATGGGCTCCGGCGGTCTTATCGTTATGGACGAGGACAACTGCATGGTTGACATCGCTAAGTTCTTCCTCGACTTCACCGTTGACGAGTCCTGCGGCAAGTGCGCTCCCTGCCGTATCGGCACAAAGCGCATGATGGAAATTCTTGAAAAGATTACCGACGGAAACGGAACACTTGAAGATATTGACAAGCTTGAAGAGCTTGCATATTACATCAAGGAGAATTCACTCTGCGGCCTTGGCCAGACTGCTCCCAACCCCGTTCTTGCTACTCTTAAGTTCTTCCGTGAGGAATACATTGCTCACGTTGTTGACAAGAAATGCCCCGCAGGCGTATGCAAGAGCCTCCTCAACTACTCAATCGTAGCTGACAAATGTAAGGGCTGCACTCTCTGCTCAAGAAAGTGCCCCGTTGGCGCAATCAGCGGCACAGTTAAGAATCCCCATGTCATCGATACTGCTAAGTGCATTAAGTGCGGTGCTTGCATGGATTCCTGTAAGTTCGGCGCAATCATCAAAGGTTAATAGAGGAGGCATAGAATAATGGAAATGGTAAACATTAAAATAAATAATATGCCCCTGAGCGTTCCCAAGGGCATCACAATCCTTGAGGCTGCAAGATATGCAGGCGTAGAAATCCCCACTCTCTGCTACCTTAAGGAAATGAACGAAATCGGCGCTTGCCGTATGTGCATGGTTGAAGTAACTGGT
>JAZRIG010000006.1:0-9566 GCA_045645145.1 Acutalibacteraceae bacterium
CCCTTTGCGGCAGAAACTTTGAATATTTTTCAGAAGATCCCATCCTTGCAGGTGAGCTTGCCGCAGGCTTCATCAACGGCGTTCAGTCAATGGGCGTAGGTACATCACTCAAGCACTTCTGTGCAAACAGCCAGGAAACACGCAGAATGACCTGCGATTCCGTTGTTGACGAGAGAGCTCTCCGCGAAATCTATCTCACAGCATTTGAAATCGCCGTCAAGAAGGCTCAGCCCTGGACGGTTATGAACTCATACAACAAAATCAACGGCTTCCACGGCTCCGAAAACAGACACACACAGCTTGAGATTCTCCGCAACGAATGGGGATTTGAAGGCGTTGTAGTCAGCGACTGGGGCGCAGTTAACGACAGAGTTCTCGGCCTTAAGAACGGCAACGACCTTGAAATGCCCTCTTCATCGGGTTCGGGCACAAAGAAGATTGTTGAAGCTGTTAAGAACGGCACTCTTGACGAAGCAGTTCTCAACGAAAGAGCGCTCAACATGCTCAACCTCATCAAAAAGGCTGTTGACGGCTCAAAGGCAAACTATCAGTATAATGACATTGATGACCAGCCCTTTGCAAGAAAGGTTGCCGCTCAGTCAATGGTTCTTCTCAAAAACAACGGCATTCTTCCCCTCAAAAAGGGCGGCAAGGTTGCTGTTATCGGCGAGCTTGCAAGAACTCCCAGATATCAGGGCGCAGGCTCCTCACACATCAACCCCACAAAGCTTGACAACGCTCTTGAAGAGCTTCAGAAGGTTGGCTACAATGTTGAATTCGCTCAGGGCTATGAGCTTAAGCAGAAAAAGGCAAAGAACAACGCTGCCCTTGCAGCAGAAGCTGCACAGGTTGCCGCAAGATGCGAAACCGTTCTTCTTTTCATCGGCCTTACCGATGAATACGAGGCTGAGGGCTATGACAGAACCCACATGAATCTGCCCGCAGCTCATGACAACCTTGTTAATGAGATTCTCAAGGTTAACAAGAATGTTGTTGTTGTTCTTGCAGGCGGTTCACCCGTTGAAATGCCCTGGAATAACGGCGTTGCAGCAATCCTCAACTCCTATCTCGGCGGTCAGGCAGGCGCAGGCGCTGTTGCCGATATCATCAGCGGCGCAGTTAACCCCAGCGGCAAGCTGCCCGAAACATATCCCATGGTTTATGCCGACACTCCTGCCGTTAACAACTTCCCCGGCAACCCCGCATCGGTTGAATACCGCGAGAGCATTTATATCGGCTACAGATATTATGAAAAGGCAAGCAAAGCCGTTCGCTACCCCTTCGGCTACGGCCTTTCATACACAACCTTTGAATATTCAGACATCAAGCTTGACAAGGCTTCAATGACCGACAGCGACACTCTCACCGTTACCTTCAACGTTAAGAACACAGGCGCCGTTTCGGGCTATGAAATCGCTCAGCTTTATGTTGCAGATAAGGAAAGCACAATCTACAGACCCGAAAAAGAGCTTAAGGCATTCAAAAAGGTCTGGCTCAACCCCGGCGAAACCAAAGAAATCAAGCTTGCACTCAACAAGAGAGCATTTGCATTCTATAATGTAAATATCAACGACTGGTGCGTTGAAAGCGGTGAATTCGATATCCTTGTCGGCGCATCAAGCGCAGATATCAGACTTTCCGCAACGGTTAACGTAAGCGGCGCAACCGAAAACATTCCCGATTATTCGGCTGTTGCTCCCCTTTACTACAGCGGCGATGTTCAGAACGTTCCCGCAGAGCAGTTTGTTGCCGTTCTCGGCAGAGAGCTGCCCCCCGTAAACTATGACCCCAACAGAAAACTCGGCATTTGCGACACGTTTGAGAGCTGCGCACACACCAAGAACGGCAAACGCTTCTATAAGCTTCTTACCACAGTTGTTCCCGCAGGCTTTGCTCAGGCAATCGCTCTTCAGACTCCGTTCCGCGATTTCATCAGCATGAGCGGCGGCGTAATGAGCGAGGATATGGCAGACGGCCTTGTTAAATGGATTGCCGGCGAAAAGGGCGGCATCCGCAAGATTCTTAAGGGAATCCCCGGCGCAATTGCAGGCATTGGCCCACTTCTTAAGAACATCTAAAAAGTGAGGAATTTAAAAATGAAAAGGAAGCTTATTTTAAAAACGGTGAGCATTATCCTTGTGCTTTCTCTTTTTCTTGCCTGCGTTCCGATGATGGCAAGCGCCGATTCATCAAAAATCCGCTTCGGTGTTGTCTCGGACATCCATTATCTCGCGCCGTCGCTTAAAGGCGGCAGCAGCGAGGCATGGCTGGAGTTTGTGCAAAATAAGCATAAGGAATATAATGACCTTGACTCGCTTCTCAACAACGCGCTTGACGGCGTTGCCCGCAATGCGGCAGAAAATGTTGAGAATGCACTTCTTATCCCCGGCGACTTAACAAAGGACGGCGAGCTTGAAAGCCACAAGGCTCTTGCAGAAAGGCTTGAAAAGTTTGAAGCTGAAACAGGCATCCCCGTTTTTGTTATCCCCGGCAACCATGATATCAACAACAGCAATGCCGTCTCCTTTGCAGACGGCATTGAGAAGCCTGCCGAAAAAACCTCACCCGAGCAGTTCAGAGAAATCTATAAGAATCTCGGCTTTGATTTGGCAGACAGCTTCTTTGTTCCCGAAGAGGGCAAAAAGGGCGGCATGCTCTCCTATGCAGTAACTCTCGGCGGATACCGCCTTATCGCTGTTGACAGCTGCATGTACAGCGAAGATAACGGCGCTGAGGGCAACGAACACATGACAGACGGCAGAATAGCCGACGGCCTGCTTGACTGGATTGTTGAAGAATGCAACAAAGCGGAGGAGCAGGGGCTGACAGTCGTCGGCATGCAGCACCACAATCTTATCCCCCACATGGACATAGAAGAAGCAACCTTCTGGCCCTTCGTTGTGCAGGATTGGCTCAGAGTTGCCGAAACCTATGCCGATGCAGGCATGCATTATATGTTCAGCGGCCACCTTCATATTAACGACACCGTTTCGCATGTTTCCGATAACGGCGAAATCGTTTATGATATCCTCAGCCCCACTCTCACGGGCTTCCCCAACTACTATAAGATAGTTGATTTTGAAACCAATGGCAGCAACGTGAGCATGGATATGCAATCCAAGGATATTGACGAATATCAGCCCGTTGTCAGCGACTACGGCAAGGTTTACGAAAAGCCGTTTGCTTATACTTATTCGTTCGAAAGAACCTTCGGCGAGGGCGGCGTTAAGGATTTAATTATGGGCGCTGTTGAGCCGCTTATAACAGACACCTTTGCCGATATTCAGGCAATGGGCGGCATTGGCGAATTCCTCAAGTCAATGAATCTTGACCTTGAAAAGATTATTGTTGATGCTCTCGGCACAAACGGCCTTGCGCTCGGTCCGGTTGAAATCCTGACCATCAGCTCAAACGTTATGGGCTTTATCAACGACCTTTTCGGCCAGATTGACGAGGTTTATGTTAATCAGCCCGAGCTGACCATGGATAAGCTTGAGGCTATTATCGACAAGCTTCTCAACTACAGATTGTCCGACCTGCCCGCAACAAAGCTTGTTGATGTCCTCGGCTATGAAATTAACGAGGACGGCTGCACCGTCGGCGAATTCGCAACAAGCGTTATGCTCACCTTCTACCCCGGCGACGAGGATATTTCAAACTATCCTTATCTGAATGACATTCTTGACCGCTTTGACAGCGGTGAGCTTGCAGAGGAAATCTTTATGCTTCTTCTTGAGATTGTTAAGGATGACCTTGTTAAGAATGAAATTCTTGCAAATCTTGATTTCAACCCCGGTGAGCTTTTCCCCGAAGGCAACATCTTCTATCTTCTCGGCAGAATTCTTCAGGGCGCAACCGAGCTTCTTCTCGGCGGCAACAACAGCTTCATCAACCTTGTTGAATCCGTTCTTTCAATCCCCCTTGTGCCTGAGGAATACAGCTCAATTGACGCAATCATCGACCATCTTATGGGCGAATATATCACGCAGAGCCAGTATGAATCATGGGGCTATACAATCAAATGGATGATTTCATCCTTCCTTATTGATGAAAACCCCGGCGGAAAGGTTGACTACGATGCCGCCATTTCCTACAGCGGCCCCGTTGAGGTTGAGGCAACCAAAGAAAACTATCGCCTGCCCGCTCATATTGTTGCATCTCTCGGCGAGGATGCCTCAAGCGAAATCAGCATAACCTGGCTCACAAAATACAGCGTTGAGGGCACAGACATTGAGCTTGTTCCCTACAGCGAAAACCCCAAATTCACAGGCATACCCACAACAGGCAAAAAGGTTACCGCTTCCACAGAATCCGTTGATAAAACCTATTTCGGAGCGGACCTCGGAATTCTCGGCCTGCTTCCGTTTGCCAAGGATTATGTTAAACACACGGTTAAGCTCAGCGGCCTTGAAGCCGGCACAAAGTACTGCTACCGTGTCGGCGATGCGGAAAAAGGCTGGTGGAGCGAACCCGGCGTTATCACAACGGCAGAGGGCGGCAATGAGAGCTTCACATTCTTCTATGTGACCGACCCGCAGGCTCAGCGCCCCGACCATTTTAACAGATTTGCCGAGGTTATCGAAACCGCTTCCGAGGCCTATCCCGATGCAAGATTCATCGTTTCCGCAGGCGACCAGGTTGACGAGGGCAAAAATGTTAAGCATTGGAGCTATCTTCTCAATTCAACCGACAAGCTTCTTGACCTTCCCCTGATGCCCACAACGGGCAACCATGAGGACGAGGAGGCCGCAATAACAGAAAACTTTGTTCTTCCCAACGTTCCCGAGCAGGATTTGGAAACAGGCGTTTATTATTCCTATGATTATAACGGCGTTCACTTCACCGTTCTTAACACAAACGACGATGAAGACGATAAGCTTAGCGATGCCCAGCTTGAATGGATGAAAAACGATATCAAGTCCAGCGATGCAAAGTGGAAGATAGTTGTTCTTCACAAGGCGGTTTATTCAAACGGCTCCCACTTTGACGACGGCGAGGTTGAGGGAATCAGAAACCAGCTCAGCACGCTTCTGCCCTATCTCGGAGTTGACCTTGTTCTTCAGGGCCATGACCACGTTTATCTGAGAACCGATGTTCTCAACGCAAACGCCGTTGTTCCCACCCGCGAAGAAACAGTTACCTTTGAGGGCCTTGAATATCAGATGAAATATAATCCCAAGGGTTCAATTTATTCCATCTGCGGCACCTCGGGCGTTAAGGTTTATAAGACCAAGGAAGTTGATGCAACGGATAATTCCTTCCCCAGAGCAGAAAAACTTCTTCCCGAAAACACCGAGTATTCAATGTTCTCCGCCATCACCGTTGAGGGCAACAGCCTCTATTACAACGCATATCAGGTTGAGGACGGCGAAGCGATCCGAGTTGATAACTTTGCTATTGAAAAAACCGAGGACGAAGCCCCTGCTGACAAGGCAGGCGAAGCCTTCGGCGGCATTATTGAAAAATTCCTTGAATTAATCAACATCGAATACACCTGGAAGTTCACAAGCTTTGTGCTTTCGGTTGTTGACAGAATCATGCAGCTCATCTGGAGCATAGCATAAAAACAAATTAACACCGCTGCTATGCAGCGGGGTTTTGATATTTTATATTATTTAATTATTTCCGTTACACCTGCGCCGATTTCGGTCTTTTCTCCGCCGAGAACAACGGTTGCCGTTGCGCCTTCGGGAACGGTGAAAATATATGTTGTTTTGCCGTTCTCTGTTTTCCATTCGGATTTAACGGGACCGCGGCGGCTTTCAATCGAAGCCTTAACATAGGTCAGGCGGCTGTCGGTAATCGGAGCAAAAACAATATGCTCGAATGCGGGCTTGCTCTCGTCAATTTTGATGCCCGCCGCATCGCCGTAAAGCCAATCGGCAACCGAGCCGTATGCATAGTGGTTAAAGGAGTTCATGGAGGTGCTCCACATTGAGCCGTCCTCTCTCATGCTGTCCCAATGCTCCCAAATTGTTGTTGCGCCCATTTTAACCGAGAAAAGCCATGAGGGATATTCCTCGCGCAGAAGCAGGCTGTATGCCGTTTCTTCATAGCCGTTATCGCTGAGAGCATGGAGCAGATACGGAGTGCCGACAAAACCTGTTTTGAGGTGGCCGCACTCGGTAACAAGCTCGTTAAGCTGCTTTGCGGTTTCGGCAATGTTGTCGCTGATGCCGAAATGAACAGCAAGAACGCAGGCTGTCTGCGTTGCCATTTCGGGAACGATTCTGCCGTCCTTCATATATTCTCTTCTGAAAGCAGCTATGGATTTCTGACGTTTTTCGGCATACTCCGAGCCGTCCTCGCCGCAAAGCTCCATCGCCTTAATCAGAATTTCGGTTGAATATATGTAGTATGCGGTTGCAATCAGATTCTTCTCCGTTCCGTGTGAGCAGTCCTCGGGGCTGCTGCCGTCAAGGTTGAGCCAATCGCCGAAATGCCAGCTGTTGCACCAGATTCCGTCAAAGCTGTGTTCTTCAATAAATTCGATATATTTTTTCATCGAATCAAGTGAATCTTTGATGATTTCCTTGTTTGCATAGGTCAGATACATCTGCCACGGGCAGATTGTTGAAGCGTCTGCCCATGCGGCGGAGCAGTTGTCATCGGGGCCGAAGGCATTGGGAATAACGTGAGGAACAGAACCCCAGGGAGTTTGGTCCGCGCGCAAATCCGCAAGCCATTTTGTGAAGAATCTTTCAACATCAAAGTTATATGATGCGGTTTTAACAAACACCTGCGCATCGCCCGTCCAGCCCAGACGCTCGTCGCGCTGCGGGCAGTCGGTGGGAACATCAAGGAAGTTGCCCTTCTGGCCCCAGATGATGTTTGAAAACAGCTTGTTTACGCGTTCGTCGGAGCATTCAAAATAACCCGTGCGCTTCATATCGGAATGAACAACTATGGCGGTGAAATTCTCCGCCTTAACCTCATCGCTCCAGTTTTCAAGCCTTATGTATCTGAAGCCGAAGAAATTATGCTCGGACTTGTGAACATGCTCCTCGCCGTCGCAGATAAAAACAGCCTGTGCTTTTGCACTTCTGAGGTTTTCCGTGTAAAAATTGCCCTCGGCATCAAGCACCTCGGCATGGCTGATAACAGCTCTTTCGCCCTTTTTGCCCTTGATTCTGAACTCAACATAGCCCGTCATGTTCTGGCCGAAGTCAATAACGGTTTCGCCCTTGGGGGTTATGATAATTTGCTTGGGTGAAAGGCGCTCCTGCTCAACAACCTTTTCGCCCTGCCTGTCGATAAGCATTTTCTTGCCGTGAACAATAACAAGCGCATTTGACGGGTTAATATCCTTGAATGCGGGGTTATAGATATAGCCGTTATAAAAGCTTGCATAAACATTCTTGCCGTTTTCGCATATCCAGTCGCCGCCGCTGGTGATTATTCTTGTTTCGCCGTCGGCATATTTGAGCGTCAGCGCGCAAAGCATTGCCATTTCGGCACCGCCAAGATGGGCATCGCCGATTTGCCTGTTTTTATAGGTCTGTTCCTTCCAGCCGGGCGCAACGGCAATGCAGATTTTGTTGCTTGCTTTTATCATGCCGGTTACGTCATGGGTTTCAACCTGCAAACGCTTGCGGTATGAAGTCCAGCCGGGCGCAAGAATGGAGTCGCCAACCCTCTCGCCGTTGATTTTTGCAACATAAACGCCAAGCGCAGTCACTTCAAGGCTTGCGCTGACAAGCTCTTTTTTTGAATCAAAGCTTTTTGAAAAGCAAACCTCGCAGGCGGTTGAGCCCTTGGGGCTTTTTACCCATTGAGCGTTAAATATATTTTTCATGGCAGTCTCCTTTTAAATTATTACTTTAATATTATATCACTCTGTTTTAAATTGCAATAAAAATTTATATTTATTCTCTTGATTGGCAGCCTGTTTGCTGATAGAATAGGATAAAAGAAAGGATGATTCCATGAAGCGTTTGTTAATCATATTATTGGTTTTTGCCCTGCTTTTCTCGGCTGCGGCATGCACTAACATCAAAGACAGGCCTGTGCCGACAACCGTTCCTTCAACAACAACCATAACCGCGCCCCCGCCCGTTGTTAAGGAAAACAAGCAGAGCAAAGAGTTCAAAAACGGCGACGGCGATGTGGTTTATATCATCGACGTTGTTTTGCCCGAGATTTCTGAAAACTGCGAGCAGAATATTCTGGATTTTGTTAACAGAGTCACAAACGAATATTTCGAGAAGGCTTGCTCCAACGTGGAAAAGAACATTAAATCCGCTTCGGATTTTGCGCAGCTTGCAGGCTCACCGCAGAAAAAAACAATCTCCTTTGAAACAACATATCTGAGCAGCCGTTTTGTTTGCTTCCTCATTGGCGAAACAGTTTCTTTCGTCGGTTCTGAAAACAATGACGCAAACTATTCCACGCTCTGTTTTGACATAGAAAAGGGCCGCTCCTGCACGGTTGATTATTTTGCCGAGGATATTTCATTAAAAGAAGAAGCAACGGACTTTGCCGTTGCCTATATTCAGAAAAAAGCGCCTTATGATTTCTACCCAAGCGGCATGGGCCTCATCCCTGCTCAGATTGATAAAATCGAAACCGCTTTTGACTTGGAGAGCTTTTATATCACCGAAGAGGGCATGGGCTTTTATTTCAGCAGAAATGTGATTGACGCAACCCTCAACGGAGCATACCGCCACGTTATCCCCTGGAGCGAGCTTGACGGATATTTCATCGCGCCCGACAAAATTCAATAAATATACAAAAAGGGTGTACCGAAACGGTACACCCTTTAAATTTGCAATTATTCGCAATCGTCGCAATCGCAGTCGCAATCAACTTCGAACTCAAGAAGCTCGTTGCACTTGGGGCAGTTGATGCTTCCGTCTTCAAGAATATCTCTGTCAACGCAGATAACCTCGCCGCAGCTGGGGCATTCAACGTCATAATATTCTTCTTCGTCGTCGCAGCAGCAATCATCGTCGCAGCAGCAATCGTCGAGTTCTTCATAAACAAAGCTTTCAAGCTCGTCAAGATGCTCGTCAACAGCGTCAAGCTGCTCGGAAATGAGATCCATGCCGTCCTCAAGGTCGGTTACGGTCAGAGCAAGCTCATCAAGAACATCGAGCATAGCTTTGATAATCTTTGCCTCAGGCTTAGCCTCGTCAAGAGCAAGACCCTCTGCAAGACCCTTGAGATATGCAACCTTTTCTGTTACGGTCATTTCTTTGTCCTCCAATATAAATAATTTATTTAATTAGCCACGGCTGAGATACTCGCCTGTGCGGGTATCAACAACAATCATTTCGCCCTCGTCAATGAACAGGGGAACCTTAACTTCTGCGCCTGTTTCAAGAGTTGCGGGCTTTGTTGCGTTGGTAGCAGTGTTGCCTGCAAAGCCGGGGTCAGTCTTTGTTACCTGAAGAGTAACGGTTGTGGGGGGTTCAACGCCGAAAACGCTGCCTTTATAGGAAAGAACGCGGCAGGTTTCGTTTTCTTTAACAAATTTGAAGTTATCGGGAAGAGTGTCTGCACCGATGGGAACCATGTCATAGGTTTCGGGATCCATGAAGTAGTAAAGATCGCCGTCAGCATAGGAA
>JAZRIG010000007.1:0-7899 GCA_045645145.1 Acutalibacteraceae bacterium
CAGAGCATAACACCTTTTGAAGTTCCGGTTGTGCCGGAAGTGAAAAGAAGCGAGCAGAGTGCATTCGGATCAATCTCAGCATTAATGAAGCGGGTGTCGCCGTAGTGAAGAAGCTTTTGACCTTTAACAACAAGATCTGTAATGTTAAGAACGCCTTCCTCCTGCTCGTGAATAAGAACGAGAGTTAAATCCTTTTTAATCTCGTCCTTTCTTGCTGAAAGCTTTCTGTATATTTTTCTGTCACAGAAGATAAGCTTAACATCAGCAACGTTAAGAATGTTATTGATATCATCAAAAAGAAGTTCTTTATCAATTGGAACAATAACACCAACACCTGTTACGGTTGACATGTATGAAAGACACCATTCATAGCTGTTGTCACCACAGACTGCAATTTTTTCTCCCGAAAGACCCATGTCAACGAGTGCCGTGCCTACTGCCTTAATTTCATTTTGATATCTATTATAAGTTATTTCATAGTGATCGCCTTTTTTGCTTTTAACCTCAAAAGCAGGTCTGTTACCATATAAATCAACGCTCTGTGCAAGCAAATCTCTTAAATCTTTTATTTCTCTGACGTTATAAAAAGTTTTTGTCAAAGAATACACCCCCAGTCACAAAACTTTTACTATTGTAACACAGTTATTTTTAAAAATCAATGCTTAAATCCTTAATATTTTATTAAAAACAACATGTTTAACAATTTTTTAATATTCTTGCAACAGTTCCCTAAATGTTGTTGAACGGAAGGTTGAATTTCATATATTTTGTGCATTCTTATAAAAAAATGCACAATTTTGAACAGAGGAATTTTCTGTTTGTTTCACTTTGAATATTTGCAATATTAATGTAATATTACATTAATATATTAATTTTAACTGTGTTTGTTGCGCTGATTGCACAAAATTTTTAAAAAAACTTTGTTGCCTTTGTGCTGTTTGCATGATATAATTCAATTATCTTGAGATAGGAGGGATAAAATGAACCGAGAAAACAGTTCATCTAATGAACTGCTTGCAGGCGGCAAAGTTCCCAATCGTAATCTTTTTGCCTATGCCGCAGGTATTGCAGGCCAAAATATGCACTACAGCTTTATTAACGGCTGGCTTTTTTATTTTTGCAACAATGTTCTCAAAATCAGCGCAAATGCCGTTGGTTACATAACAAGCATCAGCCGCTTGTGGGATTCAGTAAATGACCCTATTATCGGCGCAATGATTGATAAGCACAGATTTAAAAACGGCGAAAAGCTCAGACCTTTGTTAAGGTTTTTACCACCCATTATCGGAATACTAAGTTTGCTCATGTTTACCGATTTAGGGTTTACAGGCAATTCATCTGTTATTTATATTTTGGTGTGTTACCTTATTTGGGATGTTTTTTATTCCATGCAGGATGTTGCTCTTTGGGGCATGCTTGCGCTTAGTTCCCCGAATTCGGAGGAAAGAGCGCGTGTTGCTCAATGGACTGCCCTTGGTGTTACTGCAGGCTGCACCGTTGCAGGTGTGTTTCCGATGGTTAAAGATGTTGCCATAAACACTTTCGGTGTTTCTGATAAAACGGTTTTCTTTGTCGGAGCTTTGATTCTCAGCGTTGGTGGTCAGTTTATCACTTGGGCTGCCACAAAAATGAATGAGTCCGTTAAGGACGAAGAAAAGAAAGACGAAAGCCTGCTTGAGGCAATTTTTGTTTTGCGTCACAATAAAACGCTTCTTTTTATTTCACTTGCCAGAATTCTTGAGTGCGTTAAGCTTTCGGTTCCTTGGGCATATTTTTTTGAAAGCCAGGTGTTTTATAAGGTTGGCGGTCTCGAAATCGGCGGCGGCACCGCTCAGGTTGTTTACGGCGCAGTTTCAGGCTTGCCCGGAACTGTTGCCATGCTTGCCGCAACTAAAATTGTTGATGCGATTGGCGGCATGAAAAAGGTGCTTCTTCTTGCTCAGATTTCATCAATCGTTCTCAGAATTGTGTCATATTTCATAGGCTTCAAGAGTATTTGGAGAATTCTGATTGTGATGTTTATAATGGGACTTCAGAGCATTCCTTCCGCAATGGTTAACATTGCGCACCGTTCGCTGATGAGCGACTCCATTGATTATGTTGAGTACACAACAGGCAAGCGTACAGAAGGAATCACTTTCTCAATGCAGAATTTTGCAACAAAAATCGGAGAAGCAATTTCTTTATTTATAAACGGCAAGCTTCTTACTCTTGTCGGATATAACCAGAATATTGCGATGACAGCTCAGAATGCCGTGTTTATGAAGTGGCAATGGCCTATGTTTATTCTCGGGCCGGCAGTCGGTGCAGTTCTCTATCTGTGCGCAATTGTGTTTGTTAAAGACGATAAGGAGCAGAGAAAGCAAATTGAGCAGGAGCTTAAACTTCGCCGCGATAAAACGATAGCCGAATCTGTTGCAGAACTTGAAAAAATTAATAAATAAGTTAAAAAAACGGCTTATGGGGAAATCTCCTCATAAGCCGTTTCTTTATAGCATATTAATCATATTTTTAAGGTTTTCAAATCCGATTTCAATGCCGTCAATGCATTTTTCGAGTCCCTCAAATTCAACGCTGACGTAACCGTCATAGCCTGAATCCTTTGCAATTTTAAGGCATTGGAAAACGGGGATATCTCCGTGGCCTATTATTGAACCTCTGAGATAATTGCCGCCCCTTGACTTGAAAAAGCCTTTTCCGGGGTTAAGGCCGTTGCCGCTCTTGATGTGGAAATCCTTGGCGTGAATATGTTTGATATACGGAGCAAGTCTGCCTGCGGCCTTTGTGCTGTCCTCATCCGCGCAGGCAAAGTTTCCGATGTCAAGAAGTACTCCGAAATTATCGCTGCCGACGCCTGTTATGATTTTTTCAACCCTGTCGCTGTCCTGGCAGAAAAGGCCGTGATTTTCAATCATGGTAACAATGCCTTTGGTTTTTGCATATTCCGTAACCATTTTGCAGCCGTCAACAAGAACGGGGAGGATTTGGTCAAAGCCTGCATGAGTTCTTATCGCTTCGGGCATTCCCCATGCAGCATCATGGCGCATGCATTTAACTCCGAGTATTTCCGCAACATCAACCTTTCGGCAGATTCTTTCAACCTCGGCATCAACACCGGTGTCCTTGAGAAGATTTGCCGAGATGGTGTAAGCTGTAACGTGGAGAGAAAACTTTTCGCTTTCTTCTTTTATCATTGCGGCGTATTCTTTTTCGCTGATACCTTCGGGCGGGTCAAGGTCGATGAACTCAATTCCGTCAAATCCCATGTCTTTTGCTTTTTTTATTATGCTCAGCTGTGTTTCTTCACCAGAAGAAATGAGTTGCTGAAAGCTGTAGCTGCTGACTCCGATTTTCATTTCAATTCACCTCAGCAGCCGTGTCCTTTAAGAAATTCAACGGCCTTTCTGATATCCTTTTCAGGATCGTCACCGACTTCTCTTTCAATTGTGAGGAAGCCCTTGTATCCGATATCTTCAAGAGCTGCAAGGTATTTCTCCCAAGGCACCTGGCCCTCGCCGAGCGGAACTTCAAGGAAGGAATCCTCTGTGATAATAACATCTTTTTTGAGGCCGTAAACGATTTCAGGATCCTTAAAGAAAATCTGCTTTCCGTCTTTTGCGTGAGTATGAACAATATATTTTTGAAGATTATAAACGGCGCCCTCAGGGTCATCGCCTGTAACCATAACAAGGTTTGCGGGGTCAAGGTTAACGCCAACGCCTGTTGAGCCGAGTGAATCAAGGAAATCCTTAAGTACAGCAGAGGTTTCGGGGCCTGTTTCAATTGCAAAGTGGGCTCCGATGCTGTCTGCATAGCGGGAAAGCTCAAAGCAAGCTTCCTGCATAACCTTATATCTGTCGTGGTTTTTATCTTCGGGAACAACGCCGATGTGGGTTGTAACAACGTTTGTGTCAAGCTCTTTTGCAAGGTCGATTATTCTCTTGGATTTTTCAATCTTTTCGGGGTTTCTGTCAGCAAAGCAGAATCCGCCGCCGCCAAGGTCGCCGCAAAGTGCTGAGATAACAAGACCGTTGTCAGCAACAAGCTTTTTGAATTCGCAAATTTTTTCTGCATTCATGTTCTCGGGTGACATTTCGCCGCGTGTGGCATAAACCTGAATGCCCTGTGCGCCGACTGCTGCCGCTTTTTTAACTGCTGTGGGGATGTCTGTTCTGAAGCTGTCGATGATAACACCGATAGGAAATCTGCCCATAATATGTTTCTCCTTTGCTTTTGAGATAGATGTTGATTTAATGATATCAAACATTGGCTGATATGGCAAGTTTTTTTTATATTTAACTTTACATTTTTTGATTTGTGGTATATTATTAAATAGGTTTGTATAAATAATAGTATTAATGGAGGCTTATTATGGATAAAATAAAGGTTGCAGTTATCGGATGCGGAAACATTGCAAACGCATCGCATATCCCCGCGTATATGGAAAATGAGGAAGTTGAAATCAAGTATTTCTGCGATATCATTCCCGAAAGAGCTGAAAAGGCGGTTGAAAAATACGGCTGCGGCAAGGCTGTGGTTGATTATCACGATTTCCTTAACGACCCCGAACTGGATGCTGTTTCGGTGTGCACTCATAACGATTTCCACTCAATTATTTCAATTGATTTTCTTAGAGCGGGTAAGCATGTTATGTGCGAAAAGCCTGCGGCAAGAATTCTTTCAGAGGCTCTTGAAATGCAGAAGGTTGCTCATGAAACGGGTAAGGTTCTCAATATCGGCGTATGCAACCGTTTCAACACTTATGTTATGAAAGTTAAGGAGCTTATTGACCAAGGTGAACTTGGCGAAGTTCATCACGTTTATGCTTCATTCAGAAAGCACCGTTCAATTCCGGGCATCGGCGGCGATTTCACAACAAAATCAAAGTCGGGCGGCGGTGTGCTTATTGACTGGGGCGTTCATTTCCTTGACCTTGTTATGTATTGCTGCGGCGATCCCAAACCTCTGACCGCTTCGGGTGAAGCTTTCTGCAAACTCGGCAGAGATATAAAGAACTATGAGTATATCGGCATGTGGGCTTCCGAAACAAAGGATGAAAACGGTACATACGATGTTGATGATTCCGTAACGGGTATTGTCCGCACTTCGGGTCCTGTTATTACCTTCAACGGTGCATGGGCTCAGAATGTGGGTGTTGATGAAATGTATATCGACTTCATGGGCGATAAGGCAGGCATAAGACTTCAGTATTGCTCCGACTTCAAAATTTGGTCGGTCAAAAACGGCATGCTCACCGAAACACAGGTTTCTGCAAAAGAAACACCGATGTACAGAAGTGAAATCGACGATTTTATCAGATGCATAAAGACAGGCGATAAGAATCAGCAGAATATTGACTATGCTGTTGAAACCTCAAAAATTATGCAGGCCATTTACGATTCTTCGGAGAATCATTGCGAAATTAAAATCTCATAAGAAAGAGTGATTATAAATATGGATATCAGAATTTTTAAGAACGAAGCGGAAATCGGCGAAGCTGCAGGTCAGCTTTTCTGTGATATTGTTAAGGAAAAACCTGACTGTGTTCTCGGACTTGCAACAGGTGCAACTCCTATTCCCACCTATAATTATATGGTTAAGGAATATGAGGCAGGCAATGTTTCTTTTAAGGATGTAAGCACTTTTAATCTTGATGAATACTGCGACCTTCCCAAGGAACACAAAAACAGCTATTATTCATTTATGTTTGAGAATCTTTTCTCAAAGATTGATGTTAATGCGGAGAATGTCGGCTTCCTTGACGGCAACACTCCCGACCCCGAGGCAGAGAGCGCAAGGTATGCTGCGGCAATCGCTGCAAAGGGCGGCATCGACGTTCAGCTTCTCGGTATCGGCAGAAACGGCCATATTGCATTTAACGAGCCTGCCGATGCGTTCACGGGCGAAAGCTTCAAAATCGCTCTTACACAGAGCACAATTGATGCCAACTCAATCTATTTTGACGATATTCCCATGCCTCGCTATGCAATGACAATGGGCATCGGCTCCATTATGAAGGCAAAGAAAATTGTTCTCATTGCAACAGGCGCTTCAAAGGCTGAGGCTGTTAAGGGTATGATTAAGGGCGAGGTCACTCCTCAACTGCCTGCATCAATTCTTCAGCAGCATCAGGATGCTGTTATCTTCCTTGATGAAGCAGCAGCCAGCCTGCTTTAATCAGATTCTCTTCGGAGGTGAAAAACAATGGACAAAAAAACTTTTTATATAACAACGCCTATTTATTATCCTTCCGATAAGCTTCATATCGGCCACACTTATTCGACCGTTGCGGCTGATACAATGGCGCGTTATAAGCGTTTTCAGGGCTATGACACATTCTTCCTGACCGGTACGGATGAACACGGCCAGAAGATTGAGGATAAAGCAAAGGAAGCAGGCGTTACTCCCAAGGAATATGTTGACAAAATTGTTGCCGGCATCAAAGACCTTTGGAAGCTGATGAATATTTCTAATGATAAGTTCATCAGAACAACAGATGATTATCACGAAAAAGCAGTTCAGAAGATATTCCAAAAGATGTATGATAAGGGCGATATTTATAAGGGACACTATGAAGGCCTTTACTGCAAGCCCTGCGAATCCTTCTGGACCGAAACACAGGCAGTTGACGGCAAATGCCCCGACTGCGGCAGACCCGTTCAAAAGGCACGCGAGGAAGCATATTTCTTCAAGCTTTCCGCTTATGCCGATAAGCTTGTTAAATATTATGAAGAGCATCCCGGCTTTATCGAGCCTCAGAGCAGGCAGAATGAAATGGTTAATAATTTCATCAAGCCCGGTTTGCAGGATTTGTGCGTTTCTCGTTCTTCATTCAAATGGGGTATTCCCGTTCCGGTTAATGAGGAACATGTTATCTATGTTTGGCTTGATGCTTTGACAAACTATGTCACCGCTCTCGGCTTTGCTTCAGAGGATGACACAATGTATAAGAAATATTGGCCGGCCGATGTTCATCTCATCGGCAAGGACATCATCAGATTCCACACAATTTATTGGCCTGCATTTCTTATGTCGCTTGATGAGCCTCTTCCTGAAAAGGTTTACGGCCACGGTTGGGTGCTTCTTGAAGGCGGAAAGATGAGCAAATCAAAGGGCAATGTTGTTGACCCTGTTATTCTTGCGGAAAGATACGGCGTTGATGCTCTTCGCTATTATCTCCTGCGCGAAATTGCTTTCGGCTCAGACGGCATTTTCTCCAACGAGAATCTTATTAACCGCATTAATTCAGACCTCGCAAATGATCTTGGCAACCTTGTTTCAAGAACAGTTGCAATGGTTGAAAAATATTTTGGCGGAACTGTTCCAGCCGAAAGAGAAGCAGGGGAGTTTGACGATGACCTCAAGGCTCTTGCCGCTCAGACAAAAATTGATGCGGAAAAAGAGCTTGATAAACTCAATTTCTCCGTTGCGCTCACAAATATCTGGAAATTTGTTTCCAGAACCAATAAATACATTGACGAAACCGCTCCGTGGACTCTTGCTAAGGATGAATCCAAGAAAGCAAGACTTGCAGAGGTTATGTATAACCTTTGCGAGAGCATAAGAATTATTTCTGTTCTTATTGCTCCTTTCATGCCCGAAACTTCCGTTAAAATCAGAGAGCAGCTTGGTGTTGCGGCTGATTTTGAATGGGCAGAATGCGGCGATTTCGGCAAGGAATCAACCTATACGGTTGTTAAGGGCGGAATCATATTCCCCAGAATCGACCTTGAAAAAGAGCTTGCAGAGCTTGAAGCGGCTCAGGCTGCGGCAAATCCCGTTAATCCTCTTAAAGAGGAGATTCAGGGCGTTGCAAAAATCGGAATTGATGATTTTGCCAAGGTTGATCTCAGAGTTGCAAAAATTACCGAGTGTGAGCCTGTCAAGAAGGCAAAGAAG
>JAZRIG010000008.1:0-36458 GCA_045645145.1 Acutalibacteraceae bacterium
GCTGCTTTTCTTCATTGGTGATAAGGCAGTCGTTAACACAGTAGTCTGCGAACAAAACTTTGTCGCCATCCATCACGGATGTTTTAAGCAGCAGCCGCCTGTCAAGTGTGTAATCACCTTCGATAAGCCTTGAAAGCAATCCGAGCTCATTATCCTCAAGGCCTGCCATAAACGCAAGGCGACCTGCGTTTATGCCGAGAATCGGTTTCTGTTTTGTTACGGCAAGTTTTGCCGCATGGATGATGGAGCCGTCGCCGCCGATCGCTATAACCGCATCGCAGCTTTCCACAGCTTCCTCAGGCGGAATAAACTCCGCACCGGTGAATTCAAAATCCTGTTTATGTTCGGGGAAAAGGCAAAATTCAGCTCCCAGAGCCTTAAGACTTCTGCATATCCCCGCCGTCACTCCGAAAGCCTCGGAGCGCGTAAGATTGGGCATAAGAGCAATTCTCATTTCTTTATCCTCTTATTTATCAAGATTTTCATGCGAACGCTCAACAAGCTCGGTAACCGAGCCGTCCCAGACCATTTCGCCTTTTTCGCATTTTTCAATATACATCAGGTATTCTATGTTCCCCTCAGGTCCCTTTATAGGAGAAAAATCAACTCCGATAACTTTGAAGCCGTTTTCTGCCGCAAAAGCGGTTATGTTTTCAACAACATTTTCATGCACGCTTTTATCGCGAACAACGCCTTTTTTGCCTATATTTTCTTTACCCGCCTCAAACTGCGGTTTTATGAGGCATACCGACCTGCCGCCATTTTTCAGCAAGGAATGCATAACCGGCAAAATGAGCTTAAGAGATATAAACGAAACATCAACCGAAGCAAAATCTATCTCATCAGGGACCTGCTCCCTTGTGACATATCTGAAATTGGTTCTTTCAAGATTAACCACTCTTTCGTCGCAGCGCAGCTTCCACGCCAACTGACCGTAGCCAACGTCAATTGCATAAACCTTTTTTGCTCCGTTTGAAAGCATGCAGTCGGTAAAGCCGCCGGTTGAAGCACCGATATCCATACAGATGCAATCATTCAATTCCAGTCCGAAGCTTTTGACTGCTTTGTCCAGCTTAAGACCTCCGCGGCTGACAAAGGGGTTAACCGCGCCTCTGACTTCTATAACATCGGTTTCTTTAACATTAACGCCGCCCTTCAGAGCCTTCTGACCGTTAAGATAAACGCTGCCTGCCATTATTAATGCCTTGGCTTTTTCTCTTGTTTCGGCATATCCTCTTTCAAAAACGGCAACATCAAGCCGCATTTTTTCGCTCATAACGCTACCTCTTCTTCAATTTTGCGTGCCATACCCTCGGCATCCAGCGAATATTTTTCCATAAGCCTCGGAACACTTGCGTGGGCAACGAATTCACCGTCAACCGCCGTTACTGAATATTTTCCTTTAAATCCGTTTTCAAGCAAAAGCGATGCAAATTTTTCGCCGATACCGCCCGAACGCATTCCCTCCTCGAAGAAAAATACGTTCTCGCACTCAAGCGCTTTCTTAACCGCATCAAGCGGCATGGGTTTTATTTTCTTAAGTTTGATTATTCTGACATCAATTCCCTTTTGGCGAAGCTTTTCTGCCGCGGAAAGCGCATTGAAATACAGCCTGCCGTAGGTAACTATTGCAGTTTTTCCGCTTCCGACAACTTCAAACTCCGCTGCACATGCTGTTTCTGCGCCTTCAATTTCAGGCATTCTTCCTCTCGGATATCTGATAACAACAAGGTTTTCATCCTTATAGAACGCATTGTAAAGCGACTGGTTAAGCTCCGCATAGGTTGCAGGGCTGTATACGGTTGTATTCGGCAAGCTTTGAAGCAGGGCAACATCAAACAAGCCCTGATGCGTTTCGCCGTCCTCACCAACAAAGCCCGCTCTGTCAACAGCAACTATCATTTTTTGCCTTTGAAGCGCACCGTCATGAATAAGCTGGTCGGTGCATCTTTGCAGGAAGGTTGAATAAACAGCAAATACAGGCAGCATGCCTGCCGATGAAAGTCCGCTTGCAAAGGTGACTGCATGCTCCTCTGCAATGCCGACATCAAAAAATCTTTCGGGATAGGTTTTTGAAAACTCTTCCAATCCGGTGCCCAGAGCCATTGCTGCCGTTATTGCGCTTATACGCTTGTCCTTGGCGGCAAACTCACACAAAGCCTTGCCGAATCTTGACGAATAATTATCGCCCGAGCTGAGAGGCTCACCCGTATTTATATCGAATTTTGAAATACCGTGAAACTTTTCGGGAGAATTCTCCGCGAAATCATATCCTCTGCCCTTAAGAGTGTTGATATGAATAACAACAGGAACGGAAACCATCTTTGCGCTGTCCATAGCCTCACAAAGGCGCGCAATGTTATGGCCGTCGATAGGTCCTATATATTTAAAACCCAAATCCTCGAAAAACGAGCTTGAATAAATTATGTTTTTCAATGTGGTTTTTAATTTAAAGATATGATTTGCAAGCGATTTGCCTACAATCGGAATACGGTTAAGCGTTTTTTCCGTACCGGCCTTGAAACGGTAGTATTCAGGCTTGGCTCTTACGGTTGCAAGATATCTTGCCATTGCTCCGACATTTTCGGAAATTGACATTTCATTATCGTTAAGAATAACAATAAGTCTTGATTTTGTTGAACCTGCGTGGTTAAGAGCCTCATAAGCCATTCCGTTGCCGAAAGAACCGTCGCCGATAACGGCTACAGCATAGTTTTTTGAGCCTTTTGCGGCATTTGCCGCTGCGATACCTGCCGCCTGAGAAATCGAAACACCTGCATGTCCTTCATAAAAGCTGTCGTGCTCGCTTTCATCAGGACGCACAAAGCCGGATATTCCGCCTTCCTTGCGCAACGTCGCAAAATCTGGATATCTGCCCGTTAAAAGCTTATGGGCATAGGCTTGGTGGCCTACATCCCATACAATTTTATCATCAGGTGAACGAAAGCACTTGTGCAGGGCAACGGTTAACTCAACCGTGCCGAGATTTGAGGCAAGATGGCCGCCTGTTGAGGCTACCGTGTCAATCAAAACCTCGCGTATCTCGGTACACAGTTTTTCAAGGCTGCCGTCGCTGAGCGCCTTCACATCCGACGGATGCTTTATATTCTCAAGAATAGAATTCTCCATAAATCAATTTTTCCTGCTCAGGAGCCTGTCCGCAAGCTGAGCAAGGAATTCTCCTTCACTGCCGAAAATATTCAGCGCTTCTTTTGCGTCATTTGTCAGCTTTTCGGCAAAAGATGCCGATTTTTCAAGTCCGAGAAGCGAAACATAAGTTGATTTTTCGTTTTCGCTGTCGCTTCCTATTGGCTTGCCGAGCGTCTCAACATCGCTCGTCACATCAAGAATATCATCCACTATCTGAAATGCAAGCCCGATATTTTCGCAATATCTTGCAGCCGCATTCATTTTCTCTTCGTCAGCTCCCGCAGCAATACAACCGAGCAAAGCGGAAACTCTTATCATTTCACCTGTTTTAAGCCTGTCCGTCGCTTTGATATCATCAAGAGAAGCAGCTCTTCCCTCATTGGCAAGGTCCATTACCTGGCCTGCAATCATACCTGCACAGCCCGCTGCCCTTGCAAGCTCAAGGCCGGCTTTTGCCTTTGCATCGCCGCCGATTTCGGGAGCGGAAAGAACGGTTTCAAAAGCAAGCGTCAAAAGAGCATCGCCTGCAAGCAATGCGTTTGCTTCGCCAAAAACTTTATGGCTTGACGGCTTACCTCTGCGTATATCATCATCATCCATGCAAGGCAAATCGTCATGAATAAGCGAATATGTGTGAATCATCTCAGCACCCAAAGCAAACGGCAACGCTTTTTTGAAATCACCGCCGCATAAACGGCAAAATTCCAGAGTCAGCATCGGTCTTATGCGCTTGCCGCCGTTGCTGATCGAATAAGCCATCGCCTTAAGCATTTCCGAAAGGCCCGAGGATTCTCTGCCTTTGAAGCTTTCGCCGGCAACATATTTATCCGCCGCTTCATTTATAAACTGAACATATCCGTTAAATCTCTTTTCAAAATCAAGCATTTTCTTTCGCCCTTCCAGCAGAGAGTTCGGTTATTTTTAACTGAGCGGCATCAAGGCTTTTTGCGCATTTTGCCGCAAGAGCCGTGCCCTCCTCATAAAGCTTCATCATTTCTTCAAGGGAAAGATTGCTGTTTTCAAGCTTGTCCACAATTTCTTCAAGCCTTGAAACGGATTTTTCATAATTCATTTTTTCCATATTTAACTGCCTTTCACCTTTGTTACTTCGCATTCGATTTCGCCTCCGCTGACCTTAACATTAATCATATCACCCTTTTCAACGGAAGCGATATCTTTTATTATTTTGCCCTGCTTACTCGCAACGCTGTAGCCTCTTGCAAGAATTTTCAGAGGGCTCATTGCATCAAGCTTTGCGCAGAGCGAAGAAAGCTCTTTTGATTTGACTGTTATTTCATGGCGTACAAAGGAATCCATTGCCATGCTCGCGCGGTCACAGCGAACGCGCAGGCTGTCAATATAGTTTTGCGGGCTGAATAACCGAAGCGATGTTTTAAGCTTGTCCAGCCCCGTGCGCCTGAAACCGATTTTTTCATTGACAGCAAAATTCATTCTTCTTAAAGCGCCTGCAAGCAACTCTTTCTGCTGAAAAGAATCCGGCACGGCAAGCTCTGCCGCAGCAGACGGAGTGGGCGCTCTCAAATCCGCCGCAAAATCACAGATTGTGAAATCCGTTTCATGGCCGACGGCGGAAATAACGGGAATTTCGCTCGCCGCAACAGCTCTTGCAACCATTTCCTCATTGAACGGCCAAAGATCCTCAAGAGAACCGCCGCCTCTGCCGACAATAATAACATCTGCCGCCTTTTTTTGGTTAAAAAGCTCAATTGCCGCCTTAATTTGCGGCGCTGCATACTCGCCCTGCACCGCAACGGGGCAAAGAACAATCTCCGCCATCGGGAAACGGCGGGAAATAACATTTTTAATATCCTGAATAACAGCACCTGTTGAGGAGGTTACAACCCCCACCTTCTGCGGATAAACGGGTATAGGTTTTTTTCTTTCCGAATCAAACAAGCCTTCTTTGGCAAGTTTGGCCTTAAGCTGTTCAAAAGCAAGGCTCAGCGCGCCTGTGCCGTCCGGCTGCATATCGTCAATATAAAGCTGATACAGTCCGTCTCTTTCAAAAACGGCAACCCTGCCGCGAATAATAACGCTCATGGAATTTTCGGGCATGAATCTCAGACGCATGTTAGCCGATTTGAACATAACAGCTTTTATAGACGAAAACTCGTCCTTAATTGTCATATAAAAATGACCTGTTTTGTAATGATTGGTAAAATTTGATATTTCGCCTGCAACAAAAACCGTTTGCAGATTCATATCCTGCTCAATCAATGATTTTACATATCTGTTAAGCTGGCTGACGCTCAGAACAACTCCGTTACCCAATTTCAGCCGCTCCTTTCAGATATGCAAGATAAGCTGTGCCCGCCGCATTGTCACATGAAAAATCCGGCTCGGCAAAGCTTGCATTGAATTTGCTTTGAATTCTGTTGCGTATGATTGAATTGGACATTACGCCGCCTGCATAAACAAGCGGAAGCTCCCCATATTCAGCAATTGCATACTCGGTCATTTTTTCGACCGTTTTTGCGACAAAATCGATACAGTAGCGTGCAACATTTTCTCTGCATTCGCCGCTGTCAAGCAGCTTTTTGCACTGATT
The DNA here is from genome assembly GCA_045645145.1 of Acutalibacteraceae bacterium. GTDB lineage: Bacteria > Bacillota > Clostridia > Oscillospirales > Acutalibacteraceae > CAG-177. The sequence continues at coordinate 5,720 of JAZRIG010000008.1, forward strand.
CTCAAGCCCCGAAAGGCTGCAGCATCCGTCTTTGACGCAAATCTTCGGGTTATATGATTTTTCGCTTTTAAGAGCAAGAGCCTCAAGCTCTTTGCCGCACGGAAAAGAAAGGCCCATCATGACTCCCGCGCGGTCAACAGCCTGGCCGCAGTTGAGGTCAAGCGTTTCTCCGATTATTTTAATATCAAAAGCCCTCTCAGCATCCGGAGATACAAGCAGCATTTCGCTCGTTCCTCCGGAAACATGAAAGGCAATAAATTTTTCGTTTATAAGATTGGTTTTTTTGCTCGAATAAAGCGCGGCAGCTATGTGACCCGCCTGATGAGAAAAGCCATAGACAGGCTTATGCATTGCCGCACCAATGCACTCGGCAGCATTCACGCCAACAAGAAAACAGGGCATGTATGATCCCACGACATCCCTTGGCTTTTGTGAAACACCGATTGCTTCAATCCGCCCGTCAAACTGTTCAAAAAGCTCACGTACAAGCGGATAAAGCCTTGAAGTGTGGTGAAAAACAGCGTCGCTTTGGCGCAGCCCCTTTTCGCCCTGCTTCACAGGCAAAAGAAGCTTTTTTTGAAGCATTTCGCCGCTCTCGCTGTTATATATACAGGCAGAGGTTGTGTAATTGCTTGTGTCAATCCCGAGAGTAAGCATTATTTCTCTTCCTTTGCAACAGAGCTGAGAATTCCGTTAACAAAAACATAGTCATCCTTTGATGCATATTTTTTGCAAATTTCAACAGCCTCGTTGATGGAAACACCAACGGGAATATCGTCAAAATAGAGTATTTCGCAGATTGCAAGGCGCATTACGGCAAGCGACACTTTTGAAATACGGCTCATTTTCCATTTGACGGAATTCCTTTCAATCGTTTCATCAATAGCATCCTTGTTTTCAAGCGCCTTGAACGCAAGTTTTTTTGCAAACTCGCTTTCAACAATAACCTCATTTTCAACCGCTATATCGTAAAGCTCCGAAATATCGGTTTCGTCATTAAATGATTTTTCGAAAAGCAGAACAAAGGCCTGTTCTCTTTCTTCACGTCTTGTAAGCATAAAAATCCTCCGTGAAGGGTTAACCCCCTATGATAATCGCAATTATACCATTATTCTGCTCAATATACAATATTATTTTTTAAAATATTTATTAATATTCCATTTCAATGATAGTTATATTGTTAACGGGATATCCTGTCTGTTTAACAACAATTTCTTTTATTTTGACAACGGAAACATCGTCAAGCGAACCGTTTTCAACAATTATTTCGGCGTTGCCTCCGTTCAGGATAACAAGGTTTTCGCAGCCAACCTTAGCGGTAATAAGATTCTCAATGTCGCTTTCAAGCGCAATTGATTCTGCAAGCTCTTTGAGAGCTTTGCCTGCGTCACTAACGGCATCAGAAGATGATGAGCCGTCTTTTATGATGTCATTGAGCGCCTCAGCAGCTTCATCATGGGCTGTTTGGCGGCGAAGCTTTGCGCCGGCAAAATATTCGCTCGCCTGCGCCTGTGCAACTGCATCCTCCAAAGTTGCATCTGTTGAAAGAACATATCTCGCATCGCCGAGATTTGCGCCTTGCTGAGCATCAGGTGCGGTTGTTGTTACAGCAGAGCCTGCACCGGTTGCTTCAATATCCGGTCGGGTATAATACCAGTTAACAAACACCGCAGCCGCGAGAGCAATTATAAGAGTTGCAAGCAAAAGCTGTCTTTTTTTAATAATCATTGTTTAATCCTCCAATACACAATTATGAAAATTTATGCAAAACGAATGTATCAATTCATTTTTGCCACACTCACCCTTGCGCTGCTGATATCAAGCAGCGCGGTAACCGCATTTATCACCTGCTCGCGAACAACATCCGAGCCGCCGCCCTCGCAAACAACCGCCACTCCCCTCACGCGCGGTTCCGCTATACGCACAACAATCCCCTGCTCACCGTCGGCTCCGTCCACAATAACATATTCGTCCTTGCGTTCCATGCTGTTTTTTCCGCTTGGGTCAACATTTTCGCCATAGTCATAGTCATGCAGATAAATATCCTCACTTCCGCTTTCGAGAGTCACCATAACCTTGGTATTTCCGGCGCCCTCAATGCTTGAAATTATTGAAACCAAACGTCTTTCCAGACTTTGCGCATATTCATGCATATCCGCCTGTGTAGCGAGTGTTGTCTGAACAGAAGCCTTTGCTTCCTTGGGCGAAATTTCGCTTATCAGCAATGCGGCTATCCCTAAAAGCAAAAACGAAACGGCAATCAACAGTTTTTTGCTCAAACGGGTTTTTTCTGATATTTTTTCAGTTATCTTTTTTATTGCTTCGGTCACTTTTTTCACATTAAAATGCCCTTCCTTATTATTGCGCTGCAACCGTTACCGGCACGCCGAGTTCATCTTGAAGATCTTTCAGCAGTTCTTCCGATTTTTCATCGGAGCAACCCGTAACTTTCACCAAAACACTATGTATAATTATGCAGTTATCTGAATCAACAGAAATTTCCGCTTCAATGGAATCAACTATTATCTCCAGCCTCGCGGCTGTCTCATTAACACAGCTTTCAACAGCATCCGAACACATATCTGTAAACTGTTCGCGCAAAACCGAGGTGTTGGAATTTTCATAACCGCTTTCCGAATCAGAAAGCGCCGCAACAGAAAATTCAGCATTTTTTATTTCCGAAAGTGGAGAACAAACCGCTGCAATAACAAATATTCCCACAACTGCGCGAATGGTTTTATCCATTGACCCGCGCGGAGAAACCGCCATGGCAAAAGTCCCTGCCGCTGCCGCAATAATCAGGCAAGCCGCCCATTGTCTGAAAGCATCCAATCTCTTTTATTCTCCTGTCTTTATAGCCACCGCAAGCCCTGCCGAAATGATAAAAACCGCCATGCAGAGCATAAGCAGCGTGTTGACCATTGAAAACACAAATGCAATATTTTTGAGCACCTCGGAACAAATGCGGCAATCAAGCAAGTCGCTGACCGCACATGCAAAGCGCATTGAAACAACCCAAAGTGCAAGATTAATCACAATCGGCACGCCAATCAAAAAAAATGCAATTATTGCATAAATTCCCACCGCACTTCTTAGCAACGATAAGCTTCCGACAATCGAAGCATAGGCCTCGCTCAACGCTCCGCCGACAACCGGCACAAACGTGTTCGCAACAAGTTTCACACCTTTTGCCACAAGGCTGTCGCCACTTGCAGCAAGCAAGCTTTTCATTGCAAGAAAGCCCGTGAAAAGTCCCGCAGCCGAAGCAAGCACTGTTGTCATGGTTTTCCTGATTATTTCGCTTACGGCAGAAAGACGCAATGTGGGTAGCATCGCTCCCGTAACTCCCAAAGCACCCGAAATACCGACAAGCGGCAAAATAAAGTTTTCTGCAAGAACTTCTATGAATTCAGCCGCCGCAAAAGCAGCACCCTGAACAGAAAAAGCCATTGTCGGATTACCGCTGACGGTAACAATTGCCGCAAGAACGGGTATCAGCGCCTTTTCAAATGCTGCGCATGCTCCTATTGCCGAAGCCGCAGCTTTTACGCCCAGCAATGCCGGCTCAAAAATTCCGATTATTATGAAGCATCCGCAAATCATGTTAAGAATCGACTTGCTTTTTTCTTCATCAGGAAAAAATCCCGAGCAAACACTTATCAGCAAAACCGCACCGGCCGATAATAAAAAGCCCTGCAGCGGCTTTGCCAGACCGTCTGTTATCAGACTCCAAAGAAGTTCAAAGACGGCTTTTGGCGAAACCTCAAGTATCTTTTCAAATTCAATATCTTCGCAGCCGAGCTTTTTCAGATAACCTTGCGTTTCCTCCGAAAGATAATTCGACAAATCCGCTGCGCCGCTCGCCTCAAGCTGTTCCTTATAGTATTCATCCGTATTCGCCGCCAGCGCACGCGGACTGAAAAAGGCAAACAGGGTTGCAAATAAAACTATTGATATTATTCTTTTTATATTCATAAATTCAGCCGTTTATTAATCCTATCGCAAGCTGCGCCACGGTTTTTATCATAGGCATTGCCAATGCTATTGCACCCACCCTGCCCGCAAGCTCAACAGCCGCCGCTATTGATGAGCATGAATTATCATAGCAAACATCAGCCGCAAACTGCGTAACAACGCATATACCAAGCGCTTTCATCAGAATTGAAACATTTTCCTTTTCAAGCCCTGCAAGGCTCATCATTTCATCAACGCTTCCCGACACATCAAAAAGGCTGTCAGCCAGCGTTATCAAAATCACCGCTGCTCCGCCCAAAACAACAAGAGGCGCAATTTCGGGCTTTAGCTGCCGCAAAAGACCATATAATAGAACGGTTAAAATACCCCAAAACGCAATTTTGACAATATCCATATCAGAAATCAACCACGTTTTTGACCGTGGAAAGCAATTCCGTAAACTGCGGTATCAGCATCATCAGAACAACAACTATGCCCGCAAGAATGGTTATCATTGCATAGTCATCGCGGCCTGAACGAACAAGAATCGAATTAAGAATGGCAACAAGAATGCCTACAGATGCGATTTTTATGACAATTGTTATATCCATAAAACACCTCAAACTATGAGAATAGCCGCTGATATGCCCGCCAGAAGGCCAAGAGAAGGAAAAAGCTTTGTATATTTTCGGCTCTTTTCCTGCTGAACGGCAAGCTCGCCGTCAAAAATCTCTTTGTAATATCGGCAGCAGGAAAGCTGACCCTCAAGATCCGTTGAACCTATATCGTCCCCAAGCCTGATAAGATGCGTCACGCAGCCGTCAAGAAGCTTGCAAAGCTCTTTTTCGTTTTCAACGCATTCGCGCCATGCTGCAGGAAACGGTTCGCCGAAACAAACTTTTTCTCTGACGCTTTTTATAAAGCACAGTTCCGATAAACTTCCCGTTTCGCTTATTATTCTGAGCAAATCAGCAACAGGCAAGCAAGCAAAGCGAAGCTGGTTTTCAATAATATTAAGCATAAGAATAACGCTGCCTATAAGCTCCACACGTTTCTGCTGATAAGCCGCAAGCCAACGCCCGCCAAGCGCAAAACCGACTGCTATAAGAAGCATTGCCGCTGTTTTAAACAAGCAAATCACCCGCCCCGAATACTTTTTCAACAGTTCCGATATTTTTCGCAGAGAGCAAAACAACCTTGCTGAATTCACCTGTTTTGAGCAGCTTTTGCAAAACAGGTTTGGCCTTAAGTTCCCTTTCATTTGAGGCATGAACGCTCAATGCAAAGCACACACCGCTGTTTACTCCAATCTCAACGGCCTGTGCCTCCTCATAAGAAGCAACCTCATCGCAAATAATAATATCCGGCGAAAAAGAACGCAGAGCAATCATTATTCCGTCGCTCTTGGGATATGAGGTGAGCAAATCGCAGTTAATTCCCAAATCATTCTGGGATATTCCCGAGAACGATGCGCCGATTTCTCCGCGTTCGTCACAAACAAGCGTCTTATAAAATCTGCCGCCCTTTACATCAGATAAGCGGCGTGTCAAATCCCTGAGAATTGTTGTTTTTCCGCTTGAAGGCGGCCCTGCAATAATGACAGAGCAAAGTCCGCGAGAAAACTCAGCTTTGAATATTTCATCTGCCGCGCCCTTTATTTCACGCGCTATTCTCAGATTAATTGCACAAACATCCCTCACGGCCGTCACTTTTCCGTTTTCCGTAACCGCCGTTCCCGCAACGCCTGCCCTGTGGCCGCCTGCAATTGTTATGTATCCCCTGTTTATTGCATCTTTAAAACTGTGAACCGAATATCCGCAAAGCCTTTTAAAAGTTTCTTCCAGCTCGCTTTCATCGGCTTTCAGCACGAGGTCGGAATAAACCTGTGTCAGCCTGCCTGCCGGTAAAATAAATTCCGCGCCTGCCTCTGTTGTTGCAACAACCGGCATTCGGCATCTGAGCCTTATCTCCCTTATCCTTTCTTTTTCATTTTTTTCAAGAGAAAGAAACGAATCCGAAATCCGCCGTGAAAGGCTCTGCACGGCAATATTAAAACGCTCTGAATTATCCGTAAACATCCCTGCCCTTTCTGTTCCGTTTGTAAAATATATGGCTCCTTGTCCGCAAATAGAACACGGTATTTACAGATTGTTCACTTGAAATGTACATCATATTATGATATATTAATTATGATTACGGTAATAATTAACTATGGAGGAATTTTTTATGACTCGTCTTGATAAAAAGCAGTCTGTGTTCAAGCGTTTTTTCAGCAACAACGCATTTTGCTGGCTTTCTTGTGCCTGCACAATCGGAGTTATGATGCTTGTATACTATTGCTATGACCTTTTCCCTTTCGGAGAAACAACCATTCTGAGAATGGATCTCTATCATCAGTACGGCCCGTTGTTTGCCGAATTTTACGACAGAGTAACAAACCTTCAAACCTTTCTTTATTCATGGCAGACAGGTTTGGGTTCACCGTTCCTCGGTAACTTTTTCAACTATCTTTCCAGCCCGACGGCAATCATCATGCTTTTGCTTGGCCATGAGAATATGCCCGAAGCAATCGCAGGCATGATAATTGCAAAGGCAGCGCTTTCAGCTGCATCTTTCACATACTATCTTAAAAAATCCCAAGGCAGACACGACTATACAACAGCTGCTTTCGGTGTTCTTTACGCAATGTGCGGCTATTTTATCGCATATTACTGGAACGTTATGTGGATTGATGCGATGGTCTATTTCCCGCTCGTTATCCTCGGCATTGAAAACATCATCAACAAGCGCAACGCAAAGGTCTATATAGCTTTTCTTGCGCTCACTCTGCTTTCAAGCTATTATATGGGATACATGACCTGCATATTCTCGGTTTTGTATTTCATTGTTTATTATTTCAGCAAAAACGAAGCTACCTCTCTTGTTGATTCAACACCCTATACCTTTGATGAAAACGGCGAGAAAAAATACAGTTTTAAAGACAAAATCAAAGGCAGTCTGTTCCTCAGAAGCGGCTTCACGTTTGCATTTTCAAGCATTGCCGCAGCAGGACTTGTTGCAGTTTCTCTCATTCCGACTTTCCTTATCCTCAGAAACTGCTCGGCAACCTCAGGCACTTTCCCCACAACTTACGAATCCTATTATTCTGTTTTTGACTTCCTCGCAAACCACCTTGCAAGCGTTGAGCCCACAATCCGCAGCAGCGGAGAGGACGTTCTTCCCAATATCTATTGCGGAATTGCAACGGTTATTCTTGTTCCCCTTTATCTTTTCACAAGGTCTGTTCCCATTAAAGAAAAGGTTGCAAATGTTGCCCTGCTCGGAATCATTTATTTCAGCTTCAACGTTAACATTATCAACTATATCTGGCACGGTTTTCACTACCCCAATGACCTTCCTTACCGCTGGTCATTCATGTATTCATTCATTCTTCTCATGCTTGCATATAAAGCCTTCACTCGCCTGCATGAGTTCAGCGGGCGCGCAATACTCGGCGCAGGGCTCGGAGTTCTCGGCTTCATAATTCTTGTTCAGGAACTCGGCTCAAAGAATGTTGAAGAAATAACCGTTCTTATCAGCATTGTTTTTGTTGTTACCTACTGCCTTGTATTTGCTCTGATGAAAGATCCGAAATATCAGCAGTCTGCAGTTGCGGTTTTGCTTCTCTGCTGCGTTATTGGCGAAGTTTCATGTGCAAACACAGACCGCTACAGTATGGATCAGATTAAATCCAATTTTGTCGGCGACTACGGCGATTTTGAATCACTCAAGCAGCAGCTTGATGAATATGACGGCACAGACTTCTATCGCATGGATTTAACCTATAACAGAGCCAGAATGGACCCCGCATGGTACGGCTACAACGGTGTTTCAACCTTCTCGTCGATGGCTTATGAAAGGCTTTCAAACGTTCAGAGTGATTTGGGCATCTACGGCAACTATATCAACAGCTACACATATCATTTGCAGACCCCGATATATAACATGATGCACTCGCTCAAATATGTTGTTGACAACGACGAAAACGTTATCGTTGAGGACGACTATTATAACCAGCTTATGAGCGCAGGCAAATTCACCGCTTATGAAAACGAATACTTCCTGCCCATCGGATTTGCGGTTAATGATGAACTCAAAGATTGGCAGACGGATATGACAAATCCGTTCACCGTTCAGAGCGACTGGTTTGAATATTCAACAGGCGTTTCCGATGTTTTCGGAATGATGCGCATTGACGATATCCAATATTACAACATGGACGAAATCACATCGGGGCTTGAAACAGGCGATATTTATTACACCAAAAGCGGTGAAGGCGAAGGCGAGCTGACCTTCATCCTCAAAACAGACGAAACAAAGCACTGCTATCTTTACGTTAACTCCTATGACTTCGACAGCATTCGCATAGTCAAGGACGGCGAGGAATTCACGCAATATACCGACGAGCCTTATATCTATGACCTCGGCATTGTTGAACCCGAAGAAGATATTATGGTTGTTATCACCATTGAGGACAGCGACTACGGCTATATTGATTTTTATCCGTATTATGTGAACGACGACAAGTTGAACGAAGGCTATGAAATTCTCAAGAGCCGCCAGCTTAACGTTTCTTCTTTTGAGGAAACAAAAATCAGCGGAACGGTTTCATCTGATACCGATGCACTTTTCTTCACTTCTATCCCCTATGATAAGGGCTGGACTGTGAAAATTGACGGAGTTGAAATTGCAGAGGATGATTATGTTGTTCTTCAGGATGCATACCTTTGCTTCAACCTTCCCGCAGGCGAACACACAATTGAGCTCAGCTTCATGCCGCAGGGACTCCTTCTCGGCGCAGGCATCTCCGCTTTGACAGTTGTTGCTCTTATTGCAGCAGCAATCATATTTGCAAAGCGCAGAAAGAAAAACGTTAACGCTCCGTTTGTTCCCGTTGCAGTCACAACAGCAGAAGCTGATTTCCCGCAAGAAACCGTCAGCGTTGAGCTTGATCTTCCCGAAGACACTTCGGAAACATCTGTAGAAGATGATGAGATTTCAATAATCGAAGAAGCATTAAGCACGGAAAACGCCGAGCCCGACATTCCGGAAGAACTGAAAGGAATCGAATAACAGACGCAAAAAGACCTTTCACCGAAAAGTGAAAGGTCTTTTAAATTTATTTTTTCATTTTCTTTGCGGCTTTTTCTGCCTTAAGCTTTTCCTCATAAGCTTTTTCTTCGGCAGCTATGCGAGCTGCTTCTGCAACGGCATCTGCCTGTGCCTGCTCATAACGCGCCTTAGCCTCGTCATACATTGCGGCGATTTCATCAAATCTTGAATAGTTTTCGCTCTGTGTAACAAGCTTTTCAGCTTTGATGATAGGTCTTGCAGCTCGGTTGTAAACAGAATTGTCATTTGTTGCCTGCTTGATTTCTTTTTCAAGAGCCTTCTGTAATGTCTTGATATCCTTGAGCTCCTGCATATAGCGTGCAATCTTTGCTTTATCCTTTTTATCACGGGCTTTATAAAGCTTCTGGTATGTTTCCTGAAGCTTTTCATTAAGAGCATCTTCTTTTTCAAAAAGCTTTTCAAACAAAGAAACATCAAACTCAACAATATTGTTTGAATAATATTTTGCAGCGGCTTTCTTTGCATCAATAAATTCCTTGGCTCTTGAAACAGCCTCTTTTCTGTAAGCCTTCTCTTCAGGTGTTGATGAGGGAAGCTTTCTTGCCTCTGCAAGCTCGGCTTTGTCATAGCTGTAAATCGCGCCGAAGCCTGCGTGAGCGGTTTTGCGTGCATCTTCAAGCTGCATTCTGCCGTAAGGAGTATTGAAACGATTCATTTCGTCGAGAACAAACTTTGAAATTTCAATTTTCTGATTAAACTCAACCGCCTCTTTGTATGCTTTCCTTGCAGCCTTCTTTTCATCTTTACCCGAAGCCTTTTTCTTTGCAGCTTTAAGAGCCTTAAGATCAGCGGGAACAGCATCTGCAAGATCATTTGCTTCTCTGATAGCTTCAATCGCTTCAACAAGGTCTTTATCCTTAAGAACACCGTTACCATAGTCTTCAAAAAGAGCACGGATTTTAAGAACCTTAATCATACCCTGCTGCTTAACCTCTGAGAGGTCATAGAAGAAGTAAGGAATAACATTCATTGCCGCACCGAGAATCGAAACTGCAATAAGAACGCCGAAAATGCTTATGAATGTTTCTCTGTGATAAAGAACATTATAAACATTTGTGGGGTCAACAAGTTCGCCTTCCTGGGCAATAATCTCGGGAAGAAGCGCGGCAAGCTTTGTTTCGTTAAAGCCGATTTTTTCATAAATCGCCGGAAGAACCGAGCTTGTAATCATTGTTATAACGCTACCGATAAGACCTACTGCCGCAAACATGCCGTCGATTCTTTCACCGGTGATATACTGCTGATAGTCACGGATATCACCGTTAAGGCTGGGGGTAAGAATATGCGCAAAGGAGCCTACAAGAGCATTGAACCAAAGGCAAATCATAACAATCCAAATCATAACGCGCATGTCAGCATATTTAACAACGGGGTAAATCAGGGCGATAAAGACAATATTCATCGCATTTGTTAAAATAAGGGTATTCTTTTTGCCAATCTTTTTGATAGACAAAGGAGCAAGAAGCATTCCCCAAAGAGAAGCGTTACCGTAAATGGTAACAATGAGAGAATATTCGCCACCCGTGCAGGCATGCTGATATGAATAGAGCCAGTTAAGAATATTGGCGTATGAACCCTCAAGGAAGCCGAGCCATCCCGCAAGCGAAATAACCCAGAAATACTTGTTTTTGGCAACCGCGCGAAGAGCATCCATGAATTTTATCTGAACAACGTGAGTCTTTGCCTGAACGATTTTTTCCTCGGTGTTAACATAAACTATAACACTTAACAGGAAGCCGATAATAAGAATAGGCGGCCAAATATATCGGTAAATCCTGATATCGTTGAGGTTGTTTGTGCCAATAATAGAAGTGGCAAGCAACGGAATGATTGCATTTGTTATTGTGGGTGCAAACGAATCCGTAACGGATTTGATTGAGGAAACGTTTGCGCGTTCCTGAGTGTTGGGGGAAAGAACAACTATGTAGTTGTCATAAGCATCATAAAGGAAATTATAAAAGAACTGGAAACCGATGTTAAAAAGAAGAACAACTATACATTTTGTGAGCTGACTCTCCATTTTTTCATAGGGCATCCAGAAATAGCCTATGGCAAGAACAACCGTGGGCAAGCCCATGGTGAGCATGTAAGGTCTGTACTTTCCTTTCCTGTTTCGGGCGTTGTCAATAATATAAGCCCTTAACATCGTCAGCGGGAAGCTTATGATAACCGCAAGAATATATATATAATACATATTCATCGGTTCAATGCCGATTGTGTTGCCAACGAAAACATTTGTTGCTGAAAGAAGCACGGCTGAAATACAGGTTATAATAAATTTAACACCTATTCCGCCGCCTGCCAAAGAAGCAATTTCCTTGAAATTCATGTACTTTCCGAGCGGCGGCGTCTTCCAATAGGTTTTCACCTTTGAAACACCGTCTTTTGCCATTCCGACTAAATTCATACGATTCCTCCTGATTCATGTTGTTTTTGTTGTTTCAATAATATAAATTTTATTATAGCAAAACAAACCAAAAATTTCAACCTCGAAGAAACAATTTAGATTAAACAAGATACTTTTCAAAAATTCATGCCGTTCACAGCCTTGACGGCAGGCTGTGATTTTGATATTATTAATATATATATACTTATTGGAGTGATATCAATATGGAAAAAATAAAGCAAGCAATCGAAACCGCTCAGACCGCTCTCGGCATTGAATTCGGTTCAACAAGAATAAAGGCCGTTCTTATAGGCAAGAATCACGAACCTATAGCCTCAGGCAGCTATGATTGGGAAAACAGCTATGACAACGGCGTTTGGACCTATCCAATTGAGCAGGTTTGGAAAGGCTTGCAGGGCGCTTTCGCAGCTCTCAAAAAGAATGTTGCTGAAAAATACGGCGTAAAGCTCACAACCGTCGGCGCACTCGGCATAAGCGGAATGATGCACGGATACCTTGCTTTTGATAAGGACGGAAACCAACTTGCGCCTTTCAGAACATGGAGAAACACCATAACCGCAAAGGCCGCGGAGGAACTCAGCGCACTTTTCAACTTCAACATTCCCCAGCGTTGGAGCATTGCTCATCTTTACCAGGCAATTCTCAACGGAGAAGAACATGTTAAAGATGTTGATTTCATTGCTACTCTCGCTGCTTATGTTCATTGGAAGCTCACGGGCAACAAGGTTATCGGCGTTGGCGAAGCCTCAGGTATGTTCCCCATAGACAGCGAAACCAACGATTACGATAAAAAAATGCTTAACCTGTTTTCCGAAAAGGTTTCGGAATTCCCCTGGAACATAGAAAACATTCTTCCCAAGGTGCTTGTTGCTGGCGAAAATGCAGGCACACTCACCGAAGAAGGTGCACTTCTTCTTGACCCCACAGGCGAATTCAAGGCCGGAATCTCCCTTTGCCCTCCCGAAGGCGACGCAGGCACAGGCATGGTTGCAACAAACTCTGTTGCCGTCAGAACAGGCAACGTTTCCGCAGGCACATCCATATTCCTTATGGTTGTTCTTGAAAAAGCTCTCTCAAAGCTTTATCCGGAAATTGATATGGTAACCACCCCCGCAGGTAAGCCCGTTGCCATGGTTCACTGCAACAACTGCTCGGGCGAAATTGATGCATGGGCAAGCATGTTCACCTCAATGTGCAAGGCTCTCGGGATGGATATCAGCATTTATAAGGTTCTCGACAAAATGTTTGAAAAAGCTCTTGAGGGCGATAAGGACTGCGGCGGCCTCGTGGCATATAACTACCTCTCCGGCGAAGTTATCACAGGTCTTGACAGCGGCAAACCCCTGTTCTTCAGAGGACCTGACAGCAAGTTCACTCTTGAAAACTTTGCAAGAGTTCAGCTTTCATCAGCTGCCGCAACTCTCAGCATCGGCATGGAAATTCTTGCTGACGAAGATGTTAAAATTGACCGCATTCTCGGCCATGGCGGCTACTTCAAAGCTCCCGTTGCAGGCCAGAAAATCATGGGTGCAGCCCTTAATGCTCCCGTTTCCGTTATGAAAACTGCGGGCGAAGGCGGCCCCTGGGGCGTTGCAATCCTCGCAGAATATATGGTAAGCAAAGGTGAAAACGAGACTCTTGACGAATACCTTGAAAAGAAAGTTTTCGCAGGTCAGGATTCAACTTCAATCTCACCCGATGCCGATGATATCGAAGGCTTCAAGGCATTCCTTGAAAACTACAAAAAAGGTCTTGCCGCAGAAAAAGCAGCAGTTGAAGCTTTTTGATAAAATTTTATCTTTTAGAACAATTAATTCGGTTGACTTTCGTGTCATTGTGTAGTATAATCCATAACGCAGTTCAAAATAAGTGGTGGAGTCTGTCATAGAATGCCGTTGCATTCTATTTGTTATGAACTGTATTTTGGTGTGCTATACCCGAAATTTCAGGCAGAATCCGTATTTCACGGATTCTGCCTTTTTTGTTGCAGACTCAAAGGAGAAATTTATGAGTCAAATCACCGTCACCGCCCTGATTATTTTTGCCGTCACATATATTCTGATGATGGCATTTCAAAAAATCAGACCCTATGCCGCCATCGGCGGTGCAGCAATTTTTGTTATCCTTGGCATTATTCAGGCAGTTAATCCCACGCTTTTCGGCGCTGATTTCTTCAACGTTGCCGGCGGAACATACACCTACGGCATAACTCAGGCATTGGCAGAAATTGACTGGAACGTTGTTATGATGATAGCCGGAACGATGGGCACTGTTTTCCTTTTTATTGAATCAAAGATGCCGCAGCTGATGTCTGACATTCTGATTTCCAAAATGCCCAACATGAAATGGGCGGTTGTTGCAATGTCGCTTTTCGCCGGCATTGTTTCCGCTTTTGTTGACAACGTTGCAACGGTTCTTATGATTGCACCCGTTGCACTCGCATTCTGCAAAAAGCTGAATGTTTCGCCCGTTTCTTCTATAATCTGCATTGCAGTTTCATCCAATCTTCAGGGCGCGGCAACACTTGTTGGCGACACAACATCAATTCTGCTTGCAAAGCAGGCAAACCTCGACTTTTCAGATTTCTTTGTGGACAGCGGTAAACCCGGCATGTTCTGGGTTGTTCAGGCAGGTGCTGTTGTGAGTGCGATAATACTTCTTTTCATGTTCAGAAAAGAAAACGCACCCATCAGCTTTAACAGTCGCACAAAGGTTGAAGATAAGTTTCCCTCGTTCCTTTTGCTCGGAACAGTTATCGCCCTTATTGCAGTTTCGTTTATCCCCTATAAAGACGGAGCTGCTGAAGGACAATTTTATAAGCCGGACATAACAAACGGCATCATCTGCATCGGTTTCTTTCTTATCGGAGTTATCCGCGAGCTTTTTGTTAAAAAGAATACTGAAAGAGTTAAACAGGCTTTCAAGGAAATAGATTATTACACCATCTTCCTGCTCGTCGGCCTTTTCGTTGTTATCGGCGGTGTCAAGAGCGCCGGCGTTATTGACGTTATCGGCAGCGCAATTGCCAACCTTGGCTCCGGCTCAGCTTTCCTTGTGTTCACAATTATTGTTTGGATGTCGGTTATCCTTTCTGCGTTCATTGACAACATCCCCTACACGGCAACAATGCTTTCAATTGTTCCGGTTATTGCCATGGATATCGGAATTGAACCGAAGCTTCTCTATTACGGACTTCTTTGCGGCGCAACCCTCGGAGGCAACCTCACTCCCATCGGAGCAAGCGCCAACATAGCCGGCATCGGCATTCTGCGCAAAGAAGGCTACGAAGTCAAAGCAACAACCTTTATGAAATACGGCGTACCATTCACCCTCGCAGCAGTTATAACAGGATATATCCTTCTCTGGGTTATATGGAGATAAAAAAAGACCTGCATCAGTTGATGCAGGTCTTAATTTTATCTTATTTGCCGTCTTTACCCTTGATTATGTCATTAATCATGATATAGAACTGGTCATCATCAAAGCTGTCGTTTGCTTTGGGAGCGGTTTCTTCCTTTGCGGGAGCAGCGGTGTTTGCTGTTTCATTGTTGCTGCTTGCGGATGAACCGAAGTGAGGAATGCTGGGGCCTGAAGAAGCAACGGGAGCTGCGGGTGCCTCAACGGGCTTGGGCTGTGCAGGAGCTGCAACGGGAGCTGCTGCTTCGGGAGCCTTATTAACTGCCGAAAGGAAGGGATTTGCTGCAACGGCAGGCTTTGCGGGTTCCTGAGCCTTTGAATCAAAGCCGGTTGCGATAACGGTGATAACCATTTCATCGTCAAGGTCGGGATCGAATGCGATACCCCATGTGATGTTGGCATCCTCATGAGCCTTGGCGGTGATGATTTCTGCTGCATTTTCAACATCTTCAAGGTCAACGTCATCAGAAGCTGTGATGCTGATGATAACACCCTTTGCACCTGCGATTGATGTTTCAAGAAGCGGGCTGGAAACTGCTGCGTTTGCTGCGGTTTCTGCCTTGTCCTTGCCCTTTGCGCGGCCAACACCCATGTGAGCATAGCCTGCATCCTTCATAACGCTTGTTACGTCGGCAAAGTCAAGGTTGATAAAGCCGGGAACTTTAATAAGCTCTGAAATGCTCTTAACGCCCTGGAGAAGAACTTCGTCTGCCTCTGCAAAAGCTTCAGCGATGGTCTTCTTTCTGTCGTCAAGTGCACGAAGTCTGTCGTTAGGAATAACGATAAGGCTGTCAACATGCTCTGCAAGCTTTGAAATGCCGTCCTGAGCAAGAAGCATCCTTCTGCGGCCCTCAAACTTGAAGGGCTTTGTAACAACGCCGATGGTCAGGCAGCCCATATCCTTGGCAACCTGAGCAATTACGGGAGCAGCGCCTGTGCCTGTGCCGCCGCCCATGCCGGTGGTAATAAATACCATATCTGTGCCCTTAAGAGCATCGGCAATGGAATCTCTGCTTTCTTCTGCAGCCTTTGCGCCGATTTCAGGCTTGCCGCCTGCGCCCTGGCCGTGAGTTGACTTTTCGCCAATCTGAATCTTGTGGGTAGCCTTGGAGTGAACAAGAACCTGCTTGTCTGTGTTGACAGCAATAAACTCAGCGCCGAGAACGCCCGAGTTTATCATTCTGTTAACGGCGTTTCCGCCGCCGCCGCCGACACCGATTACCTTTATCTGAACCGCACTCTCAAAATCATTATCAATTTCAAATGCCATTGGTATGACCCCCTGTGGTTTTATTTTTCCTTATTATAAGACTATTAAACAGAATTATATTACCATGTATTTTCAAAAAAAACAAGGACAAATTAAAAATTTATTGCTATTTTAATGTATTTTTTACATTTTATATATATTTTACCTTAAATATAACAAAATGCGCTTATTCTTCAGCTGAATTTTCCGCGTTTTCCGCGTTGTTTTCCTGTTCTTCGCGCTCACTAATATTTTCCATGTAAAGCTTGCCGTATTCCACAAGCTCCGGAATATCCTCAAAATCAGCGCGGGCAACCGTTGCCTGTTTGGTTATTGATAAATCAATGGTTCCGCATTTTGAAGGGTCAATATCGTTTTCTTCATTAACTACCCTGCCGCCAAGCGAAAGCTTCGCTGCCATATCGGAGCTGTCACCAAGTTCAAGAACAATCCTCTTTTGATATATCATATAAATGTTCTTTGTGTCGGTAATGCTGATATAGTCAATATCTTTGATTTTGTTTTCGGTGATTCCCCCGGTCATTTCAAGAAGAAGATCAAGCATTTTATCTTTAATTTCCGTTTCGTCATCAGATTTCTTTTTATCCTCTTCTTCATTATCTGCAACAAACGAAAGTATCTCACCTGTTGATGATTTCACAGGAACCGCACCGGAAACAAGTGTTATGCCTTCGGGAACAAAGCCCGAAAGCTCCAGCACCTTCAGATTACTGTCCGTCAAAGCATACATTCCGCCCGAAAGCTCAACGGCAAATGCCTTTGATGTTGATTCCGAACGTATAACAATGCCGCTGGGCAGTTTACGCGTTAAAACCACGTTGTCTGTATAAGGCAGATTTTTTTCAATTGCTTCAGCAGCCTCATCCAAATCAGCAAAAAGCAAACTCTTGCCGATTGAAATTCCGCTTGCCGCTATTATTTCATCGTTTGAATAAGGCACCGCACCCTCCACCGTGAAGGTTTTCACCCTGAACAAGGCAAAAAGTAAAATCGGGCTTATAATAATGCTTAAAATCAGGAAAAATCCGACTGTAACAACAGCCATCCTGAATCTTCTTTTTCTTTTCAGTTTCTTAACTCTGAGTTGTCTTTCTTCAGGCGTCAGCCTGCCTTCTCTTTCCTGCTGAAATTCTCTGTTCATTCCAATCCCGCCATTTTATTTTATTCTCTTTTTATATCCGCACCAAGTTTTGAAAGACTTTGTTCAATCGATTCGCAGCCTCTGTCGATATGATGAATTTCATCAACAACAGTTTCGCCGCACGCACCCAATGCCGCCACAATCAACGCACAGCCGCCCCTTAAATCGCTTGCCGTCACTCTTGCGCCGTGAAGCCTTTCAACACCCTCAACAACTGCAATGCAGCCGTCCTCAACTCTTATATCCGCACCCATTTTTATAAGCTCAGGCACGTGCCTGAAACGGTTTTCAAATATTTTTTCAGATATTATGCTTGTTCCCTTTGCCCTTGCAAGCATCGCCATAATTATCGCCTGCGAATCCGTGGGAAATCCCGGATAAGGCATTGTTCTGAGGTACTTTACCCTTGATATCTGCTTTGGAGCATTAACAACAAGCTCCCTGCCGCAAAAAGAAACATTGCATCCTGCTGTTTCAAAAACACAGGTAACAGGAGCAAGATGCTCTTTTATAACACCGCTAACCGCTATTTTGCCGCCCGTTGTTGCCGCACATGCCATATAGGTTGAGGCAACTATTCTGTCGGGGATAATTTCATGCTCCGCACCGCAAAGCTTTTTTGTACACTTTATGCGTATCACGCTCTGCCCCGCTCCGCTGATATCAGCACCGCATTTTTGAAGATAATCAGCAAGATCGGTTATCTCAGGCTCTCTTGCAGCGTTTGTTATTACCGTTTCTCCCTTTGCTCCCATCGCCGCAAGCATAATATTTTCCGTTGCACCGACGCTTGGAAATGCAAGGGTTATATTGCATCCGTGAAGTCCGCCTTTCACCATGCAATCAAGCTGCCCGCCCGCCTCAACAATTTCGGCGTTCATTCTTCGCAACGCCGAAAGATGCAGATCAATAGGGCGAAGTCCGATTTCGCAGCCGCCCGGAGAAGTTACCGACGCCGCGCCGAACCTTGCAAGAAGCGCACCGAGGAATACAATTGATGAGCGCATTTCACGCATCAGCTTTTCGGGGATATCAAAGCGGTTTGCACAGGAACTGTCAATAATAACAGTATGCCCTTCGCGCTTAATCCTACAGCCGATATGTTCAAGTATTTTCAATGCCGCGGTAACATCTGTCAAATCGGGGCAATTATGTATAACGCTTATCCCTTCAACTGCAACAGCCGCTGAAAGTATTGGCAGCGAACTGTTCTTTGAGCCCTGCAAATCTATGCTGCCGTCAAGAGGTTTGCCGCCGTTTACAACGATTTTTTTCATAACCCACGCTCCTTTAATAAAGGGTCTGTTCCATATTATTCAGGAAGCGTGAATTGTGTGATAATCAAACTATTTCACAAAGAGTTTCGTATATTCTTTCCGTTGCATCAAGAACCGCCATGCCCTTGGCGCACATTCCGATTTTTTCAAGCCTGTGTTTATCCTTAAGAAGTGCGTTAACTTTTTCTGTCAGGCTTTCAGCTGAAAGGTCTTTTTCTTCAAGAATCTCTGCCGCGCCGTTATCAACCAGCGCCATCGCGTTATGATACTGATGATTTTCTGTAACATAGGGCGAAGGGATAAGTATTGAAGGCTTACCCAGCGCCTGCAATTCGCTCAGAGTGCTTGCGCCTGAACGACCGATAACCAAATCAGCAGCGGGCAGGCACTTTGGAATATCAATGTATTCAACAATTCTTATGTTGTTGTTAGCCTTGAGGTCAACACCGTTCTTTTCAAGTTCCTGCTTAAACTGCTCGGCATTTTTACCTGTTGCATGAAGGAATACACAATCGTTATCCTTGTATTTATTGAGTATAAGCCCCATAACAGCATCGTTAACGGGCTTTGCGCCCAGACTGCCACCCATGGAGAGAATCAGCGGTTTATAGGTTAATCCAAGCTCCGCGCGCGCAAAATCCCTGTCACCCTTAAGAATATCGCCTCTTATCGGCAAACCGGTAAGAACGCAGGGATTTTTAGAGGTTATATGCTTTTCTGCCTGGATAGCGGTAAGCATAACTCTGTCAACCTTGCCTGCAAGAGCTTTATTTGTTACACCGGGGAAGGCATTTTGCTCATGAATAGCCGTGGGAATGCCCATCTTCGCCGCCATTCTGAGAACGGGACCGCTCACATAGCCGCCAAATCCGATAACAAGATCGGGCTTAAAATCCTTGATTATTTTTTTTGCTTGTGACGAGGATTTTAAAAGCTTGCTGAGCGTTCCGATATTGTGCTTTATCGCTTCGGGTGAAAAACTGCGCCAAAATCCGCTGATTTCAATTGTTCTCAGTTCATAACCCGCTTCGGGAACAAGGCGAGCCTCCATTTTGTCGGCAGTGCCGACAAAAACTATCTGTGTATTCGGATGCTTTTCTTTTATGTATCCTGCGGTGCCGAGAGCGGGGTTGATGTGGCCGCCCGTTCCGCCTGCCGCAATAAGGATTCGTTTGTTATCGAGCATTTTTAATTTTCCTTTCACTGTTTCTTGATATTGAAAGAACTATTCCCATTTCGAAAAGCAAAATAACAAGAGCCGTGCCGCCGTAGCTGAAAAAAGGAAGGCTTATACCCGTGTTAGGCACGGTTGCGGTTACAACCGCGATATTGAGCGCCGCCTGCAAGCCAACCTGGAAGCTTATACCCATTGCAAGCAAAGCTTCATATCTGCTTCTGGCTCTCAGGCCGATTATAAAGCCTCTGCCCACAAGCAGAATGAAAAGCAAGATAATGAGAAGTGCTCTGACAAAACCGAGTTCTTCACAAACAACAGCAAAAACGAAATCATTCTGAGGCTCGGGCAAATACATGTGCTTCTGTTTGGAATTACCGAAACCGAGGCCGAAAAGGCCGCCTGAACCGATAGCATAGAGAGACTGGAGGCTTTGCCAGCCGGAGCCTCTTGTTTCCGCCGCGGTGAGTTCTTCGTTAAAAAGAAGCTTGAGCCAGATTCTTATTCTTTCGCTGGCATAGCCCTCAAGGAATTTATCCGCATTAAAAACAAACCATATTCCCACAACCGCAACAATCGCTGCTCCGATTGCAAACCAGCGCATCTTTATGCCGCCGAAAAACATCATGGCAACACCGATGCCGAGAATAAGCAAAGTTCCTGAAACATGATTTTCAAGATAAACCAAAACGCAAACCGCAACAATCACCAGACCGTAAGGAACTATCATCCATGCATTTTTTTCAATTTTTTTATGATGACGCTCCATGCTGAATGCCAAAAACATTATAAGAGCAAGCTTTGCTATTTCAGACGGTTGAAATGTGCCGATAACAGGCACCCACATCCAGCGCTTGAACTGCTCCTTGCCGGGAACTTCATAGGGATTAATCAAAACATAAAGAAGCAGCAGGAGGGCTATTATCATCACCACTCCCGATGCATCTCTGAAAACATCGGATTTCACGCGTGAAACGGCAATCATCAAAACTGTTCCCAGAATCGCGTAAAAAAGCTGTTTTTTCACATAATAATACGGGTCATTATTCGCGTCGGAATCATACCACGCATTAACGTAGCTTGCCGAAAACATCATAACAATTCCGACGGTAAGCAGCGCAATAACAAGCGCCAAAAATGTTATATCCAAAGGGCCTGAGGCAAAGCAGTCTTTCAGCTTCTTTTTGCCCTTGAACAAATCTTTTATCAAATAAAATATACCGAAATGAGCAAGAATTTCCTGTTGCAAGCCCTCTCCTCCTTCATCATAAAATATATCCGCCGTAATACATAACGGCAACGGCGGCTGCACCGCCAAAAATATTGATAACGGTAAAAACCACTGTAATTTTCTTTTCACTGCGGCCGCAAATCTCAAAATGGCGGTGAATCGGAGCCATTTTTAAAAGCTTTTTGCCGCCTGTTTTTTTATAATAAACAATCTGCAAAAGAACCGATGCTCCCTCAACGGCATAAGCCGCTCCTGCGAGCAGCAAAACAAGCGGACAGCTGATTGCATAAGAAAGAGCAACAAGCATGCCGCCCAAAAACATTGAACCGACATTTCCCATGAATGCCTTGGCGGGATTCCTGTTCCAAAGAGCAAAGCCAAAGCATGCCCCTGCAAGCGCTGCTGCTGCCATGGAAAAGCCAAACAATCCTTTAAGAGCAGCAATAATACCAATTGAAACAAACGCAGGTAAAGCTGTGCAGGTGCATAAACCGTCAACCCCATCCGTTATGTTAACGGAATTTACCGCTGCATATAAAATAATTATTCCTGAAATCCAGTAAAAAAATCCTGTTTCAACCGCACCGACAAAGGGAATATACATATACGGTGCGCCGTTCATCCCCATATACAGACTGCATAAATAAGCAAGGCTCACAAAAAACTGCATAACCGTTTTCTGTTTAACCGACAGGCCTATATTCTGATGTTTAACAGTCTTTATATAGTCATCAATAAATCCGATAAGCCCGAATGCAAGAGCAGCCATAACTCCGCTCCAAAGCTTTGTGTACATTTCCTCGGGAACAAGACTTCCCGATGCGGCTATATCGCCGCCCGCAATTTTATCGGTTGCCGCCGCCAAAACAATTGCGCAACAGGCTCCGACAATGAGCATAAGCCCGCCCATTGCAGGCACACCCTGCTTGCCGCTGCGATGCGCTGGAAATTCCAAATATTTCTGCCCAAATTCAAGCTTTTTGAGCCACGGTATCATAGCAAAACCTAAACCGCCGGTAACGGCAACTCCCGCAACACCTGCGGTCAGTATTACAGCGGCGGTTCTCATAAAAACATTCCCTTCAGGCAGAATTAATCTTTCTTTTCAAAGGCCTGATAGACGGAATAAATAACATCCTCTAATTTCATGCCTCTGCTTGCTTTAAACAAAACAGCATCCTCAGGGCTAAGCCATGCGATAAGCTCCTTTGCAAGCTCTTCTTTATCAAGAAAGCTCTTAACCAAAGGAACATTTCCTTCGCTTGCACCTTTTGCTGTTTCAAGTGAACGCTCGCCATAAGTAAAAACAGCATCAACACCGTTTTCTGCCGCTTTTTTACCAACTTCATAATGAGCCTTTTCGCTAACCTCACCAAGCTCAAGCATATCTCCGATAACGGCAATTTTTCGTTTTGCATTCATGCTGCCCAAAACAGCAAGAGCCGCCGCCTGAGAATCGGGACTTGCATTATAGCAATCCTCGATAAAGGTCATTCCGAATTTTTTATTAATTCTCTGGCGCATACCTGCGGGAACATATTTTTTCAGGGCTTCAAAGCCTTCGAGAGCCTCAATGCCGAAAAAAGAACCTGCAGCAACTGCAGCCAGCGCATTATATACATTATGACGGCCCGGGAAAGGCAGGCTCACCCTGCCCGAACCGCCTTTGAAACCAGCAGTCAACTCGGTTTCATTTTCCTTGGAGGTTATATCAAATGCCTTAAAATCAGATTTCTCATTTTTAATTCCGTAATAAACAACCGGATGCGCGCCGGGGCGAACGGTTATAAGCATATCATCATCGGCATTGAGAATAACGGGAGCGTTTTCCTTCATACCGTGGAGAATTTCAAGCTTGGCTCTGAGGATACCTTCCCTTGAGCCGAGTTTTTCGATATGCGAAACACCGATGTTGCTGATAACAGCCAAATCGGGCTTAACCGCCTTTGTCATTCGTGAAATCTCGTCAAAGCCGCTCATTCCCATTTCAATAACAGCCGCTTCGTGAGTCGGCTCAAGCTTGAAAAGAGTCAGCGGAACTCCGATTTCATTGTTAAGATTGCCCTCGTTTTTGAGGGTGTTATATTTAGCAGACATAACAGCGTGGGTCATTTCTTTTGTTGTTGTTTTTCCCACGCTGCCTGTAATACCTATAACAGGAATTTTGAAAAGGCTTCTGTAATACCCTGCAAGATCAAGAAGCGCAAGGCGGGTGCTTTCAACAAGAATCTGTTTTTCACCCAGTCCGCAGTCTTTTTCACATAAAACAGCCTCGGCGCCGCTTTCAATTGCTTTTTTAGCAAAATCATGGCCGTCAAAATTCTCGCCCTCAATGGCAATAAACAAACTGCCGCGGGTTATTTTTCTTGTGTCCGTACAAACGGAATCAAAGCTGCCTTCAAGAACGGTTGTTGATTTGACCGCTGCCGACGCCTCTTTAAATTTAAGGGGTATCATTTATTTTCACGCCTTTTCGGATAATATTTGCGCAACTACTTCGCGCTCATCAAAATGTATTTTACCGCCTGCAAGAATCTGATAGGTTTCCTGCCCTTTGCCTGCAAGAACAACAACATCGCCGCTGTGCGCAGCTTCAAGAGCTTTTTTAATCGCCCCTCTTCTGTCGCTGTCAACAATAATTTTTGCGTTTGTCTTGCCTATGCCCGCCGTGATATCTTCAATTATTGCCTCGGGGTCCTCACTTCTCGGATTATCGGAAGTGATAACAGCAACATCGGAAAGACGGGTTGCTATATCCCCCATTATCGGGCGTTTTGTTCTGTCTCTGTCTCCGCCGCAGCCGAAAACGCATATTACTCTGCCTTCCGTAATTTCGCGGACACAGTTAAGCACGTTTTCAAGGCCGTCAGGAGTGTGTGCATAGTCAATGATAACGGTGTATTCCGTATTGGTCGGAACAACCTCCATTCTGCCGGGAACTCCCATGCAGAGAGTTAACGAATCAAGAACCTCTTTGAAATCAAGACCCATTTCAACAAGGCAAACCGCTGCACCCATTGAATTATAAACCGAGAAATTGCCGGGAACGGCAAACTTGACCCTGCCTATATTGCCATTGCTCAAAAGCTCGTATTTAACTCCCGAGGAGGAAATTCTGATATTCTTTGCAGAATAGTCGCTGTTGTCGCTTTTAACGGAAAAGGTAACTTTTCTGCAAGCTGTACCCTCTGTCATATACTCGGCACTTTCGTCATCAATGTTTATAACTGCAAGAGATGAATTTTCAAAAAGCATTCTCTTTGCCGCTTTGTAGTTTTCAAAAGAGCCGTGATAATCAAGATGATCCTGAGTTAAATTGGTGAAAATAGCCGCATCAAAATGAATGCCGTCCACTCTGTGCTGATCAAGCGCCTGCGATGAAACCTCCATAACGCAGTATTCGCAGCCGCATTTAACCATTTCATCAAAAAGTGTATATAACTCATAACAATCGGGAGTTGTTAAAGACGCGGGATATTCTTTATCCCCTACAATGTTTTTAACTGTTCCGAGAAGCCCTGTTTTGTGACCCATACCATCAAGAACGGATTTAAGAATAAAGCAAGATGTCGTTTTTCCGTTTGTTCCGGTAACACCGATTATTTTAAGCTTCTTTTCAGGATGCGAGAAAAACGCTGCGCATGCAAGAGCATAGGCGCTTCTTGTATTTTCAACAAGAATCTGATTTTCAAGGCCGACATCCTTTTGAACAATAACCGCTGCCGCGCCTTTTTCAACCGCTTCGCGTGCCTTTGAGTGACCGTCAAAACGCTTGCCTTCAATGCAAACAAATATACACCCTTCACTTACCTTATTTGAATTATCCGTTATATACGAGACTTCTCTTTCTCCAAAACTTATATTTACCCCCAAATCCCTTGCAATCAAATCAAGTTTCATCTTCTGTCCTCCTTTGTTAATCCGCCAAATCATTAACATTTGTGTTGGATTTGAAATAAACCGTAACGGTTTTTCCGTATTCTACCTCTTCGCCGGGTTCAACGCTCTGATCATAAGAAATAAGCTCTCCCGTATTCAAAGCATTGCCGGATATTTTAATATTTAAACCTGCCGCTATGGCATATTTGTTGGCCTGCGAAACAGTCATTAGCCTCAAATCGGGAACGGTAACCGTCAAACGCTCTGCATCTTCTTCGGTGTAAAGCACAACTATTCCGTTTTGCGGCATTGTCTGGTTATAAGGAGGCATCTGAGAGATAACAGTTTCTCCGCCGCCAACCGTTTTAACCTCAAAGCCTGAACTTTCAAGCAGAGCTTTGGCATCAGCAACGGTACTTCCGACAAGATTAGGAGCCATTGTGTCAAGCAATTCAAGCTCTTTCTCTGAATACTGTCTTTCAACATTCATGTATTCAAGAGTTTTTTCAATCACCTGGGCTGCAACGGGAGTGCAGATTTGACCACCGTTATATTGGCCGACAGGCTCATCTATAAGAATCAAAACCGCTATTTTCGGGTTATCCGCAGGAGCGAAGCCGCCAAAGGAAGCAACATATTTGCCTCTTTCACTTGTAAGCTTCTGAGAAGTACCCGTTTTGCCGGCTACTCTGTAGCCTGCAACATAAGCATTTTTACCCGTACCGGTCGTTACAACCGCTTCCATCATTTCGGCAACCGCAGACGCCGTCTTTTGAGAAACAACCTGACGTCTGACAGTCGGCTCGGTTTCTCTGATAACGTTGCCGTTTTCATCAAGCTGCTTTGCAACAAGATACGGAGACATCAGCTTGCCGCCGTTTGCCACAGCACACATTGCAGTTATCATCTGAATGGGTGTAACCTGGAAAGACTGACCGAAGGATGAGCTGGAAAGCTCAACAATGCCCATGCTTTCAAGGGAGTGATATGTAACACCTGCAACAGGTGTGCTTTCCGCAGGCAAATCTATTCCTGTTTTTTCGGTAAAACCGAAAGCTTCAAAATATTCAAAGAACTTTTCCTGACCGAGCTTCTGGCCAACGGTAATAAAAAACGGGTTGCAGGAATTCATCAGACCTTCCTTAAACGTCTGATTGCCGTGACCTGTTCGCTTGTGGCATTTTATCGTTCTGTCGGAAACCTGTATCTTACCCGAGCAGCTGTAGGTTGTGTCGATTGTGGCAACATTTTCTTCAAGAACCGCTGCCGCTGTTATAATTTTAAAAACCGAACCCGGTTCATAGCTGTCGCTGACTATGAAATTTCTCCAGCGCGAATAAAGCAGATTGTTTCTTGCTTTATTTCGTTCTTCAATTTCTGTATATTCCTCTTCAAGGGCCGCTTTTTCATCATCGGAAAGCTGTTGCGGACTGTTAAGATCATAATTCGGCATGGATGCCATTGCAAGAATCGCTCCTGTATCAACATCCATCACAATTCCGTAAGCGCCGATACCCTTGGTATCAATATAAGCCTGCTCAAGGCTATCCTCAAGATATCGCTGAACAACTTCATCAACTGTCAGAACAAGGCTTGTTCCCTGAGTTGCATCATAATATGTTTCAAACTCCTGGCTCATAATATCGCTCTTGCCGTTTTGGGCGGTTATGATTCTGCCCGGAGTGCCCGTAAGCGTTGTGTCGTATTTAAGCTCTATTCCGGATCTTCCGATATCATCGGTGCCCGTAAAGCCTATAACATTTGAAGCCAGCGTTCCGTAAGGATAATATCTCTTGACATCGGGGTCAAGGCCAACCGCCGAGCTGTAATATATCTTCTTTTCAACATTTTGCAAAACGCCGTTGCCATCTTCTTCAATCTCGTTATATGTGTAGCATTGAGTTAAAAACTCTGCAATTCTTTCTTTTTCTTCAAACTCAATCTGTCTTTTAACAACAAGATAAGCATATCCGTTTTTATCCGCCTTATCTTTTATGCTTTCAACCTCTATTCCCGTAAGCTCTGAAAGCCTGCGGCAAAGGTCATTTTTAAAATCTTCATTTTCGATTTTATTAGGTCTTATATAAGCCTTCCAAACAGAAGCGCTTTTTGCAAGAACAGTTCCGTTTGTGTCATAAATTATTCCTCTTTCGGCGGAAATCTCCGTGTCATGAAGCTGATTTTTCTCTGCCTGCTCTTTATACTGCTCGCTGTCAACAAGCTGAATACGCGCAAGGTTAACCGATGTTATTCCAAAAATTCCGACAGAGAGCAACACAAAAACCGTTAAAGCTCTGTAAAAAAGCCTGCTCTTCGGAGATAATTTATTCAAAACAGCTTCCCCTTTCCAAAATACAAAATGCTGTCTCAAAATACAGCGCATAAAATCCGAATCCCCGGCGAACAAAGCGCCGAAAATTCCTTTCTGCATCCGTCAAAATTGAGACAGCCTTGACTATATGTATATGCCAATCTGAGCCTTGTGTATGCTAACCGAGAAACAAGGTTAACAGGTTATTTATTCTCAACAGCTTTGCCGCCCGCTACAACAACTTCGTCGCCATCCCTGTTTTCGAAGTAGTGTATCTGATAACGTTCAAGCTTTTGCATACCCAAAACAGAGGCCGCATACGCATCAATTTTTTCAAGCGAAACAGTCGAATTAAGCTGCATTACCAGCCTTGTGTTTTCCGCCTGAGCCTCGCTGATTTTAACTTCAATTTCACCGGCTTCCTTTTCAAGCTTAACCAAGCTGACTTTTGACAAAAGAACCGAGCCAAAAAGCAAAATCAAAACCGCCGAAACAAAGAACAGCTTAATCGAACGAAGTGCAGAGGCAACAGCCGCTTTTCGAATTTGAGCAACAGTTGCGGGGTTTTTAGTGTTTTGTCTGCGAGGTTCAGGTCTTTCCCTTTGCGGTGCAGGCTTTAATGCCGGCATGGCATACATAGAAAGGTCATAAGCTTCGCTTCGATTATATTCAGCCATTTCCTCTTTCCTCCTTTCACAATCTGAGCAACAATGTCACAGCCATCAAATTATCTTTTCTGCCGTGCGCAACCTTGCGCTTCGGCTTCTCATATTATCAGAAATTTCGCCGCTGCTCGGAGCAACGGCCTTGAGCACCTTCGCCTGAGGTGTTTTGCCGCAAACACAAACCGGAAAATTCTTGGGGCAGGTGCATCCCTTGCCGAATTCGGCAAATTCGCGCTTGATTATTCTGTCTTCAAGCGAATGGAAGGTTATAACGCTCAACCTGCCGCCTTTTTTAAGGCATCCGAACATGTCTTCAACAGCGTGGCCGAGGCCGTCAAGCTCACCGTTCACATAAATTCTTATCGCCTGGAAAGTTCGTCTGGCCGGATGGCCGTCTCTCTTTGCCGCCGCAGGCATTGCAGACTTAATTATTTCAGAAAGCTCCAAAGTCGTTTCAATCGGCTTCACAGCACGTTCTCTGACGATTGCTTTCGCAATGGAGGGAGCAAATTTTTCTTCACCGTATTCAAAAATAATTTTTCTTAGTTCATCCTGCGAAAGCGTGTTTACCGCCTGCGCTGCACTCATTCCGTCAAGGCTCATTCTCATATCAAGCGGAGCATCATGATGGAACGAAAAACCTCTTGAAGGCTCATCAAGCTGATGCGAACTGACACCGAGGTCGGCAAGTATGCCGTCAACGCTGTCAATTCCGAGAGATGCAAGAATATTTTTTATATTAAAAAAGTTATCGTGAACAACCGTTACGCAGCCGTATGTAGTCAATCTTTCGGTCAGCGTTTCAATAGCCTGAGGGTCTCTGTCAATCGTTATCAGTCTGCCGCCGTTAAGTCGCTGCGCAATTGCGCTTGAATGGCCGCCACCGCCGCCTGTGCAGTCAACATAAATTCCGTCAGGCTTTATTTCAAGAGAATCAATGCTTTCATTGAAAAGAACGGGAACATGGTGAAACGATGAGGATATCTTCTCTTTCATTGCCCTATCCCCGCTTTAATTATAGTCCATGGTGCTCAAATCAAAAGCACCGGCACTGTAGCCGGAAGTAAGCTCAACCCAGGTTTCATAGTTCCAAAGCTCAACTCTGTTCATTATTCCGACAACATAAACATCTTCATCAAGACCTGCATAGGCTTTGAATTCATCTTTAACGGTTATTCGTCCTGTTTTATCGACAACAGCTTTTTCAACTCTGTTGGCAAGCCACCTTTGAGCGGCAATCAGTTGAGGGCCTTCCATCTTTGAGGTGAATTTCTCGTTAAAAGCCTGCCAGCTCTCCTCAGACATAAGAAGAAGGCAGGGTTCTTCATGGATGGATTTCAAAACATAAACCGTGGAACCCAATTTTTCTCTGAACGAAGGAGGTATTGCCATTCTGTTGACTTGGTCAAATTTTCTTATTTCTTTACCGCAGGTTGAAAAATCCACAAAGCCCTCCTCCTTTCACAAAACGTCTTTTTTCTTCTTGAGAACTTTATTTTCCCCTTAAGTCTCCATTTTTCCCCTTTGTCACCCTTAGGTACACTAATTATAACTTGAAAGCGAAATAATATCAAGAGTTTTTTCAGAATTTTTTCAATTTTTTTCAATTATTTTATTTTCCGTTTTCCAATTTACAGTTGACTTGAATTCGTGTTGTATTTGCAAGTGTCATCAAACACAATATATAGTAAAAAAGAAAAAAATCCGCACGGAAAACCGAAACGGATTTTAGAATTATGCAGTTAAAATCAACATGTCCTCAGGGCTTATATCGGGCTGTAAAGCGCAGTTGATTGCAAGAGAAGTCAGTTTTGCTGCTCGTTCAATCATCAAATCAACTTCACGCGGAGTAACCATCATACTCCCCGCCTGTTCAACAATCAGTTCCTCATCCCCCGTGCTTCCCACGCAATCCATTATCAGAGTCGCAGCATCAACAACGGTAGGCACGCCGATTGAAATAACGGGAACTCCGATGGTTTTTTTGCTTATTTCCTGCCTTGAATTGCCAACTCCCGAACCGGGTATTATCCCCGTATTGCACATCTGTATTGTTGTACCGAGTCTTTTAACATTACGTGCAGCAAGCGCATCAACGGTTATAACAAAATCGGGTTTGAGAGTTTGAACAACGCCTTTTATCATTTCTCCGGACTCCGCACCCGTTTCCCCCATAACTCCTGTTGAAAATGCACTTACACTTCTCAGGTTTGAAAGGCCCGTTGCCTTAAGCAATTCACCTTTTATATGGCGCGTTGCAAAAATCATTGAAGCACACTTTGGACCAAGGGCATCCGGCGTTATTCTCATATTCCCCAGGCCTGCCACAAGCACGCTGCCTGTTTTTGGTATTATACGGCAAATTTCAGCCGAAACCGAATCCAAACTGTCATCAATAAACTGAGCATGCTTGGCAAAGGGTGTTACCTCAACGGTAATATAGCGCCCAACAGGCTTGCCTACAGTCTCCTCGCCCTCTGAATTCAGCACATCAATTCGTGTAACCTTTGCTTTTTTAGCATCAAAGCTTTCAATCTCAACTCCGTTAATGGCTTTTTTACCTAAAAACTCGCATCTTTCAAGCGCTAAATCTGTTCTGAAATTCATATTTTAATTTTCCTCTTGATTTTTTTCTCAATATTTAGTATTATTAATTGCAAAACTTTTAAACATTTTTCAAAAACTTCTTGCAATTAGCGAAAAAATGTGATATCATAATCACCTGTATGAAGAAGGAGGTGTCGTTATGCCCAATATTAAGTCAGCAAAAAAGAGAGTTATCGTTAACAAGACCAGAGCTGCAAGAAACAAATCACGCAACACAGCTCTCAAAACAGCTAT
>JAZRIG010000009.1:0-48790 GCA_045645145.1 Acutalibacteraceae bacterium
TAAATATGGCGGAGGTATTTTCCTCCTCGTTTATCTTGTTCTGGCCGTAACATTTGGCTTTGCTCTCATGTGCGCCGAAATTGCACTCGGAAGAAAAACCGGTCAGAGCGCCATCAATTCATTCACAACTCTTAACAAAAAGTATTCGTTTGTCGGTGTTATAGCATCGGTTATTCCTGCAATAATCCTGCCTTATTATTCGGTTATCGGCGGCTGGGTTTCAAAGTATCTTGCCGTTTTTATAAGCGGCGGAGCGCATGAAGCCGCGGCGGACGGCTATTTTGAAGGCTTTATTGCAAAACCGATTGAGCCTATAGGCTGGTTCCTGATTTTTATAGGTCTTACGGCTCTTGTTGTTCTTCTCGGTGTTGAAAAGGGCGTTGAAAAGGTCAGCAAATTTATGATGCCTGTTCTGGTTGTTCTTACCGTTGCGATTGCTGTTTATTCGATTTTTATGCCCGGCGCAATGGAGGGTGTTAAGTATTATCTTACTCCCGATTTCAGCAAGTTTTCGGCAACAACCGTTCTTTCTGCCATGGGTCAGCTGTTCTATTCAATGTCGCTTGCAATGGGCATTATGATTACTTACGGCTCATATATGAAAAAGGATGTTAACCTTGAAAAATCTGTAAGGCAGATAGAAATTTTTGATACCGGCATTGCATTCCTTGCAGGTCTTATGATTATCCCTGCTGTTTTTGCTTTTTCCGGCGGAGATGAATCCGCTCTCGGCAAGGGCCCGGGACTTATGTTCATAACCCTTCCCAAGGTTTTTGACAGCATGACCGGCGGCTCGATTATCGGCGCGGCATTTTTCCTTCTTGTTCTTTTTGCGGCGCTTACATCCTCGATTTCACTCATGGAAACCGTTGTTTCAATAGTCAGGGATAAATTCGGCTGGAGCAGAAAGGGCGCATGGCTTGCCGTTTTTGTTTTCAGCATTGCTCTCGGAATTCCGTCATCACTCGGATTTGGCGTTTTGGGCGATATTACTGTTAACGGAATGACCATTCTCGATATGTTTGATTTCGTAAGCAACAGCATTCTTATGCCTGTCGTTGCATTGTTCACATGTATCTTTGTAGGCTATGTTATAAAGCCCAAATGTCTTATTGAAGAAATTGAGCTTACGGGTGAATTCAAAAGCAAGACCCTTTTCACAATTGTTATTAAATATATTGCACCCGTGTGCATAATTCTGATTCTTATTTCATCGGTGCTTGATGCTTTGGGAATAATGAAAATATAAAAGTGAGGTAAATGAAAAT
Source organism: Acutalibacteraceae bacterium (assembly GCA_045645145.1). Classification (GTDB taxonomy): domain Bacteria; phylum Bacillota; class Clostridia; order Oscillospirales; family Acutalibacteraceae; genus CAG-177. Next base: position 1,269 of record JAZRIG010000009.1, read on the forward strand.
GAAAAAACTTTTGAGCGTTTTCCTTGCTGCAGTATTGCTTGTCTGCTCAGTTTCGGTTGCTGCTTTGGCAGTTGAAAAAGAGCCTGATTTAAGCTTTGCTCTTGCTTCCGATCTGCACTATAATGTGCCTGAGGAGGAGCTGACTGCAAGCGGCGAAATTGATGATGAGATTTATTGGTATGCAAACCGCCGTGCTGCAATGGAAAACGAAAGCGGCTGGATTATTGATGAATTTCTTAATCAGTGCGCAGAGAATGACGATGTTGATTTTGTTCTGATTTCCGGTGATATTGTTGATAACGGCAGAGCTATTTCCCAGGAGCATATTGACGTGGCTGCAAAGTTTGCTGCTTTTGAAGAAAAGACAGGCAAGCAGATTTATGTTACCTGCGGCAACCATGACGTTGGCTATAACAGCGCAACAACTCCCGAAGATTTCAAGCGCATTTATGCAGATTTTGGCTATGATAAAGCTCTTACAATTGTTGAGGATGATTGTTCATACACAGCCGACCTCGGTGAAAAATACAGACTCATTTCTCTTGACAGCTGCAACCACGATGCTTCAACAGAGGACGGTATGACTGCAGCCAAGCTCAATTGGGTTCATGAGCAGACCAAGGTTGCAAAGGCGGACGGAAGATATCCTATCCTTATGATGCACCATAACCTGCTTGATCACATGCCTCTTCAGAGCATTTTCAGCCAGAACTTTATTGTTAAGTTCCATTTTACAACTGCAGAGCTTTTGGCAAATTGGGGTATCAAGCTTGTTTTCTCAGGTCATGAGCATTGCAGCGATGTTGCAACCTACACAAGCACTATCGGTAACAAAATCTATGATTTTGCAACAACATCTTTGAGCATGTATCCTCTTGAATACAGAACCTTCTCAGTTACTGAGGATGAGATAAAATATGAAGCAAAGTCGATTGAAAAAATTGATACCGACGATTTGACAGCAAATATTGATGGCTATTCGCAGGCTCAGATTGACCTTATGAATGAGGGCCTTAACGCATACAGCAAGGGATTCCTTAAGGCAGGCATTCAATGGCGTCTTACACGCTCTCTCAAAATGGAGCAGATGGGCATTGAAGAGGATGCTTTCTATTATGACCTTGTAAACACTGCAGTCGGAGGCCTTAGAAAAATCCTTGAAGAGCCTCTTTACGGCGAGGGCGGAATTCAGCAGCTTGCTGCAGAATATAATATCGAAATCCCCGACAGCAGCTATAAAACCGGTTGGGATGTTGCAACAGAGCTTGTCGGCGCCCACTATGCCGGCGAAGAATCATTTGATTTTAACACAACCGAAGTAACAATCTTCCTTCGTCTTGTTGCCCTTGTTCTCCGTGATGACCTTGCAACGGTTGCCGATGAGGTGTTCTTTAAAACTGCAAATGATATTTTTGCAAACCTCGGCACAGATGCGTTTGTTACCGATATAACGAAGCTTGCAACAAAGGTTCTCGGCGCGGTAACTCCCGTTGAATACCTGCTGCTTGCAATTGCTTCTCCGATTATTTACAGCTTCGCTGTTGATACAGACGGCGTTAACGACAATAACGGAGTTCTTGAGGGCTACGGAACTTCTAACGCACAGGGAAATGCAACAAACGTGTTCAGCAAAATTTACGGCGTTGCAAACGAAATACTTCATTATTTGACAATGATCATTTCAATTGCGCTGAAAATATTTATTCACTGATTAATTTAAAAGCAGTCAGCCGCTTGCTTCTTACGGAGCAGGCGGCTTTTGTTTACAGTTCGTTATTAATTTAATAATTTTTTATCTCTTTATTACAGTTGACGGATTTAATATAATATTATATAATATTAAGCTAAGAAAATGTTTGTAATTGAATTTATCCGTTTGCGCCGTACGGCTTTTAAAATGGCGAAAAGGAGCTTATACCATGATAAAAGATGAAAAGATCAGAATAATGCCAACCGTTGCTTTACGCGGCCTGGTTGTTTTTCCCGATATGTTTATCCACTTTGATGTGGGCAGAGAAAAGTCGATTAACGCTTTGAGAAAAGCTATGGATACCGATCAGGAAATATTTCTTGTAACCCAAAAAGATATTTCCAATGATGACCCCGAATACAGCGAGCTTTATGAAATCGGAGTTGTTGCAAACGTTAAGCAGGTTTTGAAGCTGCCCGGTAAGAGCGGCAATGTTCGCGTTGCGATTGAAGGGCTTTACAGAGCAAGGCTTGTTCAGGGCATGGAAAATTCAAAAAGCAACTATCTCAAAGCAATGATATTCCCGATTGAAGAGCCTGCGATTAAAAGCGATGATGTTGATTACGCAAAAGCGCTTGTTCGTCACACCAAGGATGTTTTTGCGGATTATGTTGATTGCGCTCCTCAGATGCCTGCCGATTTAATGACAAGCGTTATGCAAAAAAATGAAGCGGGTGATTTGGCGGATTATATTGCGGGCAATATTATGCTCGAATATGAGGACAGGCAGAGAATTCTTTCCGTTATCAATCCCATCAGACGTCTTGAGGAAGTTTGTGTGTTGCTTGCAAGCGAGGGCAATTTGCTTTCGATTGAAGCAGATATCAGCGACAAGGTTCAGGAGCAGATTGATAAAAATCAGCGTGAATACTATCTGCGTGAGCAGATGAAGGTTATTTCAGAGGAGCTTGGCGGCGGCTTTTCTCAGGAAGAGGAACTCAGCGGATTCAGAGAAGCAATTTTTAACCTGAAAGTTTCCGATGAAATCAAAGAAAAGCTCTTCAAAGAATGCGACAGGCTTGAAAAATATTCTTCTCATTCGCCTGAAGCGGCGGTCAGCAGGAATTATATCGAAACCTGCATTTCGCTTCCGTGGGATAATATAAAGCCCGAAAACACCGATATTTCCAAATCCCGAAAAACACTTGAAAACGATCATTACGGTCTTGATAAGATAAAAAAGAGAATACTTGAGTATCTTGCGGTGCGCATTCTTGCCCCCGATATCAAGGGGCAGATAATCTGCCTTGTTGGCCCTCCGGGCGTTGGCAAAACATCAATTGCCCGTTCAATCGCGAATGCAACCGGCAGAGATTATGTCAGAATTTCGCTCGGCGGCGTCAAGGACGAAGCGGAAATCAGAGGCCACAGAAAAACTTATATCGGCTCAATGCCGGGCAGAATAATCAATGCCATGCAGCAGGCGGGAACAAGCAACCCTCTCATGCTGCTTGATGAGGTTGATAAGCTTTCATCCGATTATAAGGGCGACCCGACTTCCGCGCTGCTTGAGGTTCTTGACCCTGAACAGAATTCAACATTCAGGGATCACTATATTGAAATGCCGTTTGATCTGAGCAAGGTTATGTTTATCACAACGGCTAATGTTGAGGCCAATATCCCCGAACCCTTGCGCGACAGAATGGAAATAATCGAGCTTGGCAGCTACACAAGCGAAGAAAAATTCCAGATAGCCAAAAAGCATCTTGTTCCAAAGCAGATAAAGCGCCACGGAATGACCGCAAGCCGAATGAGAATCACTGATAAGGCGCTCAGGCTTGTGATAGAGGGCTACACAAGGGAAGCCGGTGTAAGAGCGCTCGAACAAAAAATTGCTGCGATTTGCAGAAAATCCGCAATGGAAATTGTTGAAGGTAACGCAGAGAAAATTTCTGTAAAGCCTGAAGATATCGAGAATTTGCTCGGAACGCGCAAGTTTAAAGCGGATTCAATTGTCAGAGAGAATGAAATCGGTGTTGTTAACGGCCTTGCGTGGACGAGTGTCGGCGGAGATATGCTTGAAATCGAAGCCGCTGTTCTCAACGGCACGGGTAAACTGGAGCTCACAGGCTCGCTCGGCGATGTTATGCAGGAGAGTGCAAGGGCGGCGGTCAGCTATATTCGCTCAAAGGCGGATTCATTGCCTGTTAATGCAAATTTTTATAAAGATTCGGATATTCACATTCATGTTCCGGAGGGTGCAACTCCCAAGGACGGCCCTTCGGCGGGTGTTACGATTGCAACTGCTCTTGTGTCCGCTCTTACGGGCAGAAAAGTCCGCAAGGATGTTGCGATGACAGGCGAAATCACTCTGAGAGGAAGGGTTCTTCCCATCGGCGGACTTAAAGAAAAATCAATGGCGGCTTACAGAACAGGTATAAAGACCGTTGTTATACCTTATGACAACATTTCGGATTTGGATGAAGTTGACCCGAAGGTAAAAGAAGCAATAGAATTCAAACCTGTTAAAACCGTTGAAGAGGTTTGGAGCATTGCGCTTGAAACCGAAAAGGCGGCAGCTGACGGCGCGGTTAAACCCGTTGAAGTTGCCAAACGCTCAAGAGCAGCGATAACTCAGTAAGGAAAAGGTAAAAACATGAGATTTGATAAAACAGAATTTGCGGCAGCTTACGGCACATCAAATCAGCTTCCGCCGTCAAAGGATGCGGAAATTGTTTTTTCGGGCCGTTCAAACGTAGGTAAATCTTCGCTGATAAATAAAATATTTAACCGAAAGAATCTTGCGCGCGTAAGCTCGGTTCCCGGCAAAACAATAACCGTCAATTTCTTTAAAGGTGACGGAGTGTATTTTGTGGATTTGCCCGGTTACGGCTATGCAAAACGCGAGCAGGCGGAGAAAAAGCGCTGGGCAGAGCTTATGGAAGGATATTTCCATTCCGAAAGAAACATTGCTCTGGTTATTCAGCTTATAGATATGCGCCACTCGCCGTCGGCAGATGATATGGTTATGCTTAATTTCCTCAAGGAAACAGGCATTCCGTTTGTTATTGCGCTCACAAAGTGCGATAAGCTCAACAAAACAGAAACCGAGAAACGCAGAGAGGCGCTTGAAACGGAGCTTGCGGAATATTCGGACATCAAGCGTATCGAATTTTCCGCAGTTAAAGGCACGGGTGTTGAAGAAATGAAAGCGGTAATTCAGGAAGCCGTAAAGTAGGAGGAAGTAAAGTGTTTGTTTCTGATTGTATTTCAATCAATGATAAAGGTCATCTGACTGTCGGCGGATGCGATACCGTTGAGCTTGCAGGACAATATGGCACTCCGGCTTATGTTTATGATGAAAATGAGATTAGAAATAATTTAAGAGAGTTTAAGAAGTCTATAGATGAAAACTATGGCGGCAACGGTCTTGTTGTTTATGCAAGCAAGGCATTTTGCTGCAAGGAAATGTGCCGCATCTGCGCTCAGGAGGGCACGGGCATTGATGTTGTTTCCGGCGGCGAGCTTTACACGGCGCTTTCGGTCGGATTCCCTGCCGAAAACATTGTTTTTCACGGTAACAACAAGACCTTTGCCGAGCTTGAAGCGGCAGTTGAAAATAATGTTGGCAGAATAATTGTTGACAATATTTATGAGCTCAATATGCTCAACCGAATCGCCGAAAAGCACGGCAAGATTGCGGGCATAATGTTCAGAATCAAGCCGGGCGTTGATGCACACACTCACGATTTTATAAAGACGGGGCAGATTGACTCCAAATTCGGTTTTGCGCTTGAAACGGGAGAGGCGATGGAGGCAGTTAAAGCAACTGTCGGCATGGCAAATGTTAAGCTTCGCGGACTTCATTGCCATATCGGTTCTCAGATTTTTGATGTTGACCCGTTTGAGCTTGCAGCGGAGGTTATGCTCAATCTTTACAAGCAGGTTAAGGATGAAATCGGAATTGAATTTGAAGAACTCAATCTCGGCGGCGGATTCGGAATAAAGTATCTTGAAAGCGATTGCCCGAAGCCTTATGGGGAATATATGAAAAACGTTTCCCGTATTGTTCACGAGCATTCCGAAAAGCTTGGGCTTAAAACACCGTTTATTATTATTGAACCCGGTCGCTCTGTTGTGGGTGCAGCCGGCATTACGCTCTATACGGTCGGTGCGGTAAAGGATATTCCGAATATTCGCACCTATGTGTCGGTTGACGGCGGAATGAGCGATAACCCGCGTTACGCTCTCTACCGCGCCGAGTACGAAATAGTTTGTGCAAACAAGGCAAATCAGGAAAGGACGCAAACCGTGACCGTTGCGGGCAAATGCTGCGAAAGCGGTGACCTGATTCAGGAAGGTACAAAGCTCCAGCAGGTTGAACCCGGCGATATTCTTGCAGTTCTTTCAACGGGTGCCTATAACTACTCAATGGCATCCAACTATAACAGAATACCTCGTTTGCCTGTTATCATGGCAAAAGACGGCGAGTCAAGAATAATTGTTAAAAGAGAAACTTACGAACAGGTTGCGGAATGCGACGTTTGATTTTAGGAATAATATAAGAAACACTTTTTAAGGATGTGACACAATGCCTCAGGTCAGAATGTTAGCTCAGCAGGTGCGATTGGTGTCGGTGGAAACGGACAGCTTTAAAACCAGCCGAATAATAGTTTCAATGGCACTGCCTATGGACGAGAAAGCAGCGGCTAATTCTTTGCTTATCTATCTTTTGAAGCGTTCTTGCAAGGCATACCCTGATTTTACTCTTCTTAACGGAAAACTGGATGAGCTTTACGGAGCAAGCCTCTCGGCAGCGGTTTCAAAGATAGGGGATTCCCAGGTGCTTTCGCTTTCGCTCACTTGCCTTGATGACCGTTTTGCCTTGACGGATGAAAGCATTGTGGAGCAGTGCGCCGAGCTTCTTGCAAGCATGATTTTCAGCCCAAACTGCAAAAGCGGCAGCTTTGGTGCGGAAAATCTTGCGGCAGAAAAAAGGCTGCTTATTCAGCGAATTGAAGAAGAACTTAATGATAAACGCACTTATGCATTGAATAAGTGCCTCGAATATATGTGCAAAAACGAAGCCTGCGGCAAGGATAAATACGGCACGGTTGAAGAAATAAATGCCGTCAAAATGGCAGATGTTTATGCAGCATGGAAAAATATGCTTTCAACAGCGATATTCCAGATTACCTCAGTCGGAGGCTCGTGCGCTGATAAGATTGCCGATGTTTTCGCAAAGCATTTTGCCAAGATTGAGCGCAACCCCGTTAAGCCTGAAACCGTGTTTATACTGAAGGGCAGGCATTTTAACCGTTATGAGGAGACTTATCCCGTCAATCAGGGCAAGCTTGTTATAGGTTTCAGAGCGGGCATGCATAACAGCCGCGACAATATTTTTGCAATAACAGTTATGAATGATATTTTCGGCATGGGAACCTATTCCAAGCTGTTCATGAACGTTCGTGAAAAACTGAGCCTTGCTTATTATTGCTGGTCAAAGCTTCTTGCAAGCAAGGGCATTGTTTTGGTTGAAAGCGGAATTGATACGGATAAGGAGAAAAAGGTCTCTGCCGAAATTCTCAGCCAGCTTTCCGATTTGAGAAACGGAAAAACTGACGAAGAGGTGCTTGAGTCTTCAAAGCGTTCGCTTAAGGAAAGATATGCTTTTACAACGCCTGAGGGAATTTGCTCTTGGTATGCCTCGCAGCTTCTTGAAGATGAAATCCTCACACCCGAGACAATGGTTGAGGGCATTGAAGCCATAACTATGGAGCAGGTTTGCGAAGCGGCTAAAAATATTTCAATAGACACAATATTTATGCTCAAGGCGCAGGAGGAGGCAGCGGAAGATGAAGATTAAACAGCTGACAAACGAAAAGCTCGGCGAAACCGTGTTTTGCGCAAAACATCCGTCCGGCCTTGAGATAAGAGTTATGCCGAAAAAGGGTTATGCCTCTGCTTATGCGGTTTTCGGTGTTAAATACGGTTCAATAGACACAGCCGTTAAAAATGACAGCGGCGAATTTGAAACCATTCCGGAAGGAACAGCTCATTTTCTTGAGCATAAGCTGTTTGAAAGCGAAGATTTGAATGCTTTTGAACGTTTTGCAAAAACAGGTGCAAGTGCAAACGCTTACACAAGCTTTGAAAAAACAGCCTATCTTTTTAAAGGCTCAGAGGCAATCGGAGAATCGCTTGAAATATTGCTGGATTTTGTTCAGAACCCTTATTTTACGCAGCAGACGGTTGAAAAAGAGCAGGGGATTATCGGTCAGGAAATCAGAATGTATCAGGATTTGCCTGATTGGCAGGTTATGTTTAATCTGCTCAAGGCTCTTTATGCAAAGCATCCCGTCAGAATTGATATTGCAGGTACACAGGATTCAATTGCAAAAATAGATGCCGGCCTGCTTTACAGACTTTATAAAAATTTCTATAATCCTGCAAACATGGTGCTTTCGGTTGTGGGTGCAATCGAGCCTCAGGAGGTTTTTGACATTGTTGACAGATGCATAAAGCCTGCCGATGGTAAACAGATTGAGAGAAAATTTGAAAAAGAAAGCGCGCTTCCTGTCAGAGATTATATTGAGGAAAAGCTTTCGGTTGCCTGCAAGCAGTTTTTGCTCGGATTCAAAGAAGATATTTCGGAGCCGCTTCTGAGCCTTGAGGACGAAATCGCTTCTCAGATTATGCTTGAAGCAATAGCAGGCAAATCATCGCCTCTTTTTAAAAGGCTGCTTGATGATGAGCTTATTGACATGGGCTTTTATTCCGAGCTTTTCAACGGCTTCGGCTTTTCCTGCGTGATGATGGGCGGAACAAGCTCAGACCCTGAAAAAACAGCCTCCATTCTCCGAGAAGAAATTAAACGTCTTCAAAAGGACGGAATTGACCCTGCTGCATTTGAAAGAGCGAAAAGAAAGCTTTACGGGCGCATGGTTATGGGCTATAACGATATTGATGACACGGCAAATCTTATGATGAACCTGCATTTCAACGGCTATGAGCCGTTTGCGGAGCTTGAAGCATGCAAGAGCATTACTCTTGAAAAAGCTCAGGAAAGGCTTGCAGTGCTCAAGGATGAAGCGGCAGCCCTTTCGGTTATCAGCCCCATCGCATAAAAGAAAGGAATAATAAAATGTCTGATTATACTGTTGTTTATTTTTCAGGTCTTGACAGAGGCTTCAGCGTTCCGAGCGTTCTTGCCGATTTTTCAATATTCGGAATTGATGTTCAGATAAAATTTTACGGTGCAATAATCGCTTTCGGTTTTCTTCTTGCCGTGCTTTTCGGCGGCAGAATGGCTTATAAATGGAAAATGAGCCTTGATAAGATGGTTGATGTTCTCATTTACGGCACTCTTGCAGGAATAGTCGGAGCAAGGCTCTATTATGTTTTTTCAAAATGGGATTATTACGGCGAAAATCTTGCCGAAATACCGCAGATTTGGAATGGCGGACTTGCCATTTACGGCGGAATCATCGGCGGCGTGCTTGCGGCCTATTTTGTGTGCAAATTCAGAAAGATGAATTTCTGGAATCTGCTTGATATTGCCTGCATGAGCCTTTTGATCGGGCAGGGCATCGGCCGTTGGGGTAACTTTACCAATCAGGAGGCTTTCGGCATAAACACCACCATGCCGTGGGGCATGTGGAGCGAAAAGATTGCAGAGGATATCACCCGCAATCAGGCTCTTTATGCTGAAAAAGGCTTTGCCGTTGACCCCAATCTTCCTGTTCATCCTACTTTTCTTTATGAATCAATATGGTGCCTTCTCGGCGTTCTTGTGCTGTATATAATTTGCCGAAAAGCAAGAAAATTCAGCGGCCAGATTGCTCTTTGTTACGGAGTGTGGTACGGTCTTGAAAGAACGGTTGTTGAGGGACTCAGAACAGACAGCCTTTATATTGCGGGAACAACAATCCGCGTTTCACAGGCGCTTTCAGCGGCTCTTGTTATTGTTTGCGCCGTGCTTCTTGTTGTTTTGCTTATTAAATTCAAGAAAAATCCCCAACCTATTGACGGCATCGACTTTTTCCTTGAAGAGGAATTAAAAAAAGAATCGGAAGCCGCAAAGGAAACGGCGGAGAGTGTTAATGTAACAGAAGGAGTTGATTCCGATGGCAAAGATATTTGACGGCAAGGCAGTCAGAGAATATAACCTTGATAAAATAGCCGAACAGGTTGAAAAGCTTAAAGAAAAAGGTGTTTTGCCTACTCTTGCGGTAATTATCGTCGGCAGTGACCCTGCAAGCCGCATATATGTTAACAATAAAAAAGCTGCTTGTGAAAGAACGGGAATGCGCTCGCTTGAATATGCGCTTCCTGAGGAAACAACCACAGAGGAACTGCTTGAACTTATCGACAGGCTTAATGCCGATAAAGAGGTTAACGGAATTCTCTGCCAGCTTCCCGTTCCCAAACATATCAACAAAAATGCTGTTCTTGAAAGAATACTTCCCGAAAAAGATGTTGACTGCTTCCATCCTGAAAATGTCGGCAGGCTTTCAATCGGCAACGGCGAGCTTGTTCCCTGCACTCCCATGGGAATGGTCAAGCTTCTTGAATACGAAAATATTGACCCAACAGGCAAGCATTGCGTAATCATCGGCAGAAGCGATATTGTCGGCAAGCCCATGGCGATGCTGATGCTTGCAAGAAACGCAACTGTTTCAATTTGCCACTCCAAAACCGTTAATCTTGCAGAGATAACGCGGCAGGCGGATATTCTTGTTGCCGCAGTCGGCATTGCAAAATTTGTTAAAGCCGATATGGTTAAAGAGGGTGCAATAGTCCTTGATGTCGGAATGGACAGAGATGAAAACGGCAAGCTTTGCGGCGACGTTGATTTTGATGAGGTTAAGGAAAAGGCTTCATTTATAACTCCCGTGCCCGGCGGAGTCGGACCAATGACAATTGCAATGCTGATGAGAAACACACTCACGGCAGCAGACATACAAAACAGATAAACCAAGGAGGAAAAATAATGGCAAAGAAACTTTACAGAAGCAAAACAGACAAAAAACTTTTGGGCGTTTTGGGCGGCTTTGCAAAATATTTCAACATAGATGCAACCGTTTTAAGAATAATTTATGTTTTGCTTTCGATTTTCGTAATCGGATGCCCCGTAATTATTTATCTTGTTGCTGCCCTTATTATTCCCGAGGAGCCGGAGAATCCCGAGTATCAGCAGGCAAATTACGAGCCTGTTGACGGCAACCAAAACTAATTAAAAAACAGTAAAAAAACATTTGACAACACTTGCATGATGTGTTATAATCTTTCATGCCGCATATTCGGGGCGGGTGAGTTATGCCCAAAAACAGATTTCCTGTGCCTCCGGTAACCCACTTATAAGAGTTACAGAATAGCGAGTCTAAAAGAAAAGGATGATATTCCGAATGTACGCAATTATCGAAACAGGCGGCAAGCAGTACAAGGTTGAAGCCGGCGATGTTATCTACATCGAAAAGCTTGGCGCTGAAGAAGCAAGCGAGTACACCTTTGACAAGGTTATCGCTGTCGGAACCGATGACGGTATCACCGTTGGCGCTCCCTATGTTGCAGGAGCAAGCGTTTCCGCAAAGGTTGTTAAGAACGGCAAAGCAAAGAAAATTACCGTTATGACCTACAAGCCCAAGAAGAACTCCAAGAGAAAGATGGGCCACAGACAGCCTTACACCAAGGTTGAAATCTCTGCAATCAACGCATAAGCGTTTGTCCCATGATAAGGGTCAAATTCTTAATCGGAAACAGACAGCTTAAAGGCTTTGAAATAAGCGGTCACGCAATGTTTGCCGAAAGCGGCAAAGATATAATCTGCGCGGCAGTTTCCTCGGCGGCCTATATGGCAGCAAACACGATAACCGATGTTATCGGAGCCAATGCCGAAGCAAAGGCAGAGGACGGCGCAATGAGCGTAACCCTTAACAGACCGGATGAAAGTGCCGAAAAGGTTCTGAAAGGTCTGGAGCTTCACTTAACGGAGCTTTCAAAGCAGTATCCCGAAAACATCAAAATAATCTACGGAGGTGTAAAGAATGCTTAAGATAAATGTTCAGCTTTTCGCTCATAAAAAAGGTATGGGTTCAACCCGTAACGGCCGTGATTCAGAGTCCAAGAGACTCGGCGCAAAGAGAGCAGACGGCCAGTTTGTTCTTGCAGGCAACATCCTTGTAAAGCAGAGAGGCACTCACATCCATCCCGGCAACAATGTTGGTAAGGGCTCTGATGATACTCCCTTCGCACTCACCGACGGAACAGTTAAGTCCGAGCGCATGGGTAAGGACCGCAAGAAGGTCAGCGTTTACGCTGTTGAGCAGTAATTTACAAAATTAAGCCACCCGATAGGGTGGCTTTTTTGTTGTGTATAAATAAACAACCCGAAGTTAATCAGCTTCGGGTTGTTTTAATGTTTGAAGATACTCCAAATCTTTTTTTGTTAATTCTGCTTTTTCAAGCATATCAGGGCGGCGCTCAAGAGTGCGCTTAATGCTTTGCTCACGCTGCCATTTCTGAATGTTTGCATGGTGGCCTGATATCAGAACATCGGGAACTTTTTCTCCGTGCCATTCATAAGGTCTGGTGTATTGCGGATGTTCGAGCAACCCTGAATAATGGCTTTCAAGTGTGAAAGCATCCTCATTGGCAAGCACACCGGGCAGCATGCGAGCAATGCTGTCCGCAAGAACAAGTGCAGGCAACTCTCCGCCTGTTAAAACATAGTCACCGATTGATATTTCCTCATCAACGATTTCGTCAATAACGCGTTGATCGATGCCTTCATAGTGGCCGCAAAGAAGAGCTATGTTATCAAACTCGGAAAGCTCTTTGACGCGCTCCTGCGTAAGAGTTTTGCCTTGAGGTGAAAGATATATCAAGTGCGGCTTTACCCCTGTTTCTTCGCAAAGAGAGGCATAGCAATCGTATATCGGCTGAGTCTGCATTATCATTCCCGTGCCGCCGCCGTAAGGTGCGTCATCAACGCGATTGTGCTTATCGAGAGTGTAATCGCGAATATTTCGGCAATTTATTTCAACGCAGCCGTTGGCGCGCGCTCTGCCGATAATGCTTTCGCCAAGAACATTTTCGCACATTTCAGGGAAAAGCGTTAAAATATCAATCCTCATCGTCAAAAATACCTTTCAGGGGTCTTATAACAACGCGGTCAGAGGCAACATCTGTTTCAATAACAACATCGGGGATGGCAGGGATTAAATATTCCTTGCCGTCTTTGCTTGTTATGTGCCAAACATCGTTTGCGCCTGTTGCGCTGACATCGCTCAATGTGCCGTAAACCTTTTCGGGACAGTCTGCATCATAAACCGTGCAGCCTATCAGCTCTGCAATGAAATATCTTCCTTCTGGAAGCTTTGCATCGCTGCGTTTCATGAAAAGTATCTTACCTCGCATGCGCTGAGCCTTTTCCACCGAGTCAACGCCTTCAATTGTGAGCAAAACAATGTTGCCGTGCGGCCTCGCATTTTTAATATGCGCCGCACAGCCTCCATTGCTGTCATAGTATAAAGTTTTGAATTTGGATGCAAAATCGGGGGAGTCGCACCACGGGTTAAGCCTGAGTTCACCTCTGACACCGTGTGTGCCGACTATTTCACCGATTTCAAGATATTCCTTAATCAATTTCTACAACTACCCTTGCATTCTGGCGAGTTGCGGCTGCACGCATAACTGTGCGGATAGCCTTTGCAATTCTGCCCTGCTTGCCGATAACTCTGCCCATATCGTCATCGCCTACATGGAGATGATAAACAACGGTGCCGTCCTCGGCAGGCTCGTCAACAGTAACGCTGACTGCCGAGGGGTCATCAACAAGACCCTGTGCAATGCTGACAAGTAAATCCTTCATAAAATTAACCTCTTAACGGATTAAAGAACGCCTTCTTTTTTGAGAAGAGCCTTTACTGTATCTGTGGGCTGAGCGCCGTTAGCAATCCACTGCTTTGCCTTTTCAGCGTCTACCTTAACCTCTGAGGGAGTAGCAACGGGATTGTAGGTGCCGATTTCTTCGATGAATCTGCCGTCACGGGGATATCTTGAATCCGCAACAACGATACGATAGAAAGGAGCTTTCTTTGCGCCCATACGGCGAAGTCTGATTTTTACTGCCATGATAAATTCCTCCAAAAAATAATATATTAATTTAATTATATATAATGTATCAGCAAAGCTGGATTACATTCCGAACTGTGAAGGGTCAAAGCCTGCAGGCATTCTTAACTTTTGCTTCCTGCGGCGTTTTCCGCCCTTTTTGCCGCCGAGCTGTTTGAACATCTTCTGCATCTGCCTGAACTGGTTGAGGAGCCTGTTGACATCCTCAATGTTCTGGCCGCAGCCGACTGCAATTCTTTTTTTGCGAGATGGGTTAATGATGTCGGGGTTTGTGCGCTCTTTTTCGGTCATAGAAAGGATGATTGCTTTCATGCGGTCAAATTTGCGCTCATCAACCTCGATGTCCTTAGCCTTATTTCCGATTCCGGGGATAAGAGCAAGGGTATCCTGAAGAGAACCCATTTTGCGAATCTGCTCAAACTGGTCAAGCAAATCGTTGAGGTCGAATTTATTTTGCATGAGCTTTTTTTCAAGCTCTTCTGCTTTTTTCTCGTCAATTGCCATCTCCGCTTTTTCGATAAGCGAAAGAACATCGCCCATGCCGAGAATTCTTGAAGCCATTCTGTCGGGATGGAAAACATCAAGGTTTTCGAGTTTTTCACCCATACCGACAAACTTAATCGGTTTGCCAGTAACAGCTCTTGCTGAAAGTGCGGCACCGCCTCTGGTGTCGCCGTCCAGCTTGGTGAGGATGGGGCCGTCGATTCCGAGTGCTTCATCAAATGAAGTGGCAACATTAACAGCGTCCTGGCCTGTCATTGCGTCAACAACAAGAAGAATTTCATGAGGCTTAACCTCGGCCTTAACAGCCTTAAGTTCATTCATGAGTTCTTCGTCAACATGAAGACGGCCTGCCGTATCGAGAATAACATAATCGTAGCCGTGTTCTTTTGAGTAGGCAATAGCCTCCTTGGCTATGGTTACGGGATTGGTCTGACCCATTTCAAAAACCGGAGCACCTACTTGCTCACCGACAACCTGAAGCTGTTTGATAGCCGCGGGTCTGTAAATGTCGCATGCAACAAGAAGGGGACGGTGATTGTCCTTTTTTAACATAAGTGCAAGCTTTGCGCAATGTGTTGTTTTACCGGAGCCTTGGAGACCGCACATAAGAACAACCGTTGGCGGATGGCTTGCGTAAGCAAGGCGGCTTTTTGTTCCGCCCATAAGGCTTATAAGCTCCTCTTTGACGATTTTAATAACCATCTGGGAGGGAGTGAGGCTTTCCATAACCTTTTCGCCGATTGCTTTTTCGGTTACGGTGTTTGTGAAATCCTTGGCAACTTTGTAGTTAACGTCGGCTTCAAGCAGAGCCATGCGAACCTCGCGCATTGCGCTTCTGACATCCGATTCGGTAAGGCTGCCCTTGCTTCTCAGATTTTTAAATGCAGATTCAAGTCTGTCTGAAAGACCTTCAAATGCCAATTTTTTCACCTCTTATACATATTAATAAAGTGTTGCATATCTCAGCTTTCGAGCATTGTCATTGCTGCGGCTTTGATACGCACGCTGTAGTCGTTAATCTCTTTTGAAAGGCTGTGGCGAAGGTTATGCTCCGCAATCAAGGTTGAATATTCAATGATTTCATTGAGCCCCTGACGCATTTCTTCAAAGCGTTTTGCCATGCCCAGGCGGCTTTCCATATCCTGAAGCTGGGTTTCGGCTCTTTTGATTGCATCGCGGACACCCTGCCTTGTTATGCCCTCATTTTCTGCAATTTCAGAGAGAGAAAGGTCGTCGTTATAGTAATATTCCAAAAAATCGCGTTGTTTTGCCGTGAGCATCTCGCCGTAAAAATCAATAAGAACGGCAATCTCATAATTTTTTGCCATATATGACCCTCCCTTCTCTTGGATTAAACACAAAAATAGCGGCCTTTTTCATCGCACTTCGGCGCTGAAAAACAACCGACCTGTAAAGTTTCTTTGCTTTACAGGTCGATATTATACTAAAAATATTAAGCGTTGTCAAGAGGAATTTTGAAAGCAAATTCACACTTTTTCCACTTTTTTCTCACTTTATTTTTAAAAACGAGTGGAAAAGTCTGTAACTTGTGGAAAAATGAATCGTGCCATACTATATATATCCACTTTTCAACAACAATAAAGTGGAAAACTTTTTCACACGCAGCCGGTGTTCAGCGGATGTAAAGTTCACCTGCTTTACAAATGTTATTTCAAAGTGACTATTGTAACGCCGTCTTCGCCTTCGCCGTAAGCTCCCAAACGGCTGGTTTTAACATAGGGTGAAGCTTTAAGATAGCGTGTAACGGCTGTTCTGAGCGCTCCGGTGCCTTTTCCGTGAACAACGGTGAATTCGTTCAGCCCCGTTCTGAGACCTTGGTCAATGAAACGGTCAAGCTCAATGAGACATTCGTCAACAGTCATTCCGCGTAAATCAAGCCTTGTTGAGGCTGCCAGATTCAAGCGGCTTTCGCCTTGGAATGATGCGGATGATTTTTTCTCTTTTTTCTTTGGTGCATTTTCGCACAGGCGGAGATTTGCAAGCTTGACTCTGGTTTTTATTGAACCTGCCTGAACCTCAACATTACCGTTTTTATCGGCGGGGGACAGCACCTTTGCGCTTTTGCCGATGTCGCGGATGATGACCGTGTCGCCTGCAATGAGTGCGCGCGGAAGAACATAGTCTTTATCGTCATCCTCAATGCCGATAACAGGGTCTGCGGCAGAATCAATGGACTCAATGCCTTTTTTAACAGCGGCTTTTGCCCGCCTTGCAAGCTCAGCTGCATCTTTTGTTTTTTGCTGCTCTTTTTTCAGCTTATCAATTTCCTGAAGAAGCGAATACGCTTCTCTTTTTGCCTGTTCAACAACGCGCAGAGCCTGCGAACGGGCTTTTTCCATTTCCTGTTCTCGGAGCTTTGTTATTTCTTCGCGGAGTTTTTCTGCATTTACTTTTTCTTTATCGGCTTTTTCGGAAAGCTGCTTTGCTCTGTCATACTCATCCTCCATGCGTCGTCTTGTTTCCTCAAGGCGGTCAACAACATTCTCAAATTCTTTGTTTTCGCTGGAAACAAGGTCGCTTGCACGGTTTATTACGCTCATGTCAAGCCCGAGTTTTTCGCTGATTGCAAGGGCGTTTGACTTGCCGGGAACACCGATAAGCAGGCGGTATGTGGGTCGAAGGGAAACAATGTCGAATTCGCAACATCCGTTTTCAACCCTCGGAGTTTCCAAAGCATAAGCTTTCAGCTCTGCATAGTGGGTTGTTGCGGCGATTTTTGCGCCTTTAAAATGGAGCGCTTCAAGAATTGCCATCGCGAGAGCGGCGCCTTCAACAGGGTCTGTTCCTGCTCCGAGCTCATCAATCAAAATAAGGCTTCTGTCATCGGCCTCGTTGAAAATGCTGATAATATTGGTCATGTGCGCCGAAAAGGTTGAGAGCGATTGTTCAATGGACTGCTCATCACCGATGTCGGAAAGTATTTTGTCAAAAACAGAAATTTCGCTCAGGTCGCCTGCAGGTATCATAAGGCCGCACATTGCCATCATAGACAGCAGGCCGAGTGTTTTGATTGAAACGGTTTTGCCGCCGGTGTTGGGGCCTGTGATAACGAGCGTATCAAAATCCACGCCGAGCATAATATCAACGGGAACAACCTTCTTAGGGTCAATCAGAGGATGCCGTGCCGCACGCAGATTTATTATTCCCTTGTCATTTAAAACAGGCGGACAGCCCTTGATTTTGTAAGCATACTGAGCTTTGGCAAATATAAGATTAAGTTCAAGAGCGCATTCATAGCTGTTTTTTATGCTTTGAGCAAAATCGCCTGCGCTTGCGGAAAGCTCGGCAAGAATGCGTTCAATTTCTTCGCGTTCTTTTGTTTGCAGAACGCGGATTTCGTTGTTGGCCTCAACAACCGCCATCGGCTCGATAAAAACGGTTGCGCCGCTTGATGATGTGTCATGCACAAGGCCTGCAATTTCGCCTCTGTGTTCGCTCTTGACAGGAACAACATATCTGCCGTTGCGTTGGGTTATAATGTTTTCCTGTAAATATTTTGAATGGGACTGAGAACGAGCAAACTTTTCAAGCTGTTCTCTTATTTTTGATTCCTGAACGCGTATTTTGCGCCTGATTGCGGCAAGCGTGGGGGAGGCGTTATCCGAAATTTCCTCTTCTGAAATAATCGCATTGAAAATGGATGTTTCAAGAAATTTGTTTGGCACCAATGCATTGAAAAGAATGTCAAGAACACTCTCAACTCCCGCGTTTGATGCTCTCCATTGCGAGAGGGTGCGGATAACTCGCAGAACTCCGCCGATATCAAGCAGTTCTCTTGTGTTGAGAACGCTGCCTGCATTTGCGCGGCTGAGAGCATTGTTGACATTCTTCAGTCCGCCGAAGGATGGACCTCCGAAGCGGGCAAGAAGCATGTGAGCATCAACAGTTTGGTTAAGCAAAGCCCTTGCAAGCTCAAGGTTCGGTTCAGGCTTCAGGTGCATAGCGTTATAGTGCGCATCATCGCAGCTTGTGAATTCCGCAAGCCTTTCCAAAACCTTATCAAATTCAAGTGACTTTGCATGCTTATCAAATGAATTCATTAAAAACTAACTCCTTGTGGGATACAAATAAAAACTCGTATTAATAATCTTCTTCAAGATTTTCTTCGGTTGTGTCTTCGCCGCTTTCGTCGTCAGCCGGTTCTGTTGTAACGATTTCGCCGTTTTTATCGGTGACAGCTTCTTCGGTTATGATTTCACCGTTTTCATCCGTTGCGGGAACGGTTGAGGAGGCGGATTCGGTTGTTTCCGTTGCAGGGGGAAGGGTTGTTGCTTCCGTTTCGGGGGCACGGGTGGATTCTGTTGTTCCGATAACTTCCTGACCGTCAACGGACTGGATGGAAGAAACATACATTCCTCCGCTGCGTTCGCGCAGGGTTATTTTCATATATTTATCAGGTTCAGGCGTTTTGTATTCTCCGCCTTCAAGCTGAACCCATGCAAGGTTGCCGATGTATCCGACGCTGAGTATAACCGAGCTTCCCTGCTTTTCTATGTCATAAACCTTGGGAGTATAGGCAGATTCAACACCCGTAACGGGGAGAATGTAGCTTTTGAGTGCGGCATCATAGGTTATTTCATATTCGCTCATGTCGATTGACGAATGAAGAGAAGCAAGGTCAATTTCTGTTCCGAAAAGGCTTACAAAATATTTTTCAATATCCTCCTGCGGAACAAGGATTCCGAAGGTTTCGCCCTGCGAATACGGGTATTTATCCGCGCCTTCATCGCTCATGAGCAAAGCCCAAACTGCGCTGTTGAGAAGCTGGGAAATATCCGCCTGAGTTAAATCGTCAAACGGGTCTGGGTCAAACATAACAACAGGCGTGAGCATTTTTTCATATTCCGCTTTTTCGGCGGTTTTATCAGTTAAACTGCGGATTGTGTCGGTTGCAAATCCGATGACGGTTATCAGTCCTATAACGGCAAGAATGCTTGCGATGATGCCAACTGGAAAAGCGAGCTTGTTTTTGCCGCCGTTATTTTTCTTTGCCAATTCAATGACCTCCAATTTATCTTATCTGTCCGTTGCCGCTGATTACATATTTGGAGCTTACGATGTGAGCAACGCCGAGAGGGCCTCTTGCATGAAGCTTCTGTGTGGAAATTCCGATTTCTGCTCCGAAACCGAATTCGCCGCCGTCGGTGAATCTTGTTGAAGCGTTAACATAAACGGCGGCAGCATCAACCTCAGCCTTGAATTTTTCGGCAGCTGCATAGCTGTCGGTCACAATGGCTTCGCTGTGACCTGTGCCGTATTGTGATATGTGTGCAATTGCTTGGTCAATATCTTCAACAACTTTTACGCTGATTTTATAATCAAGATATTCTGTTGCCCAGTCCTCATCTGCTGCGGGAACTGCGTAGGGGAGAATTTCGCAAACTGCTTCATCGCCTCTGATTTCAACATTTTTTTCTTTGAGTTTTTCGCCGATTGAAATGAGAGCAAACTCAGCAATATCCTTGTGAACAAGCAGGCTTTCGCATGCATTGCACACCGATACTCTGGAAGCCTTTGCGTTTGCAACAATATCGGCGGCCATATTGATATCTGCATCGCAGTCAACATAAATATGGCAGTTGCCTACACCTGTTTCAATAACGGGAACGGTTGCGTTTTCAACAACTGAGCGTATAAGGCCTGCGCCGCCTCGCGGAATAAGCAGGTCAACATAGCCGTTAAGGCGCATAAGTTCGGTTGCCGCCTGTCTTGAAATATTTTCTATAAGTATTATGCAGTCCTCAGGCAGCCCCGAATCGGCAAGAGCGGAGCGCATGATTGCGGCAATTGCTTTGTTGGAGTTGATTGCTTCTTTGCCGCCTTTGAGAATAACGGAATTGCCTGCCTTAAGGCAGATTGCGGCGGCGTCGGCGGTAACGTTGGGCCTTGCTTCAAAAATAACCGCAACAACACCCATGGGGACGGATACTTTTTCTATTTTTAATCCGTTTGGCCTTGTTTCGCCCCAAAGAACTTTGCCGACCGGATTTTCACTTGCCGCAACCTGACGCAAACCTTGCGCCATGCCGGAAATGCGGTCGTGAGTAAGAGTAAGGCGGTCAATCAAAGCCTGCGAAATACCGGCATCTGCAGCCGCGCGGATATCCTTTGAGTTTTCTTCAAGAATATATTGCGAATTCTTTTCAAGAGCGGATGCGATAGCGTTAAGAGCTTTGTCCGTAACTGCTCCGCCTGCTTTTGCAAGAATTCTCTGCGCCGTTTTTGAACGAGCGCCTATGTTAATCATTTCATTCACTTTGTTCACCTCAATGCCTTGAAAAGAGTGCCGATCTGTCTGCCGTCGAGCAGCTTGTATATTTCTTCGGGGTCCGAGCCGTTCATAACAACGGTGTTGATGCCTGCTTCGGTTGCAATCTGAGCCGCATGGAGCTTTGTTATCATGCCGCCCGTGCCGCGGCTTGTGCCGCTGCCGCCCGCAAGAGCAAGAATATCGTCGGTTATTTTATCAACGCTGTGGATGAGGACGGCATTTTCGTCCTCTCTGGGATTTGCGCTGAAAAGGCCGTCAATATCTGTCAGAATTATAAGTGTGTCCGCATCAACAATTTCCGCAACGTGAGCCGAAAGGCTGTCATTATCGCCGAAAACAATTTCGTCAACCGCAACGCTGTCGTTCTCGTTAACAATAGGGATAGCGCCGTATTCAAACAGCTTCATGAAAGAATTGTGAAGGTTGCGGTGCCTTTCTTCATCTTCAAAGTCATCCTTTGTAACCAAAAGCTGGCCTGTTATGTTGCCGTATTCCCCGAAAAATTTATCATACAGGAACATAAGCTCGCATTGGCCGACTGTTGCAGCCGCCTGCCTGCCCGGTGTATCTTTGGGTCTTTCTTTGAGACCGAGTTTTCCAACACCCACTCCGATTGCGCCTGATGTTACAAGAACGATTTCAATTCCTGCGTTTTTGAGGTCGCTCAGAACCTGAGCAAGTTTTGACATGCGGCGGATATTTATTTTGCCTGTGTCGTAAGTCAGCGTTGAAGTGCCAACCTTTACAACAAGGCGCTTTACATCATTTTTGTTAATCATTTTTGCTACTTCCCGTGTTCAAAATTTCTTTATATGCTTTTTCGCTGCGGACTTTGCCTGCGACGCATAATGATATTTTGGATAAATCAAGTATTTCTGCAGAAATGCTGCGGATTTCTTCGAGCGTTACCGCACGGATTTTGCTGATTATATCTTCTTCCGGAGTAACTTTGTTATAGAGCAAAACATTTCTGCCGTTGCGTGAGGCACGGGCCGAAACGTTTTCAAGATTCATAACAAAGCTTGCAACGGACTGTTCCTTTGCTCTTGCAAGCTCTTTTTCCGTAACACTTTCTGAAAATTCGGAAATGATTTTCAATGCTTCAGAAACAGCTTTTTTCTCCGATTTTTCGCTCAGTCCCATGCAGACGGTGAAAATTCCGGTTTTCAAATATGAAACTACGGCGCTGTCAACGGAATAAACCAAACCAAGCTTTTCTCTTATGTGTTGAAACAGCCTTGAGGATGAAGAGGAGCCCAGAATTGATGAAATCAGAAGAGCGGCTTCCCGTTTTTTATCGCAAAGAGAAACGCAGGGAAATCCGATTATAAGCTGATTTTGCATAAGCTCTTTTTTAATCCGTGTGATTCCGTGGCAGTATTCGGCAGAAGCGGGATTCAGTTCAAAACCGGTTCCGTTCATGGATGAAAAATATTTTTTGCAAATATCCAAGGCAGATTTCTCATCAAAATTCCCGCCAATGCTGACAACCATTCTTTCAGGAACATAGAATTTTTGCAGATGAGTCTTCAGGCTCTCTTTGGTCACCGAATTAACAGTCTGAATTGTGCCGAGAATGTTTGCACCGAGCATGCTGCCTTTCCACACGTTTTCATAAAAAACATCGGCGCAAAGGTCCTCGGGGCTGTCCTCATACATTGCGATTTCCTCTTTGATAACTCCTTTTTCAAGCTCAATATCTGCCTCGTCAAGGCGCGGATTCATTATCATATCGCAAATAATATCAAGCGCCTTTGGGGCATGCTCTGTCAGAGTGTGGGCATAAAAGCAGGTCATTTCCCTTGCGGTATATGCATTGAGAATGCCGCCGATTTCGTCCATTTCAACTGCAATATCAAGCGCGGAACGCTTATGAGTGCCTCTGAAAAGGATGTGTTCAATAAAATGTGAGGTTCCCGCAGTTTCAGGCGTTTCGTAGCTTGAACCGCTTGCAATCCACACGCCGAGCGAACATGTTTTTGATGCGGGAATCTTTTCAAGGACTATTCTCAGCCCGTTTTCAAGTGTTATGATTTCAGTCATTTATCAGCCCTGCTTATTTTCAAAAATTAAAGTAATATTGCCGAGCGTTATCTTATCGCCCGTTTTAAGAAATTCTTTTTTCTCAATTATTTTTCCGTTTATAAGAACTCCCGAATCGGAGCGGATTCCGGTTATATACCAGCCGTTTTTTGAGCATACGATAACCGCGTGCATTCTTGAAACCGTTGAATAATTTAGAATGATATCGCAGTTTTTGTGGCGCCCGATTGAAGTTTCGCGGCTGATAAGCGGAAAAGCGTCGCCGTTAACGGTATTTATAAGCCTTGCTTTGCCCATGGATACGGGTCTGCGTTTAAGGAGCGCCGCAAAGCACAGCGCAAGAACCGCAACGCCAAGCACCGGCAGAGCATAATGCGATATCTGCAAAACAAAATCAAGCATATTTTACTCCATTATAAATATTGATATATTTAATTAATCATAGCATTATGATTTTGAAAAGTCAATTAATATTATGTAAATAATACAGTATAAAATATCTAAAAATAATAGTGACTTTTATAGAAATCTGTGTTATACTACTTTATAATTGGGGTGAGTATATGTTTGAACAAATTATTAATGTTGACAGAATGGAGCAGGCGGTCAGCCTTTTCGGAAGCTTTGACGAAAATATCAAACAAATCGAAAAGCAGTTTTCTGTTTCCGTTATCAGCAGAGGTTCGGAGCTTAAGGTTACGGGTGAGGCGGAGAATGTTCAAAAGGGTGTTCGTGCAATCAACGGTTTGCTGACGCTTATTAACCGCGGAGAATCGCTCAGCGACCAGAATGTCCGTTATGTAATGTCACTTGTCAATGAGGGCAATGAGGATAAGCTTGTTCAAATGGCGGCAGACTGCGTTTGCATCACCTCAAAGGGTAAGCCCGTAAAGCCCAAAACGCTCGGTCAAAAGAAATATATCGAAACAATAAGAAATAACACGATTACATTCGGCATAGGCCCTGCCGGCACAGGCAAAACCTACCTTGCCGTTGCTATGGCGGTCACGGCATTCAGGGCCAAAGAGATTAACAGAATCGTTTTAACGCGCCCTGCCGTTGAAGCGGGCGAAAAGCTCGGATTTCTTCCCGGCGATTTGCAGTCCAAGGTTGACCCTTATCTAAGACCGCTTTATGATGCTCTTTTTGATATGCTCGGAGCAGAGAATTTTCAAAAGCATCAGGAGCGCGGCGATATTGAGGTTGCACCGCTCGCATATATGCGAGGCCGTACTCTTGATGACAGTTTCATTATTCTTGATGAGGCGCAGAATACAACCGCAGAGCAGATGAAAATGTTTTTAACGCGCCTCGGCTTTAATTCAAAGATGGTTGTTACGGGTGACGTAACTCAGATAGATTTGCCGGACGGCAAGCGTTCGGGCCTTAAAGAAGCTGTCAGAATTCTAAAAAACATTGAAGATATAGGAACGGTTCGCTTTAACGAAAAGGATGTTGTGCGCCACAGGCTGGTGCAGGATATAATTAAGGCTTATGAAAAACAGGATGAGGAGCGAAAAAGGAATGACAGGAAAGGTTAAGGTTGTTATTTCCAACGAGCAAAACGAATTCAGAATTCCTGCAGGTGTTCGTATGCTTGTGCGCCGTTGCTGCACGGCGGTTTTGGCTTTGGAAAATTTTGCGGATAAAGCCGAGGTAAGCGTAATGTTTGTTGATGATGACACGATTCATCAGCTTAACAAGCAATACAGAAATATTGACAGAGCAACTGATGTTTTGTCATTTCCGCTCGGTGAAAACGGTGTTTATGACACAAATAACGACACGGGCGCAAAGTTGCTTGGCGATATTGTGATTTCCGTTCCTCATGCGCTCGATCAGGCGGAAAGATACGGTCACTCTCTTCAGCGTGAAATCGGATTTCTGACTGTTCACTCAATGCTCCATTTGCTCGGGTATGACCATGTTAACGGCGGCATTGAAAGCGTCAGAATGCGCGAAAAGGAAGAAACTGTTTTAACAAATCTCGGCTTGAAAAGAAATTCAAGCTATTATATGGATGATGATAACGCATGAAAGATCTTGCAAAAAGCTTTGTTTATGCATTTAAAGGAATTACATATTGCATAGCTCACGAAAGAAACATGAGAATACATCTTTGTTTCATGGCGTTTATGTTCGGATTTCTGACCGTTCACGATTTTTTTGAGGTCAGCAGAACTCAGTTTGCCGTGCTTTTTGCAGTATGCTCTCTTGTTCTTGCCCTTGAATGCGTTAACACGGCAATAGAAAAAACGGTTGATCTTGTAACCAAGGAAAAGAATGTTCTTGCGAAAATTGCAAAGGATTCCGCGGCCGGCGCAGTATTCATTGCGGCAATAGGCTCGGTTGCGGTAGGAATTTCGATTCTCTATCAGCCCGAAGCGTTTTCTGCAATGCTTGATTACTATAAAGAAAATATCCCTGTTTTTATCGCTCTTGTGCTGAGCGTTGCTGCAGGCTTTGTTTTTGTTTTTGCAGGGCCGCTCGGAATAAAAAACTTTTTTAAAAAACATGTAAAATGAGGAAAATAAAATGACTAAAACCGCTTTTGTTGCAATAGTTGGCTGCCCTAATGTGGGCAAGTCCTCGCTTCTCAACAGAATGCTCGGCCAGAAGGTAGCGATTGTTACCCAGAAGCCGCAGACAACAAGAACCCGCATCATGGGCGTTCTTACGAAAGGCGAAACGCAGCTTGTATTTACGGATACTCCCGGATATCACCGCCCCAAAACCAAGCTTGGCGAAAAGATGATAAAATCCGTCGGCGAAGGCATTGCGGGCATGGATGCTTGCTTGTTTGTTGTTGAACCCGAGGGAGAAATCAGAGAAACAGAAATCGAGCTTCTCAACCGTCTCAAAAAAGAAAAAGCTCCCGTCGTTTTAGTTATCAACAAAATCGATACTATCAAACAGAAAGAAAAGCTCATGGAGCGAATCGTTCAGTTTACGGGAATTTATGATTTTGAGGCTGTTGTGCCCGTGAGCGCACTCAAGGACGAAAATGTTGGTTTGGTTATTGATGAGCTTAAAAAGCTGACGTATGAATCTGTCCATTTTTTCCCCGACGATACTCTTACGGACCAGCCCGAAAGAGTTCTGGCAGGCGAGATAATCAGAGAAAAAATGCTTCTTCTGCTTGATAAAGAAGTGCCTCACGGTGTTGCAGTCAGCATTGAAAAAATGCGTGAAAGGCCGACCGGCGGCATAATGGATGTTGAGGCAACCATTTATTGCGAAAAGGATACCCACAAGGGCATAATAATCGGCAAAAAGGGCGATATGCTTAAACGCATTTCAACAAAAGCACGCATTGATATGGAGAATTTCTTCCAATGCAAGGTCAACCTCCAATGTTGGGTTAAGGTTAAGGAAGGCTGGCGCAACAGAGAGGGAATCATCCATAACTTCGGTTTGGATTGATTTTAATTTTTCACTTCAATTTCATTATTTTCCCGTTTATAACTTCCTGCAAAGGGGGTAATTTATTAACGGGAGATGATGAATATGGATAAAGACGCTGCATGGCGAAAATTTTCAAAATCCGGCTCCGTCGGCGATTATCTGGAATTCAGAAATTGCGTTAACGGCGGCGCAGCGGAGGCAAAACAGAATGAGAATGAATACCGACGCTCTGGTGCTAAAGGTAACGGATACAGGGGAAAGTGACCGCCTTGTTACCCTGTTAACCTCCGAATACGGAGTTTTGCGGGCGTTTGCCAACAGAGCGAAAAAGATAAACAGCCGTATGCACGGCGCAACGCAGTCCCTTTGCTATGCGGATTTTTCTGTTTATAAAAGCAGGGACAGCTACATAATTGACGATGCTGTCGCCAAAGAAGTTTTTTTTGGGCTCAGGGAGAATATTGAAAAGCTTGCTTTGGCGCAGTATTTCTGCACTCTTGCGATTGAGCTCGTTCCGGAAATGGAACCCGCAAAGGATTATTTGAGGGTTATACTCAACTCGTTGCATTTTCTTGAAACCGAAAGACGCTCAAACAATTTTTTAAAAGCTGTTACCGAGCTTAAGTTTATGGCTCTTTCAGGCTTTATGCCTGATCTCACGGCTTGCCCGCATTGCGGGGAAGAGCCGCAGGGGGGTATATTTTTTAATATTGCGGACGGCTGCGTTTTCTGCAAAAGAAGCGCAAGAGGGGGCGAAAAAATCAATTCAACCGTTCTTGCGGCAATGAGGCACGTCTGCGCAAATCCGATTGAGAGAATGTATTCGTTTTCTCTTCCCGTTCAGGATGAAAGGCGCTTTGCCGAGGTTTGCGAAAAGTTTTTGATTTCGCAAACGGGCAAACGGTTCAAAGCGCTTGAATTTTATAAATCATTATTTTAATACGAAAGGAAACCAAAAATGAAACAAGGATTTCTCCACAAGCTGTTCGGAACAACTCCGGGCAAGGGCGTTCAGCCCAAAGAGGCTATCGCCTACAGCGTTGCCGGTTTCGGTCAGAACTTTATCTGCACCATCATCGGCTCGTACATAACCGTATTTATGACTGATGCACTTCTTTTCGGTGCAGACGGCGTTATGGTTGGCAGCATAAACGGTGCAATCGCCGTTGCGGTGCTTATGCTCGGTGCCCGTATTTTTGATGCTCTCAACGATCCCATCATGGGTTCTGTTGTTGACAAAACCCGCACAAAGTGGGGCAAATGCCGTCCTTATCTTAAGTGGATGGCAATTCCCATCGGCATTATGACAGTTCTTTGCTTCCTTCCTGTTTTCAGCGCAGAAGCGGTTTATAACGGCACACAGACAATCAGTGCTTTTGTTACAATTGCGGTTATCTATGTTGTCTGGAGCGTTGCTTACACAATCGCTGACGTACCCTATTGGGGACTTTCAACTTGTCTTACAAACAACACCGTAACAAGAGGTAACATTCTTACTGTTGCCCGTATGTTCTGCACGGTAGGTGCAGGTATTGTTACAGTTTTTGTTCCCATGATTACAGGCGGGGTTACTGCAAAATTCAAGTATACCGCAGACGATATCAGCCTTATAATGGCTGATAAGGCAGATGCAATCAAAAATATGATTGCAAACCAAGGAATCACAGCTGAAGAAGCTGCAAACACATTTGTCGGAACAGTTAAGCTCGGCAGCGAGATTGCAAATGCAGACACACTGAAGTGGGTTTATTTCATCTGTGCCGTTGTTCTTGTTGTTGCAGCCATTCCCATGTTTTTCTACGGCTTTAAGAATACACAGGAGCGCTTCACATCAGACGAAAATCCCCCCTCGTTCGGCCATAACCTTAAGCTTCTCTTTAAAAATAAAGAGCTTCTTCTCATTGTTCTTTCGGGCGTTCTCGGCGGTGCAAGAATGGTTTATTCCTACACAGGCGGTCTTTACTTCGCAAAGTACATCCTTCAAAACGAAGGCCTTTACGGCATTATAACTCTGCTTGTTGTTCCCGGCGGTCTTGTTGCATCAATTCTTGTTCCCTGGATGTCAAAGAAGTTCACCAAAAAATGGTCATATATTGCCGTTCATCTTTTCGGCGGCGTTGTAATGACTGTTATGTATTTTGTTGGCTATGATGCACCTTGGAAAATGGTTATCTGCGCTATCGGTCTTGTTCTTCTCGGTATTCCCCAGGGCGTTAACAACATCATTACCTATGCAATGATTGGTGACACCGTTGACTACCTTGAATGGAAAACGGGCGAAAGAGGCGAGGGCATCTGCTTTGCAATGCAGACTCTCATTAACAAAATCGGTATGGCAGTCGGTGCTTTTATCGGCGTTCTTTCAATGAGCATTGCAGGCATCAACGCAAGAACCTATGAGGTTGCAAACCCCGATGCACTTTGGAATGTTCTTATCATTTCAGGCGTAGTAAGCATGTTTGCCTGCGCAGTTCCCATGTTCTTCTATACTATTACTGAGAAGAGACAGGCTGAAATGGTTGCCGAAATTGAAGCAAGAAAAGCAAAAACTGCTGCAAAATAAACATTCATTCAGTCAAACATCCGTCGGTGAAATCCGGCGGGTGTTATCTTTTTATCATATTAGACCCCGCAACGGTCATATAATCAAATAAAACGAATTAGTGCGGGGGAATTAAAATGGATAACGAGTATCAGGGCTTTCAGCGCGAGGAACGTAGTGAATACCGAAGCAGATTCAGAATGGCCGATGATGATGCTTTGACGAAAAGGAGCAAACCGCAGAAAGAAAAAACAAAGACCGATTATTTGATAAGGCTGATTCTGCTTCAAAGTGTGCTCAGTATTCTTGTTGTTTCGGGAGTGTTTCTTGCTTCAAAAATAAGCCCTGATTATTTTGCTGAAATGAAAGAGGATTACGGCAGAATAATGCAGGAGAATATGTCGGTGGGTGATATTGCAGGTCAGCTTAAGGAAGCGGCGGAGTTTGTGTTCAAGCCCGTCAAAACAACAGAGCAGGCTGCCGTGCAGGCTTCGGTGAATCAGGAAGCGCGCATGAGTGATAATTATTCGGTCAGCTCCTATGAGGTAACGAGCGATGACACGGGCGAAATAATTGCTGTTGGAGAAATAACGGAAAACGGAGCGGGCGGCAATGATATTGAAACCATGCAGGCGGCAAAGGGCACTTCATTTGCAACTTATTGTGTCAACACGGCGCCTGTGATTCCGGTTGAAAATGCAAGAATAACCTCCCGATTTGGCTACAGAACACATCCGATAACCGGCAACTACGGTTTTCATACAGGCTTGGATTTGGCGGCTGCGGAAGGAACTGCTGTTTCAGCATCGTTTTACGGCAAGGTGATTGAAACAGGCAACGACGATGCATGGGGTAAGTATATTCTGATGGAGCATTCAGATAACCTTGCAACATTTTATTGCCACCTGTCGGAAATATATGCGGAAGAAGGTTCTGTAATCAGGCAGGGCGAGACGATAGGGCTTGCAGGTTCAACCGGATGGTCAACCGGCCCTCATCTTCATTTTGAGGTGAGGATAAACGGGATAAGGGTTGACCCTGAAATTCTGCTTTATCCCGAAAATGCCGATGAAGCTTAACTTCGGTAAAACCGACATAAGAATTAACGTTTCATTTGCCGCTGCGGTAACACTGTCGCTGATTCTGGACGGCAGCGGTGTTTGCGCCGTTGCCCTGCTTTGCTGCATCATTCACGAGGCGGGGCATATAATCTGTCTGATTGCCTTAGGTGAAAAGCCAAAGAGAATAGAGCTTTCGTTTTACGGAATCAAGCTGGAGCGAACGGAACTTCCTTGTATTAAAACCGCCGAAGAAATTGCGGTTTATGTTTCGGGCCCCGCAACCAATATCATTCTTGCTGCATTATTCTTTCTTTTAAGCGGAATTTGGCAGGGAATGAAAACGGCTGCTGTTATCAGCCTTTTGGTTGGAACGTTCAACATGATTCCGTGCAGACCGCTTGACGGCGGAAATGTCATGTTTGCATTTATCGAATGCTTTTTGAATGAAGAAAAAGCAGAAAAAATATGCAAAATGGTGTCTGTGGCCGTTCTTTTGCCGCTTATAACGGCAGGAATTGTTATGCTGGCAAGAAACGGCAATATAACTCTTGTTGCTGTCGGAGCTTATCTTGCCGCAATTACATTTATGAATAAAAAAGAAAAGGAAAACATAAAGATATAGATTTTTTCGGGGATATGTGTTATTATATAATGGATTTAAAAATGACAGGAGAACGTTTATGTATCCCAAGGAACTTGAAAAGTTTTTGCTTAAGGTGCAAAAGCCGGGCAGATACACGGGCGGTGAGCTGAACAGCATTGTAAAGGATAAATCAAAGGTTGATATCCGATATGCTTTTTGCTTTCCCGATACCTATGAGATAGGCATGTCCCATCTGGGCATGAAAATACTTTATTCCCTTGTTAACGCAAGGGAGGATGCATGGTGCGAAAGAGTTTTTGCTCCGTGGGTTGATATGGAGCAGGTGATGCGTGAGAATAATATACCGCTTTACGCTCTTGAAAGCGGCGATGCAATCTGCGATTTTGACATTCTCGGTTTTACAATGCAGTATGAGCTCAGCTACACCAATGTTCTTAATATGCTTGATCTTGCAGGTCTGCCTGTGAGGTCGAAGGACAGAACGGCGCTCACTCCGATTGTTATTGCGGGCGGTGCCTGCGTATGCAACTCCGAGCCTATGGCGGATTTCTTTGATATAACTTTGCCGGGCGACGGCGAGGAAGTTACAAACGAGCTTATTGATTTGCTTAAAGAGCATAAGGCAAAGGGTTCAACCAAGCAGGAGTTTTTGGCTGCTGCCGCACAGATAAAGGGTGTTTATGTTCCGTCACTTTATGAGGTTGAGTATAACGAAGATAACACGGTTAAATCTGTTAAACCTACCTGCGGCGCGCCCGAAAAGGTTGTTAAAAGGAATGTTGCAAATCTTGACGAAATGTTTTCACCGTCGGAATTTGTTGTTCCGTTTCTTGAGGTTGTTCATGACAGAACAACGGTCGAAATTTTTCGCGGATGCATAAGGGGATGCCGCTTCTGCCAGGCAGGATTTCTTAACAGACCTTTAAGAAGCAAATCTCCCAAAGTTGTTGAGGCTCAGTGCCGCGCAATATGCGAAAGCACGGGCTATGACGAGATTTCTCTTTGTTCATTGAGCACAAGTGACTACAGAGGGCTTGAAACGCTTATCAAGAACATGCTTCCGTGGACTGTTGAAGAAAAAATCAACATTGCGCTTCCTTCCCTGCGCGCAGATAATTTCCCGAAGGAGCTTATGGAAAAGCTGAACGCGGTTCGCCGCAGCGGCCTGACGTTTGCCCCCGAGGCAGGCACACAGCGTTTGCGCGATGTTATAAATAAGAACATAACTGAAGAAGAAGTTTTAACAACTGCCGCTCAGGCGTTCGCCGGCGGATGGACTGCCGTTAAGCTCTATTTTATGATTGGTTTGCCTACCGAAACAGAAGAGGATATTCGAGGCATTGCCGATTTGGCGCAGGCTGTGGTTGATGAGTTTTATAGAAATCCGGATAAACCCAAGGGTAAGAGTGTAAGTGTAAGCGTAAGCCTTGCTTCGCTTGTTCCCAAGCCTTTTACGCCGTTTCAATGGGAGCCTCAGGATAAACCCGATGTTCTTATTGAAAAGCAGGATTTTCTTATTTCCTGCGTAACAACAAGAAAGGTTAATGTTTCACGACATGTTCCGTGGACAAGCTTCCTTGAGGGTGTTTTTGCAAGAGGTGACAGACGCTTGGGAGATGTTATTGAAACGGCATGGCGCAAGGGCTGCAAGCTTGACGGCTGGTCAGAGCATCTCAAGAAAGAGGCTTGGGAAGAAAGCTTTGCGGAAAACGGAATTGACCCTTATTTCTACACCGCAAGGCGCCGCGATTACGAAGAGATTCTTCCCTGGGAGCATATTGACTACGGCGTAACAAAGAAATTCCTTATAAACGAAAATAAAAAGGCTCATAAGGGCGAAACAACCGCTTGCTGCCGCGAAAAATGCGCAGGCTGCGGCGCAAACAAGCTTAACGGAGGTGCGTGCGATGAAATCGGTAAGACTGTGGTTTAAAAAAGACGGTCTCGCTGTCTATATTTCGCATCTGGATATGAACCGTTGCATGACCAGGGCGGTGCGCAGGGCGCAGATTCCGCTTTGGTATACCGAGGGCTTTAATCCTCATCCCTATATGACGTTTCTTATGCCGTTGCCGCTTGGTCAGGCAGGCTTAAGAGAGCCTCTTGATATTCGAATTGAGGATGATATGTCCTTCAAGGAAATTAAAACACGGTTAAACTCCGTTATGCCCGAAGGTATTGAAATTGTTGAAGTTCAGAAGCCTGAGAACAAGCCCAATGAAATTGCGGCCGCGGAGTATGAAATAGATGTTTGTTTTGCTGATGAAGCGGCAGCCGAGGCTTTCGCGCCTGCTGCTAAAGAGATTATAAACGGAGGAGTGCTTGAGGCGGAAAAGAGAAGCAAACGCGGTATAAAAACCGTTAACCTTTGCGAAATGATTCGCTTTTTTGATGCGAAAGTAAGTGAAAAAACGGTTAAAGTAAAAGCTGTTCTTGCCGCGGGCAATTCTGTTAATCTTAATGCGGAGCTTCTGATGAACACTCTTTTTGAGCGATTTGCTGCCGAGCCTGAAAAAACTGACATAGTCAGAACCAAGCTTTTAAAGGAAGATTTAAGCGTTTTTGAATAATATTTCGGTCAAAGAAACCTAAATTTACGGCGATTTGTTAAAAATATCAAAACTTTCCGTTTTTCTCAAAAAAATGCTTGCATTATTCAAAAACTTGTGATATTATATTACTCGCATTTGTGCCGTCATTAGAGATTTTGCGTCTCAAAGACGGGGTTTAATGCCAATAACATTAAAGCGGGTGTTCCTCTTTCGGCATTTGCGGTTACGAACATCTGAAAAAATCGGAGGAAATTTACAATGGATGCACTCAAATTAATTGCACAGGATTCACTCAAATCCGAAGTTCCCGCAATCGAAGTTGGTGACACCGTTAAGGTTCACGTTAAGATTCGCGAGGGCGACAAAGAAAGAATTCAGCTTTTCGAAGGCACTGTTATCGCTCGCAAGGGCTCAGGCGTTTCCGAAACCTTCACTGTTCGCCGTGTTTCCTACGGCGTAGGCGTTGAAAGGGTTTTCCCCGTTCATTCTCCTAACGTTGCAAAGGTTGAAACAGTCAGACACGGTCGTGTTCGCAGAAGCAAGCTTTATTACCTCAGAGACAGAGTCGGTAAGGCTGCAAAGGTTAAAGAACAGATCAGATAATCAGCATGAAGGTGTAACAATTTTTAGTTGTTACACCTTTATTGTTATTGTATTAATTAATTACAATTAGTTTGACCGATTGAAGAAAGGAGAACGCGATGCGCAGAATCGAAGAATTCTGGATAGAGTTCAACCCGCCTGTTCAGCAGGAAGAACCTGTTTCAAAGGTTGTTTCTCTGTGCTATGATGTGATGGATTCATTAAAAGGCGCGGTTGTTGTAGTTTTTTTGATTTTTGCGTTTGTGTTCAAGGCAGTCGGTGTTGACGGCGATTCTATGTTTCCGACTCTTAAGGACGGCGACTGGGTTGCGGTTTCGGGCGTGACGGCAGATATAAAGCAGGGCGATATCGTAGTTGTTACTCAGCCTTGGGAAAGAAATGTTCCCATAATTAAGCGAGTTATCGCGGTTGGCGGCGATACGGTTTATATTGATTTTGATGCCAACAAGGTTTATGTTAACGGCATTGAATTGGAAGAAGGCTACATTGCAGAGCCCACGCGTGTTCAGTATGACGTTGATTTTCCGCTGACGGTTGATGAAGGTATGCTGTTTGTAATGGGCGATAACCGCAATGTGTCGCTTGACAGCCGTTCAAGCAAAATCGGTTTGATTGATGAAAGATATGTTCTCGGAAAAGCTCTTGTGAGAATATATCCTTCTTCCGAGTGGAAAATATATGAAGAATAAGGCAGAGAGGTGTTTTGAATGAACGAAAAGAAAAATGAAGCAGAAAAGGTTGCAGGTCCGGTCGGAACGGCTTTTGATGTTGTTTCAATTTTGGCGGCCGCGATTGTGGCTGTGGCATTCGCATTTATCTTTGTTTTCAGAACTGTCGGAGTTGTAGGCGGTTCAATGCTGCCCACGCTTCACGAAAATGACCGTATTATTCTTACTTCGTCTTGTTTTGAACCGAAATACGGCGATATTGTTGTTACCTGCCAGCCCGCAAAGTCGGAAGTTATTGAGGATATTCTTGTTAAAAGAGTTATAGCCACCGAAGGGCAGACTGTTGATATTGATTTTGTTGAGGGTGTTGTTTATGTTGACGGAGTTGCTCTTGACGAGCCGTATATAAACGAACCCACTCATGATATGGAAGATTTTTCGGGGCCCGTAACGGTTCCGGATGGCCATGTTTTTGTTATGGGCGATAACCGTAACAGGTCAACGGACAGCCGCAGCGACCTTGTCGGTTTTATCAGAGAAGAATATATACTCGGGAAAGCTCTTTTCAGAGTTAATCCCTTTACTAAATTTTGATTGATATGAATGAAAAAATGACGGTTCAGTGGTTCCCGGGCCACATGGCAAAAACCAGAAGACTTATGAAAGAAAGCCTTCCGCTTGTTGATGCAGTCTGTGAGATTGTTGACGCAAGAATACCGGAAAGCAGCAGAAATCCCGAAATTGACGAAATAGTCGGTTCAAAGCCGAGAATTGTCTTGCTTAACAAATGCGACCTTGCGGACGATAACGCGACGGCTCGCAAAATCAAAGAGCTTGCAGGCAGAGGAGTTATTGCTTTGCCCGTTGACTGCAGAAGCGGAAAAGGCCTCGAAAAATTTCAGGGCGCAGTCAGAGAGCTTTTAAAAGATAAAATCAAAGCCAATGTTGAAAAGGGGATGGGCGGCAAGTCTCTTCGAGTTATGGTTGTCGGAATACCCAATACGGGCAAATCCTCTTTTATAAACAGAATGGCAGGCAAAAATCGCGCCAAGGTTGCGGACAAGCCCGGTGTTACACGCGGCAATCAGTGGTTTGCAATCGGTTCCGGCATTGAGCTTTTGGATACTCCCGGTGTTCTTTGGCCGAAGTTTGAAGACCCGGAGGTTGGCTTTAAACTTGCATTTATCGGTTCTGTTAAGGATGAGATACTTGACAGCCAGGAAATCGCTGTCAGGCTTTTGCAGGTTATGCAAAGGAATTATCCCGAAAGGCTGGAAGAGAGATATAAAGTATCGGATTTTGCCGATCTTGAGCCCTATGAATTGCTTGAGCTTATCGGTGCAAAACGCGGCATGCTGATTAAAGGCGGCGAAACCGATACCGAAAGAGCGGCTGTTATGCTGCTTGATGAATACCGTGCAGGCAGGCTCGGTAAGCTTACTCTTGACTGAGAGAGGAGTTTAGTTTATGAGGAAGAAGATGGCAATTTTTATTGCCGTTATTTTGGTGCTTGATGTTATAGCGCTCGGAGTTATTTTCTTCACACGTGATTCTTCAAATCTGAATATTAATTCAAATGCCGTCCCCGGTGCTGATCCCACAACAACCGAGCAGCAGGAACTTTTTTCTCGCGTGAGTTTTGTGGCGGTCGGTGACAATCTGATTCACAAGCCGATTTATAATCAGGCCGAGGCAAGGACCGGCAATGGCTATGATTTTTCCTATGCTTATGAAAAATTTTCCGAGAGAATTGAGCAGCCTGATGTTGCAATTCTGAATCAGGAAACGATAATTTCAAAAGAACACAACGTTTCAAGCTATCCGATGTTCAATTCTCCCGTTGAGCTTGGCGAAGAAATGCTTGAACTCGGCTTTGATGTTTTTAATATTTCCACCAACCATTCAATTGACTGCGGGGAAAAAGGTCTGATTTCGGCAATCAATTTCTGGAAGGAAAAGAACGCAATAACAACAGGTGCTTATCTTAATGCAGAGGATTATAAAAACATTCCCATGCACGAGGTTAACGGTGTTAAAATTGCATATCTCGGTTTTACGGAATCCACTAACGGGCTTTCGCTACCTGATGATTCTGAGGTTATTCTTGTTCGCGCAACCGAAGAAACGCGGCTTCAGCAAAGGATTGTTGAGGCAAAGGAAGTTGCGGATGTTGTTGTTGTTAATGCTCATTGGGGCAATGAATATACTCACGAACCTACCGAAACGCAGCGTGAGCTTGCAAAGAAGCTTGCTTCCTGGGGTGCGGATGTCATAATCGGAACACATCCTCACGTTATTCAGCCTGTTGAATATATCACAAATCAGGATGGCAGCCAAACACTTGTTGCCTATTCTCTCGGCAACTTTATTTCCGCACAGAACAGAGGCCCGAGAATGCTTGGCGGTGTTTTGAATTTTGAAATTGTTAAAAACAACACGACAGGTGAAACAGTATTTGAAAATGTTAAGTTTTCCGGTGTTGTTACTCATTACGGATACAGTTACTCGAATCTGAGAATTTATCCGTTGGATGAATACAATGAGGAACTTGCATCAAAGCACGGAGTTCTCAGCAAAACCCCGGATTTCAGCCTGCAATATCTTAAGGATATAATCAATGAAGTAATAGATAAGCAGTTTCTTGCATAATACAAAGGCTGCACCGTCAAACTGCAAACTGTTTGACGGTCAGCCGTTTTTATATTTTCGGAGGTATAATCATGGATTTTGAATATGAATTAAAAGCAAAAAATAATGGTTTCAAAGCGGTTTGCGGTGTTGACGAAGCGGGGAGGGGGCCTCTTGCGGGCCCTGTTTTTGCAGCTGCAGTCATTCTGCCTGAAAACTGTGAGATTGACGGCCTTAACGATTCCAAAAAGCTTTCGGAAAAGAAGAGAGAGGCCCTTTTTGACATAATAAAGGAAAAAGCGATAAGCTGGAGCATTGCAAGCGTTGATGAAAAAACAATTGATGAAATAAATATATTGCAGGCAACATATCTTGCAATGAAAAATGCGGTTGAAGGACTTGATGTTACGGCGGATTATGCGTTAATTGACGGCAACAGAATGCCGCCGATTACAATTGACGGAGAAACTATTGTCAAAGGCGATGCCAAAAGCATGTCTGTTGCC
This sequence comes from Acutalibacteraceae bacterium, assembly GCA_045645145.1. GTDB lineage: Bacteria > Bacillota > Clostridia > Oscillospirales > Acutalibacteraceae > CAG-177. Next base: position 38,502 of record JAZRIG010000009.1, read on the forward strand.
GCAGCATCAATTCTTGCAAAGGTCAGCAGGGACAGATTCATGCTTGAACTTGATAAAAAATATCCTCAGTATCAGTTCGCAAAGCATAAAGGCTACGGTACAAAACTACACTATGAAATGCTGACGGAACACGGAATTTCCGATTGCCACAGAATAACGTTTCTTAAAAGCTTTACAGGTGAAAAGAAATGATTAAGAACAAAACCGGCGTGTGGGGCGAGATATATGCGGCTCGCCATCTGCGCGATAATGGCTATGAAATACTTTCTTCAAACTATGTGTGCCGTTTCGGCGAATTGGACATAATTGCCTTAAAAGATAAGAAAATCTGTTTTGTTGAGGTCAAAACGCGAAACGAAAAAACAGAAATCAGACCCATGGAAGCTGTTGATGAGGGCAAAAGGCAGCGCATTGAAATGGCCGCAAAAAGCTTTATGACGTTGGCAAAAATCAAGAACGAAGTGCGTTTTGATGTGTGCGAAGTTTACCTTGATGATAACAATGCACTTGTCGGCATAAACTATATTAAAAATGCTTTTTAGGTGATGTTATGAAGCTTTTTGACTTGCATTGCGACACAGCAGGGGAATGTTTCAAGCAAAGGATTCCTCTCAAAGACAGCAATCTCCACATAGATTTATGTAAAGGGAAATCACTTGACGAATGGTGCCAAATTTTCGCAATCTGGATTCCTGATGAGTTGCGAGGAAATAATGCGCAGGATTACTTTAAAAGTGTTTTTGAAAACTTTAAGCAGGAGATAGAACGAAACAGTTCTGAAATCGTTCTGTGTCAACGCTTTTCAGACGTTAAAAAAGCTGTTTCCGACAAAAAATGCGCCGCAATTCCGGCAGTTGAAGGCGGTTCTCCGTTCGCTGAAAAAGGCGGAGCGTATATTGCAAAAGAGTATGGTGTAAAGCTGATCACCTTGACGTGGAATGGCGAAAATGAACTGGGCTTCGGTTGCCAGACAGGCAGCGACTGCGGTCTTAAAACGGCGGGAAAAGAACTGATTCGTGACATGAGGAATTTGAATATTGTTGCCGATGTTTCGCATCTTAACCGCAGGGGCTTTTTTGATGTTGTTTCAAGCGGTGCAAAGTTTGTTGCTTCACATTCAAACTGCGAAAAAGTGCTTTTGAATACCCGTCAAGATAGTGAGGATAAATTTTTCTCCTGCCGAAGAAGCCTTAATGATGAGCAAATTAATTTGTTGGTTGAATGCCGGGGCCTTATCGGCATTAACTTCTGCCGAAGCTTTTTGGGGGATAGCGGCGCTGACGGTTTCGAGGCTGTTTATCGCCATATCGGGCATATCCTTGATTTGGGAGGCGAAAACATTCTTTCAATCGGTTCGGATTTTGACGGACGTGAAATCTCCCCCCATCTTGCAGGTGTTGACAAAATGCCTGATTTGCGGAGCTTTCTTCAAAAAAAGGGTATTGATATAGGTTTGCTAGATAAAATTTTTTTCAAAAATGCTTATAACTTCTTTAAAAATGTTTTACAAGACTGAAAATATATGTTATAATATTTTGAATTACTTTTTCCAAAAGGATGATGTTAAATGAATTATGTAAGCACAAGAGATACTGCGATAAAGGTTTCGGCTTCGCAGGCAATAACAAAGGGCATTTCTTCTGAGGGCGGACTTTTTGTTCCCGAAGTTCTTCCCAAGGTTGCCATGAGCGAGATTGAAAGAATCGCAGGTCTTGATTATATCGGCAGGGCAAAGGAGATTCTTTCCCTGTTTTTGACTGATTTTACAGAGGCCGAGGTTGATTCCTGCGTTAAGGGTGCTTATGAAACAGGCTTCTCAAGCGAAAAGGTTGCTCCTCTTGCTAAAATTGAAGACGGAGTTCATATCCTTGAGCTTTTTAAAGGCCCCACATGCGCTTTTAAGGATATGGCGCTTCAGATTCTACCCAGACTTCTTACCGTCTCAAGCGGCAAGGCTGCCCCCGGCACAAAAATTGTTATTCTTGTTGCAACATCAGGCGACACAGGCAAGGCTGCGCTTGAAGGCTTCAAGGATGTTGAAAATACGCAGATTCTTGTTTTCTATCCCAGCGACGGTGTAAGCCCCATGCAGAAGCTTCAGATGTGCACTCAGGAGGGCAACAATGTTGCTGTTTGTGCGATTGAAGGCAATTTTGACGATGCGCAAAGCGGCGTTAAAAGAATTTTCACCGATAAAGCTATTGCTGAAAAGCTTGCTGAAAATTCCATGGCATTTTCTTCAGCAAATTCAATCAACTGGGGCAGGCTTTGCCCGCAGATTGTTTATTATTTTTCTGCTTACTGCGATTTGATTGCAAGCGGTGAAATCAAGGCTGGCGACGAAATCAACGTTGTTGTTCCCACAGGCAATTTCGGCAATATTCTTGCTGCATATTATGCCAAAGAAATGGGTCTGCCCGTTAAGAAACTTATCTGCGCTTCAAACAGCAACTCGGTTCTTACCGAATTCCTCACCACAGGTGTATATAACAGAAACCGTGAATTCTTCACCACGATTTCGCCCTCAATGGATATACTTATTTCAAGCAATCTTGAAAGACTTCTTTATTCAATGGCGGGCAGCGAAAATGTAACATCATGGATGAAGCAGCTTTCCGAAAGCGGAAAATATGAGGTTGATGCGGATACTCTCGCAAAAATAAAGGCCGAGTTTGCCGCAGGCTGCTGCAATGACGATGAAACAAAGGCAACAATTGAAAAGGTTTTCAAAGAGAAAAATTATCTTTGTGACACACATACTGCTGTTGCTGTTAAGGTATATTATGATTACAAGGCTCAAACAGGTGACAGCACTCCCGCTGTGATTGCTTCAACAGCGAGCCCGTTCAAATTCAGCGCAGCCGTCCTTGAAGCGGTTGATGGCAAAAATGAAAATCTTGATGAGTTTGAAATGGTTGAGCGTCTTGCAGAGGTAACAGGCAAAAGCTGCCCCGAGCAGCTTGCAAATCTTCGCGATAAAGCGGTCAGATTTGATGGCTGCTGCTCAAAGGACAGCATGGACGGCGTTGTGTTTAATATGCTGGGTATCTGATTTACATGGTGCCTGTTGCGTTTTCGTTAAGCTTGAAGGTTGAACACTGTGTTTCGCCGCATTTGCAGGCGGAGGAATTGCCAACCTCAATGCTGCCGGCGGTGCAAGCTGTTTCGCCCTTGTGATAAACGCAGTTTTTGGCAAAGCATGTGATTTCGCTGATTTTTTTATCCATTGCTCTGTTCTCCTTTCGGTTATTACAGAATCACATCTGCAATATTTATTATGAGCAGAGCAGGGAGAATTATTTTTGGAAAGGATATGTCTATGGCTCTTTTTGCAATCGGAGACACGCATCTTTCGCTTGCGACAGGCAAGTCAATGAATATTTTCGGCGGTTGGACAGATTATGAAAAACGGCTCGAAAATAATTGGCGCCGCGTTGTGCGCGATGAAGATACGGTTGTTATTGCCGGCGATATTTTCTGGTGCATGAATATGGAGCAGGGATTAAAGGATTTTCAGTTTCTTGATTCTCTGCCGGGAAGAAAAATAATTCTTAAGGGAAATCACGATTATTGGTGGGCAACCAAGAAAAAAGCGGATGAATTTTTTGAAAAATATTCTTTAAAAACTCTTAACATACTTCACAACAATGCTTATGCCGAAGGCAATTTTGCAATTTGCGGCACCCGCGGTTGGTTTTTTGATGCAGAAAGCGATGCGGATAAAAAAGTTGTTCTTCGTGAGGCGGGCAGGCTGAAGGCTTCGATAAATGCTGCAAGGGAAACGGGTCTTGAGCCGGTTGTTTTTCTTCACTATCCGCCAATCAGTCTTGCTCAGAAATGCAGCGAGATTTATGATGTGCTTGTTGAAGAAAACATAACGCGCTGTTATTACGGTCATCTTCATTCCTATTCCCACACCGGCGCATTCATAGGCGAGAGTGACGGAATACGTTTTTCGCTTATTTCAAGCGATTTTTTGGAGTTTTGTCCCGCTTTGGTTTATTAAATTATGTCAATATAACCAAAAGAAAGCCAAAAAAAAAGGAAAATTTAACTAAACATCAGAATTTATAAATATATATAGAAATTTCTAAAAATATTTGTTATAATTTACAGGTTGAAATATCAAGCAATCGGTTGTCGGTTAATCGGTTGCAAAACGGAGGAATTCAAATGAGCTTAGTATCAGCAAACAAAACAGAAACAAACACCTATGCAGTTGAAATCGCTATTGCAGCTGAAGATTTCAAAGCAGCTATTCAGAAGGCATATCTCAAGCAGAGAAAGTCAATCCAGATTCCCGGCTTCCGCAAGGGCAAGGCTCCTCTTATGATGATTGAGAAGCTTTACGGCCAGGAAGTTTTCTTTGAGGATGCTCTTGATATCGTTTTCCCCGAAGCTGTTCAGGCAGCTTATGACGAAGCAGGCATTGTTCCCGTTGATTCACCCCGTGATTTTGACGTTAAGACAATGAGCAAAGAAGAGGGCGTTGTTATGTCCTTTAACGTAACAGTTAAGCCTGAAATCAGCCTTAAGTCATATAAGGGCCTTACTGCTGAAAAGGCAGAAGCTAAGGTTACCAAGGAAGAAATCGACCACGAAATCGAGCACATGCTTGACAGAGGCGCAAGAATCGTTAATGTTGATGACAGAGCTGTTAAGGACGGCGATATCACAGTTATCGACTTTGAAGGCTTTGTTGACGGCGTGGCTTTTGACGGCGGCAAGGCAGAAAAATATGAGCTTACAATCGGCTCAGGCTCTTCCATTCCCGGCTTCGAAGAGCAGATTATCGGCCACTCCATCGGCGAAGAATTTGACGTTAACGTAACCTTCCCTGAGGCTTATGCTCCCGAGCTTGCTTCAAAGGCTGCTGTTTTCAAGATTAAGCTTCACGAAATCAAGGTTAAGGAGCTTCCTGAGCTTGATGATGAATTCGCTAAGGATATGGGCGAATACGAAACAGTTGACGAGCTTAAGAAGGGCATTGAAGAAGATATGCTCAAGAGAAAGCAGGACAGCGCTCAGCATGCTTTTGAAGATGCTGTTATCGATGCTCTCTGCCAGAACGTTGAGGGTGAAATCCCCGAATGCATGTATGAAAACAAAGCTAAGGAAAACATTGATTCCTTTGCTCAGAGAGTCGGCCAGCAGGGCATTGACCTTGACACATACCTTATGTATATGGGCATGGATAAGGCAACCTTTGAGGGTCAGATGAGAGAGCGCGCTGTTGCAGACGTTAAGATTGAGCTTGCAGTTGAAAAGATTATTGAGCTTGAAGGCATCAAGGCTTCCGATGAAGCAATTGCTGAGGAATACACAAAGATGTCTGAAATGTATCAGATGGATGTTGAAAAGATTAAGGGTCTTGTTCCCGAAGCAACAATCGCAGCAGAGCTTGCAAGACAGGATGCTTTGAAGGTTGTTATTGATTCCGCAAAGGCAAAGAAGCCCGCTGCAAAGAGAGCAACCAAGAAGAAGGAAGCTGCTCCCGCAGAAGGCGAAGAGAAGGCTGAAGAAGCAAAGCCCGCAAAGAAGCCTGCAGCAAAAAAGACAACCAAGAAGGCAGCAGAAAAGAGCGAAGAAACTGCTGAATAAGTTTGAGGATTTTTAACTATACTTAAATTATGAGTTTATCGAATGAACCGGTTTAAACAACCGGTTTATTCATTAATTGCGGAGAAAGGATTGATTTTATTATGGCATTAGTACCTTACGTTGTTGAACAGACAAACAGAGGCGAGCGTTCTTATGATATTTTCTCCCGCCTTTTGAACGACAGAATTATCGTTCTCTCCGATGAAGTTAATGACACAACAGCAAGCATTGTTGTTGCTCAGCTTCTTTTCCTTGAAGGTCAGGATCCCGAAAAGGATATCAGCCTTTATATCAACAGCCCCGGCGGTTCGGTAACTGCAGGCATGGCGATTTATGACACAATGCAGTATATCAAGTGCGATGTTTCAACCATCTGCATGGGTATGGCAGCTTCAATGGGCGCATTTTTGCTTTCGTCAGGCGCAAAGGGCAAAAGATTTGCTCTGCCTAACAGCGAAATAATGATTCACCAGCCTCTCGGCGGTGCAAGAGGCCAGGCAACCGAAATTAAAATTGTTGCCGACCATATTCTCAAAACAAGAGAAAAACTCAACAGAATTCTTGCAGAAAACACAGGCCGCTCAATTGAGGAGATTGCAAGAGATACTGAAAGAGACAATTATCTCACCGCTCAGGAAGCAATGGAATACGGACTTGTTGACAAGGTAATCGCAAAGAGATAAAACAGGAGGCAAAATATGCCCAGAGATGAAGAAAGAAGGGTTTCTTGTTCGTTTTGCTACAAAACACAGGATCAGGTTGATAAGCTTATCGCCGGCCCCAATGTATATATCTGCAACGAGTGCATTGACCTTTGCTGTTCAATAATCGAATCTGAGCCTTCTCATAAGCACGGTGCGTTGGATTCCTCTGACTTACCCAAGCCGCAGGAAATCAAGGCTAAGCTTGATGAATATGTTATCGGTCAGGATGCGGCAAAGATTGCGCTGAGCGTTGCGGTGTATAATCATTACAAGAGAATTGAGAGCAGAGGCAACACGGATGTTGAAATCCAGAAGAGCAATATTCTTTTGCTCGGTCCCACAGGTGTTGGCAAAACAATGCTTGCCCAGACCCTTGCAAAAATACTTGATGTTCCGTTTGCCATTGCCGATGCAACAACGCTCACCGAAGCCGGCTATGTCGGCGAAGATGTTGAAAACATTCTTCTCAGAATTATTCAGGCGGCCGATTTTGATGTTGAACGCGCAGAACGCGGCATTATTTATGTTGACGAGATTGACAAAATTGCCCGTAAAAGCGAGAATCCGTCAATAACAAGGGATGTCAGCGGCGAGGGTGTTCAGCAGGCTTTGCTTAAAATAATAGAAGGCACGGTAGCAAACGTTCCTCCGCAGGGCGGCAGAAAGCATCCTCAGCAGGAGTTTATTCAGATTGATACTTCAAACATTCTCTTTATTTGCGGCGGCGCTTTTGACGGAATTGAAAAGATTATTGAAAAGCGTTCTGAGGGTTCAACTCTTGGTTTCGGCGCTCAGATTAAGAGCAAATCCGAAGCGGCAAAAGAGAATATTATGGAAAAGGTTATTCAGCAGGATTTGGTTAAGTTCGGCATTATCCCCGAGCTTGTCGGCAGAATGCCTGTTGTAACAACTCTCAGGGAGCTTGACAGAGATGCTCTCGTGAAAATTCTGACAACTCCCAAAAACGCAATTGTAAAACAGTATAAAGAGCTTTTCAGGCTTGATGATGTTGAGCTTGAGTTTGATGAGAGTGCGCTTGAAGCCATAGCTGATAAGGCCTTGGAAAAGAAAACCGGCGCAAGAGGCTTGCGATCCATTATCGAAAGTGTGCTTATGCCTGTTATGTATACGGTTCCGTCCGATTCAACGGTTGAGAGAGTTTGCATAACCGCAGCATGCGTTAATGACGAGGCCGCTCCGTTGATAGAGCGCAATCCCAACAGCAAGCGTGCAAAAATGGCTCCGCCGCCAAAGGTTACAAAACCTAAAAATGCAGGATAAAATTACTCCCGGCAGTTTGTGAGCTGCCGGGAGTTTTTGCTTATTCTCTTGTAATTGTTTTGACCCAATTGAAGCTGTTAACCTTGAAATATGCCACAATGCATTTGAGCACCTGGTCTGCCTTAAGGCATGCGAACGTAACAACAACGGGAAATTTGAAAACAAACGCACTCAATGCACTCAGCGGCAAAACAATCAGCCACATGAATATTATATCATTTTTTAATACGAATGAGGTTTCGCCACCGCCGGAAACGATTCCGCAAAGGGCGGGCGCTTCGTAAGCAGTTCCGATAATTGTTACACAAAGCACCCAAATGAATTGATTTGTGATTTCAACTGTTTGCGGAGTGGCATTGTAGAAATCAATAATCAGATTTTTGGAAAGCAGGAGTATTGCGCTGGAGGTTACGCCGATTGCAAGAAAAATTAGCTGCAGATTTTTGCTTCTGCGTTTTATGATTTCCATGGGCTTGTTTTCGCCAACTGTTTTGCCGATAAGTACGCAGGCAACGTTGCTGGAAGCGTAGCAGATAACCGTTGCAACCTGAAAAAGTGTTGTCGCAATGCTGTTTGCAGCAATTGCGCTTTCAACAAGCCTGCCGATAATTGCGCCCTGAATGCTCATTGCTATTCCCCAGGAAACGCTGCTCATCATAAGGGGCAGACCGGTTTTGAAGTAGTCGCGAACCATCTTTTTATCAACAATAAACAGGTCGCGGATACGCATTTTTAGCTTTTTGTCAATAAACAGCAGGTAAATTACCGTAACAACAAGCTCGATAAGCCTTGCAATCAGAGTTGCAACCGCTGCACCGCGTATGCCCATCTCGGGAGCGCCGAATTTGCCGTAGATAAGAATGTAGTTGAGAAAGATGTTAACGGCAAAAGAAGAAAGTGAAACATAGAATCCTATTTTAACTGTTTCCACGCTTCTGAGAATCGCAAGAAGAATGGTGGATAGTGTAAATATTAAATATGTATGCTTAATAACGTCAAGGTAAAGCACGGCTTGCTCAATAACACTTTCCTTATCGGTGAAAAGGCGGATTAATGTGTTCGGAGCAAGAGTGGCAAATGCAAAAATAAGCCCCGTGAAAATTATTCCGAGCCACATTGCAACGGCGGAAACCTTAAATATGGGCTTGGTTTCTTTTTTACCCCAATATTGCGAGGCAATAACCGTCATTCCCGAGGAAATGCCCGAAGCCACCATGTTGAGAAAGAATTGGATGTTATTACATATCCCAACGCCGCTGAGTGCGGTTTCGCTGTATGCTCCCATCATAACCGAATCGGCCAGATTAACGCCGAAAACAATAAGGTTTTGCAGAGCCATTGTTAACGTCATTGTAAAAAACGCTTTATAAAAAGCTGAGTCTTTAACTGTGTTTTTCATTTTTTTCTCCGTTCCTTTAAATATAAAATATTATATCATTGCATATTTTAAAATTCAATATTGATGTCAAAAAAGCGGTTTTATAAATAAATTAGAGGAATCTTAATGAAATGCTAAGAAATTAATTGTTTTTCAGAATAAAGCGCAGGAGAGGCAATGCTATACTTTGTGCAAGGGACAAAAGTAAATACTTAAAAATAAGTATAAAAATGGTGGTGTGAATTTGAACGTTTATGATTTTGACAACACGATTTATAACGGAGAATCCGGTGTGGATTTGTTTCTTTTTTATTTAAAGAAAGACCCTAAACTGATTACTCTGTTTCCAACAGCCGTGAAAGCTATTGCAAGATATAAGTCAACAAAGATGTCGATTGACGATGCTCTTGAAAATTATGCGGGTGTTGTTGAAGAATATGCCAAAACAATTGACGATATACACGCAGATGTTAGCAAGTTTTGGGATAAAAACAGCAGCAAAATCAAATCGTTTTATTTCAAGCAGAGAAAGGACGATGATGTTATCCTTTCGGCTTGCATTGATGTTGTGCTTGAAGAAATCTGCCGCAGACTGAATATAAAGAATTATATCGGCAGCGAAACAGATTTGGTTAATTACAAGCTGGTTAATTTCTGCTATCGCGAAAACAAGGTTAAAGCCTTCAAAAAAAGATTTCCCGATGCTGTTATTGAGAATTTTTACACAGATTCTTATAATGACCAGCCGATGATTGACCTTGCACAGAACGCATATTTGGTTAAGGGCGACAAGTTAATAAAGATTAAATAAACGAAAACCGGACTGCATGCAGTCCGGTTATTTTTTGCTTATGAGTATTTTCTTGACCATGCATAGGGGGAGAAGAGCATGAGCATGGGAATCAGTTCAAGTCTGCCTGCAAGCATGTCAAAGCTTAAAACAAGCTTGCTGAGTATTGAAAAATCAGCGAAGTTGCCGTATGGTCCGACTGCTCCGAGACCCGGGCCTATATTACTGATGCAGGATATGACTGCTGTTGAGGTTGTTACAAGGTCGCGTCCGTCGAGAGCAATAACAAGCATTGAGGCTGCAGCAACAAGCATATAGGTTCCAAAGAAAACCGAAACGCTTTTTACAACCGGTTCATCAACAGTATGGCGGTCAACCTTAACGGTTTCTACGCTGCGGGGATTAATTGCTTTTTTTATGTCGCGCAGGCCGCTTTTAACAAGGATAATGAGACGGGATATTTTGATTCCGCCGCCGGTTGAGCCGGCGCAGGCGCCGACAAACATCAGAAAAACAATAATAAATTTTGAGATTA
>JAZRIG010000010.1:0-20459 GCA_045645145.1 Acutalibacteraceae bacterium
CAACATATAATTTGATAAGGCGCAATCTGCCCGACAAACAAATCGGAATTGCGGATATGCGCAGCGTGGAGCTTGATGACCCCAATGTAACCCTGCATTGCGGTGAAGATTATCTTGATGCAATTGAAAAATATGACACCGTTATCAAAACCCCCGGAATTTCATTCAGAGATGTTATGGTTCCGCACGAGGTTGAGGTTACCTGCCAGACGGATTTGTTCCTTCGCTTTTCAAAATGCACCTGTGTTGGCATAACCGGAACAAAGGGCAAAACAACAACCTCAACGCTGATTTACGAAATGGTAAAACAGGGCGGCAAAAAAGCATGCCTTATCGGCAACATGGGCGTTCCCGTGCTTGACACTCTTGAAAACGGTGATGCGGAAATTGCGGTTATTGAAATGTCATCACATCAGCTTGAATATACCACAGCTTCCCCCCATATTGCGGTTATGACCAATATTTATCCTGAGCATCTTGACCACTACAACGGATTTTCAGGCTATGTTACCGCCAAGATGAATATTATCCGCCATCAGGTCGGCTGCGATTATTTTATTTGCAATGCCGAGCAGGATTTTGACCGATATTTTAATTTTGCCAAAGCAGTTCCCAGCATTATTAAAGTCAGCAAAAACGGAGGCAGGGGAGACGAAGAAATCATCGCTGCCGCTGCCGAAAACGAACGCCTTAAAGGTGCTCATAACAGGCAGAATGTCTGCGTTGCCGCAACCGTTGCAAGATGCCTCGGAGTGAGTGAAACAGATATTCTTGAGGCAGTTAAGAATTTTGCAGGCATTGAAAACAGAATGGAGCCTATCGGCGAATTTTACGGAATTAAATTCTATAACGATGCGATTGCAACCATTCCGCATGCGGTTGAATGCGCCGTTGAAGCGCTTGAGGATGTTGACACCCTGATTTTCGGCGGCATGGACAGAGGTATAGATTATTCCGGTTTTGAAAAATATCTTGAAAAGTGCAAGGTCAGAAATCTTATCGGAATGCCCGATACAGGCATCAATATTTGCAACGCACTTCTTGAGCGCGGATGCACAAAGAATCTTATCATTGCTCAAACCATGGAGGAGGCTGTTGATGCGGCTTTCAGATTCACAAGGAAGGGAAAAAGCTGCATAATGTCGCCTGCGGCTTCAAGCTATAACGTATATAAGGACTTTGAGCATAAGGGCAATCATTACAAAGAATGCATTAAAGCATGGAAAGAATAAAAATAAGCGGTGTATTTTCAATTGCGAAAATACACCGCTTTGTTAATTTTTGCTTTGTTTTGCCGATTTTATCATTGCAATTGTGGAAAGCGCAGTTATAATCAGGGCCGCAAGCTGGAAATATGAAAACAAGTCTGTTCCCCATCTTTGCGCCGCAAAACCGAAAATAACCGGAGAAGCGAGAATGCTGACATAGGACATTGCCATTTGAAGCCCGATAAAAGATTGTGAAACATCTTTGCCGAAATAAACTGGGGTGAGGTGGGTCATGTTCGGGAAAAGAGGGCCGTTGCCCAGGCCTATCATAAAAAGCCCTATTCCTGCGGCAACAGTCGGCAGAGGAAGCATAACAAGAATAACTGCGGCAAGAGTTACAGCCTCACCGATAAGGATTATTTTTACCGATGAAAGCTTGTTGCCTGCAACACCCGAAAGGAATCTGCCCAATGTCATGCCCACAAAATAAAATGTTATTGTCTGCGCCGCCATGTCCGGAGTCATGCCTTTTGAATTAACCAAAAACGTGCTGCCCCAACCAAGGCAAACAGCTTCGATGGCGCATGATGCCATAAACACCATAATGCTTGCTCTTGCTGTGGGCATTTTAAGGATATCGAGGTTTTTAACAACACGCTCCTGCGTTTCTTCCGCAGCTTTCTCTTCCTTGACCTTTTTCCATAGCGGCAAGGATAAAAAGGTTACGGCAGCGATGGCAAGCTGAAAAAAGAACATTGTTCTGTAACCGCTGTGCCAACCGTCATTGCCTCTTAAAGCGAATGACATGAGATAAGGGCTGACGGAAACGCCCACACCGTAGGCGCAATGCAAAAAACTCATGTGAGTTACCTTGCAGTTGAGGGCAACGTAGTTGTTGAGTGCGGTGTCAACCGAACCTGCACCCAGCCCGAGCGGAAGTGCAAACAGGCAAAGCCAAATCATGTTGCCGGAGAGTGAAAAGCCGAGCAAAGCCAAAGCAGTTAATGCCGTGCTGAAAGCGGTAACCTTGCCTGTGCCGAAACGGCTGATGAGCTTTGCACTCATAAGGCTGGAAACAATTGTGCCGCACGAAATAAGCGTTGTAACAAAATTTGCATACGAAACGGGAACATCAAACTCCCTGTAAATCGCCGGCCAAACCGCTCCGAAAAGCGAATCGGGAATGCCAAGCCCGACATAAGCGATGTATATAACAATCATCAGAATTGCAGTCATAAGCTCTCTCCGCAAAATGTTTTTTACATTATATTGCATTTAATTGTTTATTTCAATATTTAAAACGATATTTGACATACGCTTGGCTGTGTGGTATATTTTTATGCAGTAAAAATGAGGTGATTCCTATGGCTATTTATAAAAACAGAATTGATTTGCACACACATACGGCAAGCTCCTTTGACGGCAATTATTCCGCATCGCTTATGTGCAAGGCGGCTGTTGAAAACGAAATTTCAACAATTGCAATTACCGACCATTTTGATGTTGATTTTTACAAGGCTCATCGCCTTGAAATGCGTCAAAAGACAAGCTATGAAGATGTCTGCTATGTGCAGGAAGCTTTTGCGGATAAAATCCGCGTGATCAGGGGCATTGAAATGGGTCAGCCGACTTATGATGTTTCTCTCACAGAAAAATCGCTTGCGCGTTATGAATATGACTTTATCATCGGTTCAATCCATAATTTAAGAGGAATGCCCGATTTCGGCGACCTGAATTATAAAGAAATGGCTGCCGACGAAATCTATTCTCTTCTCGATAAATATTTTGAGGAAGAGCTTATTCTTGCAAAATGGAATGGCTTTGATACTCTTGCTCATCTGACATATCCCATGCGATATATCGTTCAGGCAGGCAGAGATGACATTGAGCTTGGCAGATATGATGACATCACAGATGAAATTTTCAGGGTTCTTGTTTCAAACGGAAAGGCTCTCGAAATCAATACAAGCGGTCTGCGCCAGCCCATCGGCAAAACCATGCCGACGGAAAATTATGTCCGCCGTTTCAAGGAGCTGGGCGGCGAGCTGCTTACTCTCGGCTCCGATGCCCATTTTACCGAGCATGTTGGCGCGGGCATTGATGAAGGCTATAAAATTGCCGAAAGCTGCGGCTTTGAATATGTAACATATTTTGAAAACCGCAAGCCGATTCAAATTAAAATTGAAAAATAAAAAGTCAACCTCCGAACAGTCGGTTTTGCTGTTCGGAGGTTGTTTTTATATATAAAATTCTTCCATTGTATTTAAGCACAGACAAGCAAGCTTGCCGCCGAAACAAGCTCCGCAGTCAATGCAAATGTTATTATGAGAATGATATATTTCCCATTTTCCGCTTATTGCTTTGGTCGGCGTATGGCCGCAGACTATAAAAATGCTGTTATCCGAAAAATACTGCATTTCATAGTTCGGAGTCATCGCCGTAAGCTCCTCCAAGGTATATTCGCGCAGCTTTTTGCTTTTTCTGAAATTACCCAATCCCGCATGAACAAGCAGAAAGGTTTTATCTTCAACATCAATGGCTTCGTATTTGGAAAAATCTTCGATATATTCGAGAATTTCCTTTCTTTTTTCTGCAGAAAGAGATGAAAACTGCTTCATTGTTATGCCGCCGCCGTTTTGCTGCCATTCGATAATATCAAGCATGGTGTTTTCATCAACCTGAGTTGCAAAGTTTTCCTCGGTTATTTCAACGATCAGCTTTTTCAGCACATTATATCCCATAACCTCATGATTACCGAGAAGCGGATATATGTTAGGCATTTTCATTATATATTGCAGAATTTTCAAAGGTTCAGGCCCTCTGTCAATTATGTCACCCAAAATATAAAGCTCATCCGTATCGGAAAACCCGATTTTTTTAAGCATTGCTTTAAATTTTTCAAATTCGCCGTGAAGGTCGCTCATAACATAAATCATAAATCAGCCTCCTTTGAATCGGAGAAAATACACCCTATCGGAGTATAATGCCGATAGGGTGTTAATTTAATTAACCTACAAATTTGATTGTGAGAATCTTCTTGCCTGTGATTTCAAAATCAACAAAGCCGTCTGCGTCCATAGTAAGAGGTGCGCTGTCAAGCTCTTCAAGGGTTACGAGCTTAACCTCGCTCCACTTCTTGCCCGAATATGCGGGAAGCTCGAATTCGGCAACCTGTCTTTCAACGGGTGACTGAACCTTCTCGATGGGAGCGATGCCGCCGTTAAGACGGATTGCGTTTTTGATTGTTTTATCAGAGGGGTTAAAGAGTCTGATGATGTAGCCTTCGCCGTCCTCGCTCTTCTTGATTGCGCTGATGTTGAGGTTTTCATCCTTAAGCTCAATGAAGGAGTGAGTAAGAGGATTCTTGCCGTGAGCGGTGGGAGCAACCTGGCCTGCTGTGAGATAGAGGTTGAAGCGCTCGCTCTCCTGCCATACATTGCCTTCTTCCCAATCGCCTCTGTGGGGCATGAACGCATAGCGGAAGGTGTTTTTGCCGATGCACTGTGAGCCCTTATCCCAGTCGCTGTAGTTCTGCATATCGGCAGTTACGCAAATGCGAAGGGGATATGCACGGATAAGTGAAAGATAGAGGGTGTTGCACTCGTCATCTGCTGCCTCATAAGCCTTAAGACCCGTGTTGAGCAAAGCTGCGCCGTTAACGCCGTCTGTGAGGTCAACGAAGGAGTTCATGGGATGCTCTGTCATGGGTATTTCGTCATAGAGTGAGTAATCGGGCTTGGCAACGGGGCGCTTAACAACATCGAACTGACCCTGTGCATAAGAGAATTCAGAGTTGATGTTGGTGGGGAAACCTACCTGAAGGTAATGGTCCTCGCAGCGGTTGTTGATTGTTGTTTCAATTTCAACAAATCTTGCACCCTTGCGAAGAGTAACAACGCTGTCAATATCAACGGGGAGCTTATGCTCGCTTCTTGATTTTTCATCAGCTGAACGCTTTTCGGGAAGCATCCATCTCATTGAAATCTTATATGCAGTTTCAAATTCACCGTCACGAAGGAGTGTGATGGTTGCATTTTCGTTAAGAGTTGTAAAAATCTCATTGAATTCGGGGACAAAATGCTCCCAGGGATTGCCGATTTCGCCGCCGTCTTTGAAGTAGCCAAGGTTTTCGTAAACTCTGCCGCTTTCTTTTTCGGTCACGTTATATGTACCGTTGCTGTTGAAGGTGACACGGAGATATTCATTCTCCATAGCCTGATTAGTCTTAAGAAGAGTAACGGGAGTTGTTGCGCGAACATTGTAGGTGGGGCGCATTTTATAGGTTTTGTAGCCCATTGCGGGGATATCCTTAACCTCAACTGCGATAAGGCGCTGTTTTGTGTGGAGAACGTTTGCGGTGTCGTTGGGGTTCTGGATAATCTGTGCGTTGTTATCGTTTGATTCGATAACCTGATATTTGAGTGCATTGCCTTCTTCGTCAAGAAGCTCAAATGTGCCTGTTTTCCACTCTGCGGGAATTTCAACACGGAGATTTACGGTTTCGCTTCTCTTGAAGGGAGCGGGGTTGAATACTACAACTGCTGCATCGTCACGGCTGAATGACTTGAGGTTGATATCGCCTGCGATATCCATGAATGCGCGCTCAAATATACAGCTTGAAAGCTCTCTCGACTGTCTGTAGCGCGACATAACATCCTCATAAACAACGTCTCTGCCGCAGGAACCGATGCTGTCGTGGCCGTGGTTCTGGAGAAGATAGTTATATGAAAGGTCAATGAAGTTCTGGGGATAGGGTGCGCCTGCAAGGGAAGCAAAAACAGCAAAAGGCTCTGCGTAATTGATAAGGCGTCTTTCGGTGTCAAAGTTTTCTTGCTTGATGTATGTTCTGGCGGAAAGAATCCAGCCGCAGAGAATGCTGACGCTGCCTTTGGTGTAGGGGTCGCGCATTTCGCCCTTGAGAACGGGTGCGTTGGGGTCAAAGTTATCTATGATGCTTTGCTCCATTTCCTTGAGTGTGCTGTGGAAAACATCTGCATCGGGAAGCGCATTATCAAGGTCTTTGATAAGCTGAACTTCGCGTGCATCGGGGCAGGATGAGTCATGGCCTGCTGACCAGAAGCGGTGGTTGGTTGTCCAATCGTTATTCTGCTCTTCAATAGCCTGTTCTGCTCTTGCCTGAATATTTTCTTTGTGGTATTCATAGAACGGATGTGTGTACTGATAGTCGAGCTTCCAGTCGCGGTCAATAAGCTTGAAAACGCCGTTATTGTCGTTCCATACCATGTCGCGGTTGTTTTCGTTGGTCTGGTTGAAATAAACGGGTCTCTGAACAACATACCAGATGTTATAGCGGGGTCTTTTGCCAAGGCGTGATGCCCAGATGCGTGAACCATCAGGGCTTTCCCAGTAGAATTCGGAACGGGGAGCCTTATATGTGTTGATGCCTCTGTAGAATGAAGCAAAGTTGATGCCGAAGCCTGAATAAAGCTGAGGAAGCTGTGAAATCTGACCCCAGCCGAAGGGGGAGTAGCCTGTTTTGCTTACGCCGCCCATTTCCTTTGCTTGCTTATGACCGAGAAGAAGGTTACGAACGAGTGCTTCGCTGCCGACGGTGAATTCGTCGGGCAGGCAGAACCAGGGGCCAACTGCAATGCGGCCCTCTTTAATATATTTCTGAAGCTTTTCCTTCTTTTCGGGATAAACTTCAAGATAGTCCTGAATGGGCATTGTCTGAGAATCAAAGTGGAAATGCTTGTAGTCGGGATTCTTATCAAGAATATCGAGAAGCATATCTACCATATATCCCAGCATGTGCTGAGTTCTGCGTGCGGAGAAACGCCATTCTCTGTCCCAATGAGTGTTTGATATAAAATGGCATTGAATTTTATTGTTTTTATCCATATCAGTTACTCCTTATCCTTTGATAATTTTCATGATTTCGGCAAAGTTGTTGCAGAAATGGGAGCAACGAGCCTTTGTGCCGCTTGATTCGATGTTGCCGCCTGCAATGCCGATGGTTGTGTAGCCTGCAAGGCGAACGGAGCACGCGCCTGCTCCGCTGTCTTCAATGCCGACAACTCTGTTTCTGTCCGCAAAAGCTTCGCCGAGTCCGACTATTGAGGTTTCCGAATAAAGCCAGGGGTGGGGCTTGGGCGAAAGCTCGCCGAGAGTGCCTACGCTGCCCTTGCGAAGGGGGAAACCTGCAGAAATGATTGCATCGTAGAAATCCTTGGGGTCGCCCATTCCGAGAGTACGGAATGCGGAAAGAATTTCAGGCCATGCCTTTTCGTAAAGACCTGATGTTACAAGGCCGATTTTAACGCCCATGTCCTTGAGCTCAAGCAGGAAATCCTTAACGCCCTCGGTGGGAGTGAATGCGCCCTCTTTGCCTCTGCCTGCCATGATTTCTTCCATTTCTCTGTGAGTATGTTCAAAATAGAAGTTGCGGGCCTTTTCAAGAGATTCGCCGGGGCAGTATTTATCAATGCAGTATTGAAGATGCTCGGAAACGCTGTGACCCGAAACAAAGGGGAGGTCTGCATCCTCCAGCTCAAACTTGGGGTTGCCGAGCATGCTTGCTGTGCTCATCTGGATAATCCAAATCCAGAAATCCTCGCTGCGAACGGTTGTGCCGTCAAGGTCCATAAGAACCGCATTAAGAGGATATTCGGTTTTAACCGGATAAACGGGATAATAAACGGGGTAAGCAATGGCCGATTTAACGCCTGCAAGAGTGTGAGAACCGAAGGAAACAAACTCAACCTTTTTGTCGCCTGTTGCAACAATGCAGTCAACGCCGTTTTTGCCGGCTGTGAACTTGCCGTCTTCGGTTGTTTCAAGAAGATGAAAGCCGCTCTCGGGGCCGATAAGACCGAGATCGGGAATATTAACGGTTTTATTAAGAAGCATATCAATTTCCTTTCTTAATACAAAATTACAAATTATTCTATCACATTAATTTAAAGTTGTAAATCATAAAAACAGATATTTTAAAAATTATTTGTATTGAAAAGTGCAATTGTTGGTGATATACTGTAAGAGGTATACTTTGGGTTTTAAATAACAATTTACCATTCTACATAAGAAAGGACGATACATTTTGGCAGAAATCAAAAATTTTGACGCAGTTGCCGCCCTTGATGCAATGGATGCCCATGTTGACGATTGGCGCGACGCTACCAAAGGCAAGCAAAGAGGCATTTTCTCTTTTGACGATGTTGTTAACGTTAAGCTTAAAACTCTCAAAAAGAGAATCTACACAGACATTGAATCCATTCCCGCCTGGAAGATGAAAGAATGCATTTATAAGGGCATCGGCGATTACGAATATCTTTATGACGAGTGGAAGGAACTCAACGTTGGCGATAAATGGGGCAACAACGGCTGGAGTGCATTCTTCAAAAACTCCTTCGAAATCCCCGAAAGATTCGCAGGCAAAAAGGTTACCCTCAACGTTTATTTCGGCGGTGACTCCCTTCTTTCACTCAACGGTGAGCCTTATCAGGGTCTTGACCCCTTCCGTAACAGCGTTCTTCTTTCAAACGAAGCAGAAGCAGGCAAACACTACGATGTTGATATCGAATCATATTATGTATGGCACTCAAACGAATCAACCGTAAAAACTCTTTCCTGCTCATTTATCGGCGTTGTTGACCCCGTAATCGAAGAGGTTTACTGGGATTTTAAGGCTATTTTCAACGCTCTCTTTATGCCTGTTCTTGACACAGGCCTTGCGGAGCTTATCAGAGCCGCTCTTAAGGAGGCTTTCACACACGTTAACTTCGACGTTGACGGTGAAGAATTCAAGGCAGGCCTTCTTGAAGCTCAAAAGGTTCTCAAGGAAAAGGTATATAACAACCCCAACTATAAAACAGAGGGAACTCTCTCCCTTGTCGGCAACTCTCACCTTGACATCGTTTTCATGTGGGCATACAAAGAATATGTTCGCAAGCTCGGCAGAACCCATGCAACAATGCTTCGCCTCATGGAGCAGTATCCCGATTTTATCTTCTCCCAGAGCACTGCTCCCACCTATATTGAAATGGAAAAGCGCTATCCCAACATGTTCAAGCAGGTTAAGCAGCGCATCGAAGAGGGCAGATGGGAATATATCGGCGCAATGTGGGTTGAGCCGGACTGCAACCTCGTTTCGGGCGAATCCTTTGCACGCCAGCTTCTTCACGGCGTAAGATATGCTGAAAAGACATTTGGCATCACTCCCAAAACCTGCTGGGTACCCGACGTATTCGGCAATGGCTATGCAATGCCTCAGATTCTTAAGAAGGCAGGCGTTGAATATTTTGTAACCCATAAGATGGGCATTTGGAACGACACTAACCCCTGGCAGTACAGCACCTTCTGGTGGGAAGGTCCTGACGGCTCAAAGGTGTTCTCAATTGTTCCTCCCACCCACTTTATCGGCACAGTTGAGGCTGACTCGCTCAAGATGAACTGGAAGAAATATACCGACAAGGCAACCATCGGCGAATCCATGTATTGCTACGGCTGGGGCGATGGCGGCGGCGGTGTTGACACCGAGATGCTCGAATATGCAAAGCGTTATAAGAGCTTCCCCGGCCTTCCCGAAACCAAGCTCAGCAAGATTGAAGATTCTCTTGCAAGAATGAAGGCTAAGGCAACAGATACAAACATCCCCACCTGGAAGGACGAGCTTTATCTTGAAGAGCACAGAGGCGTTCACACAACAAAGGCTCTTCTTAAGAAGCTTAACAGATACAGCGAAAATCTTTATCGTCAGGCAGAAATTTTTGCATCAATCGCAATGAAATACGGTTATGAGTATCCTCTCGAAAAGCTTAACGAAGGCTGGCAGATGATTCTCACAAACCAGTTCCACGATTCACTTCCCGGCTCTCACATCACCGAAGTTTTCGGCGATCTTTGCGCAATTTATGACGATATCATCAAAATCGGCGAATCCGTTCGTGATGAAGCTCTTAATGTTATCGCAGGCAACATCAGCGGCGAAGCAAAATACGGCAAGCCCTTTGCTCTGTTCAACTCTCTCGGAGTTGCTGCAACCTCAAAGGTTGAGCTTCCCTATAAGGATGTTGAAATCTATGATGCAGAAGGCAATAAAGTTCCCGTTCAGGCTTACACAAAGCTTGACGGCACAAAGGTTCTTGTTTTTGTTGCAAAGGATGTTCCCGCTGTTGGTTATAAAGTATATTACACCAAGGATGCTGCTGTTGCAGAAGCAAAGGCAGTTGAAAGCGCAGATATAGAAAATGCAAACTTCAGCCTTAAGTTTGATGCAGCCGCAGAGCTTGTTTCAATCTTTGACAAAAAGAATAACCGCGAAGTTCTTGAAGGCAAGGGCAATGTGTTCCGCATCTATGAGGACCTTCCCGGCAAGTATGACGCATGGGATATCGTTGCAAGCTACACAGACCGTGAGTTTGAAACAGAGGCAGGCAAGGTTGAAAGCGTTGTTTCGGGCGATGTATTCACTTGCGTAACAATCGCAAAGAATATTATGAAGTCAAATCTCAAGCAGAACATCATTATTTATAATGAGCTTGACAGAATTGATTTTGACACCTTTATCAGCTGGCATGAGCAGGAGAAGCTTCTCAAGGTTGGTTTTGATGTTGATATCAAGGCTCAGAAGTTCACAAGAGATATCGCTTACGCAACAATCGAAAGCTCCAACTACCGCCACAATCCCTATGACAAGGCAAAGTTTGAGGTTTCCGCTCATAACTTCATTGATATGTCCGAGGACGGCTACGGCCTTTCAATCCTCAATGACTGCAAATACGGCTACGAGGTTAACGAGCAGAGAATGATTATCACACTTCTCAAGGCTCCCATGAACCCCGACCCGAAATCAGACAGAGGCGACCATTACTTCACATATTCACTCTATCCTCATGCAGGCAGCTGGAAGGATGCTCAGACTCTCGTAAGAGGTCTTGAACTTAACAATCCCATGCTTCCCGTTGATATCGCAGCCGATGCCAAGGGTGCAGACAGCGCTTCATTCATCAGCGTTGACGGCAAGAATGTTACTCTTGAGGCTGTCAAGAAATGCGAGGATGAGGATGCATATATTGTTCGCTTTGTTGAAAAATCAGGCAGAAGAGCGGCAGTTAATGTTGAATTCTTTGCCGAAATTGCAAGCGTTGCAGAGTGCAATATTCTTGAACGTGAGGATGTTGCGGCTGATATCGCAAACGGCAAAACCATGAGCTTTGAAATCAATCCGTTTGAAATCAAGTGCTATAAGGTTAAAGTAAAATAATAAAAGTAAAGTGGCTCGCAAAGGTAAAAACCTTTGCGAGCCACATTTTTTTCAATTCTTTTTAACAGGTTTACTTAAATGCAGGATAACGTCGAGCTTGTCTGTTGCCCGTTCAAAAATTTCCGCAAGAACAACAGTTATTGCAAAACAGGCAGCTGCAAAAAGAAACGGCTTGTTGTTCACTCCAAAATGGCTCAGAACAATCATCGGGATTCTTTGAAGAATATAAATTCCGAAAACCCGTTTGCCAAACCAACGCAAAACACCGTTGTTGATGCCGATTCTCATTGAAAGCAGGGCAATAAGTATTGCAAAAACAAGGGCCGCAGGCACAAAAATCACGCGGCTTTTGCCATAGAGCGGAAGAATATACATGAGCGCTGCAAAAGCGGCGCCGAATGCCGCCGTGCTTGCCGCCCATTTTAAAGGATGGTTAAGCAATGCCTTGTCAACAGCAGGTTTTGCCAACGCATACCACATGCCGAGCGGGTAGCAAAGCAATGTGTCATACCACCAGTATTCGTTCTTTTTAAGGAAAACAAGGCCGACCATTGCACCTGCAGAGAGAACGGTTGTTATAACCGTGCCCAGAACAGCACGTTTTTTTACAAATATAAAAGAAACGTATGTAACGGCATAAAGAATAATAATAACAAATATGAACCAGACGCTGTTGCCGACCGCATCAAGGCCGATGAAGGAAAGCAGCAGCTTTTTTATCGTGTAGTTTTTGCCCAGAGCAAGACCGACAAAATAAAAAATCAGAATTGCGATATCATAGTGAAGCAAAACTTTCAGTATGCGTTTTGTTGGCAGAGTTTTGACATATCCCTCTTTTTTTGATAATCCGAGCAAAACTCCGTAGCCCGAATAGAAAAGGAACATAACAACCATCAGCTGCCCGAGAAAAAGCATAAATTCCAAAAACGGTTTATTCATCGGGTTTGCATCAAGCCTAACATATTGTCTGATGTGCGAAAGAACAACAATTATCACAAAAATGCCTTTTATTGCTCCTGTTTTCTGAGGTGACATATAGTCCTCAAAACCGTTTTTAAAGCTGAATTTGATTCCCAAAACGCAAAGCAGTGCCAGAATGATAAGAAATATTACCATAGAATCACCTTAAAGAAAAATTCTGTTGTATCTGGGATTGAAATCAAGAGTTCCGTCGCTGTGGAGAGTTGTTATTGTAACACCCTCCAGCCATTCGTTTTCGGGTTTGCCGGTTTTGCTGCCGAGGTTATAGCATGCATAGCCGCCGGGCAGGCTGTAAACAAGGTAAACACCCTTGTAAATTGCACACCAGTCATTAACGTGGTCATGGCCGCTGAAAACCGCCTGCGTGCTGCCTTTTTCAAGGATTGCATCGAACATTCCGCTGTTGAACTGTGAACTGCCGACGCTCTCAAACTGCTGACCGTAAATAATTTCGCCTTCTCCCGAGGGGACATAATTGCCGTTTTCATCAAGCTTGAAAACGTGTTCATATTCCTTAATCGGGATGTGCATATACATAATTGATTTAACATCGGAGTATTCCTTGCGAAGCCTGTCAATTTCGTTTTTATAGAAATCAATCTGCTCTTTTTTGAGGAAATCGTATCCGGTCATCTCTGCGGGGATGCCGTATTTTTCTCTGTCCCTGTCAAGAATATCGCGGCCCGAGTCAAAGAAAAACAGGGTTTTAAGGAGCTTGCCGCCCTCGCCCAAAATATTGACCGTGTAGTTGCCGTAGCCGAAAAGCTCATCCGGGCCGAATTTGCAAAGGCAATGGTCATAGTCACAAAAGCTTTTAAAAAGAAGCCACTTGTAAAAGCCTCTGTCCTCCCTTGTTTCATGGTTACCGAAAACCGCTGTCCAATAAACTCCGATTTCTTCCATCATCTGCGCAAACTGGATTGCATCAATCTGCTGGAATTTTGAAAGGATTACGTCACCGGTAAGAACAACAAGGTCGGGCTTGACATCCTTAATATGCTGAACAAAATTTTTAACTGCCTTGGTGTTGATTTCGTGGTCAACATCAAAATGGAAATCTGTGCTGGAAATAATAACAAAGTCATCGCTTTTGATATTGCCGCTTGCATCAACCTTGGCAATGGTTGTTGAATAATCATTTTGAGAAATAATTTTAACATCCGTCGGAATTTTTTCAGGGTTTGCTCTGCTGCAATAGAGAGATTTCGGCAATTTGCCGCCGCTGATTTTATAAATCAGCTTTGCTGTTGCTAAATGAATTCTGACTGCGCTTTGTCTGATAAAGCCCCATACTTTATACATTATATATCACCTCATTTGATTTGGATATATTATATTGTTTAGAAAAAATATTGTCAACACGGTTAATGGCTCTTGCGTGAAAAAAATTTAAAAAGCGAGTAAAATGCGCTTTTAAGTCCGTTTTTTGGGACATATTATGTGATATACTTTAGTCAAAGGTCAGGGAAACAAAAACGGATTGTTCGGAATATTTTGTTCGTTTTGCTCATAAATTTAAAGTGTGGTAAAAATGGTTTGTCGTATTTGTTGTGGCCAAACTGCTTGACATCAACTATATATTGTGTTAAAATGATACCACTAAATATTTTTGAAATTTATCGAACATTTGTCTTGACAAACGAATGTTCACCTGCTATAATAAACACATAGAACAAATGTTTCGAACGCTGATTTAAGGAGGATTTGAAAATGGCTTTTGCGGAAATCATCAGAACTGTTTTGGAATTTGCTGCAGTTATTCTGCTTATTGTCGGTTTTATAAATGAGAAAAAGATTGTTGCTTTTGAGGTTAAGCTTGCAAGAGCTGTTAAAATCCACAGACGCAACCGTCGCCTTCGCAAGCAGAGAGAAGCTGCTGCCCGCGCAAGAATCCAGTCAAGAGACGCCGGCGCACTTTATGTTGAGGAGCCTGTTTTGAAGGTTGTTCGCGGCGGCAACAATTCGCATCAGGTTGCATAACAAAGGTTTCCATTCAAATTTTATTGCATAGAAAAGGCAGAGTGATTAGGCACTCTGCTTTTTTTCTTTTGTTAATGTTTACAAATATTTGAATAAATGATAAAATATTCAAAAACATGACGGAGGTTTGTTCTTTGAATAATATCGAACCTTGTATTTCAAAAAATTATGCCTGCCCTGCGGCAAGCTGCTCTGGCAAATATCTTTTTTGCCAGTTTGTGGGTAATGCGCCGGAAGAAGAAAGAATTCACTTTGCGGTAAGCAAAGACGGTTATAATTTCAAGCCGCTTAACAATAACAAGCCTGTTATTATTCAGACCAAGGGCAAAAAATGCGTGCGCGACCCTTATATTCTCAGAGGTGAGGACGGTTGCTTTTACATAATCGGCACAGATATGAAAAGCGCGGAGGGCTGGACTTCAAACCATGCGCTTGTAACATGGAAATCTGCTGACCTCGTCAGCTGGACAGATGAAACAATCATTGATATGCGCGATTTCGGCGGCGAGTTTGCCAACACTACGCGCGCATGGGCGCCTCAGGCGATTTGGGACGCAGAGAAGGGCAGTTACATGGTTTATTGGGCAAACTCAACGCTTGAAAACGATGTTGCCGCCATGTATTATGCATACACAGATGATTTCAAAAAAATAACCGTGCCGCAGCTGCTGTATGAACGCAAAGGAATCCAGACTATTGACGGCGACATAATATATAATGCAGAAAACGGTTATTACTACCTTTATTTCAAGCATGATGAAGACCAGACCATTGCTTATGTTAAGTCAAAATCCCTCGCAGGCCCTTATGAGGACAACCCTGTTGTTGTTTCGCTTTCAAAAGAAGGTGTTGAGGGCAGCTCGATGTATCAGGTAACAGGCACGGATTCGTGGATTATGATAATGGATGAATACGGCACCGGCAGATTCTTTATGCAGATGACAAAGAATATGGAAAACTTCAAAGCGGTTAATCCCAAGGATTACAGCTTTGACGGTGTCAGACCCCGCCACGGTTCGGTTGTTGCAATAACGGATGAAGAATATGAACGCCTTGTTAAAGCTTACGGCGTTGCAGAATAACGGAGGTAAAATTATGAATAAAGTTGCTATTTACGGAGCAGGCTCGCTCGGAACGGTTCTCGGAGCTTTTATGACAAAAAACGGTGTTGACGTTGAACTTGTTAACCGCAACAAGGCTCACGTTGCAGCTCTCAGGGAAAAGGGCGCCCACATAACAGGAACGGTTGAAATGACTGTGCCCGTTAACGCGATAACCCCTGATGAGATGAGCGGAGTTTACAGCGTTATTTTCCTCATGACAAAGCAGCTTCACAACCCCGAAGTTGTTGCATTCCTTAAGCCGTTTCTTGCGCAGGACGGTGTTATAGTAACGCTCCAAAACGGCATACCCGAGCCCGGAATTGCCGAAATAATCGGCAAGGAACACACAATGGGCTGCGCCGTTGAATGGGGCGCAAGTCTTTCTGCTCCCGGCGAATGCGTTCTCACCAGCGCACCTGACAGCCTTTCTTATCACATGGGTAAAATGGAAGGCATCACCGATGCTCAGGTTGAAACCGTTAAGCACCTGCTCGAAAAGATGTGCCCCGTTCATATTGAAGATAATCTCATCGGTACAAGATGGTCAAAGCTTCTCATCAACGCAACCTTTTCTGGCCTCGGCACGGTTGTCGGCGGATGTTTTGGCGATGTTTCCGAAAACAAGGATGCCCGCAAGGTTGCCGTTCGCTGCATGAAGGAGTGTATTGATGTTGGCCATGCCGCAGGTGCGGAGTTTGCGCCTGTTCAGGGCAAAAACATAACCAAGCTTTTCTATTATAAAAACGGATTCAAGCGTGCGATTTCACAGCTTCTTGTTCCGATAGCAATGAAGAAACACAGGGATATCGTGCCTTCAATGCTTCAGGATATTCGCAACGGCAAGCCCTGCGAGGTTGATGCAATCAACGGCGTTGTTTGCGAGTGGGGCAGAAAATGCGGAGTTCCCACTCCGATTAATGACAGAATTGTTGAGATTATCAAGAAAGAGCAGGCGGGAGAACTTAAAACAGAACCTTCAAACATCAGATTGTTTGACGATTTGCTTTAATTCTTACTAAAAGAGGATTTAAATATGAAATATGCGGTTTATCAGGCGCTGAAAAAGTTCTTTGCTGCCCTTGTGTCGGCAATTGTAGCATTGACAGGCGGCGTTTTTGCCGAAAAAGAGCCTGAGAAAATTGAAAGACCCGAAGCTAATTCCGTTACGGCCTATAGCACCGAATCTGCCGATTATTCGCTCATGATTGATGTTGAGGATGAAATTCACGATATCAGCGACCTGCTTTTCGGCATTTTCTTTGAGGATATCAATTTTGCGGCGGATGGCGGACTTTATGCCGAAATGGTTATCAACCGTTCATTTGAGTTCACGGAAATTGCCGCGGGTGACGCGCTTCACGGCTGGAACGCAGTTAACGGCGCAGCGGCAACCGTAAAAGCCAATGCCGATGATGCACTCAACGGAAACAATCCGAATTATCTTGTGCTTGCCAATTCCTCAAACGAGCTTGCAGGCATTGAAAATGTCGGCTTTCTTGACGGAATGTCAATTAAAAACGGCGAAAAATATAATTTCTCTGTTTATGCCAAAAGTGTTGACGGCTACAGCGGCGGAGTTAC
Source organism: Acutalibacteraceae bacterium (assembly GCA_045645145.1). GTDB lineage: Bacteria > Bacillota > Clostridia > Oscillospirales > Acutalibacteraceae > CAG-177. The sequence continues at coordinate 17,079 of JAZRIG010000010.1, forward strand.
AGTTCGTCTTGCAGTCGGCGGCGAAACTGTTGCGCAGGGCAAAATAAATTCTTTAACAGCAGATTGGCAGAAATATGAGCTTGAACTCGTTTCAAGCAAAACCGATTTTGAAAACGCAACCCTTCAGGTGCTTATTGATAACGGCAGCGTTGCGCTTGATATGATTTCTCTTTTCCCCGATGAAACATTTAAGGGCAGAGAAAACGGAATGCGCAAAGACCTCGGCGAAATGCTTGAGGAGCTTGAGCCCAAGTTTTTGCGTTTCCCCGGCGGCTGCGTAATCGAGGGCTATGACTACGAAACCTTATATAACTGGAAGAATTCCATCGGCACGGGCAGCGACGGCTTGCCGCTTGAATTTGACGGCAGATACGGCGATGTTGCCGCAAGAAAGCAGGGGATTAATCTTTGGACAAATGTTGCCGCAACCGATGATCTCCATCCCTGCTTTATGAGTTACGGCCTTGGTTTCTATGAATATTTTCAGCTTGCCGAAGATATCGGCGCTGTCGGCGTTCCCGTTATCAACTGCGGAATTTACTGCCAGATGAGGGGCAGGGGACCTGTTGATATGAACACCGAAGAATTCAAACAATATGTTCAGGATATGCACGACCTCATTGAATTCTGCCGCGGCGGCGAAAACACAACGTGGGGAAAGGTTCGCATATCGCTCGGTCACTCCGAGCCGTTTGAGCTGAAATATATCTGCATCGGCAACGAGCAGGAGGGCGAGGTTTATTTCGAACGTTATCAGGCTTTCCTTGATTCTTTCAACGAGGCCAAAACACAGAATCCCGAGCTTTACGAAGGCATAGAGCTTATCTATTCCGCAGGCGCATCTGACGGCACTCACGGAGAAAACTATATAAAATCCTATGAATATGCAAAAGAGCAGCTCGGAGATTCCGATGTTGCGGAGGATTTTGCAGGCGCAACTGACCAGCATTATTACAATCAGCCTGAGTGGTTTTTGAAAAATGCCGATTATTATGATGAGGATAACTATAAGAGAAGCGTTGACGGAATGACCGACACAATCTACGGCGGCGGCATTCAGGTTTTTCTTGGCGAATATGCCGCAAAGTCCAACACTTTGAAGGCGGCACTTGCCGAAGCGGCTTATATGACGGGCCTTGATCGCAACGGCGATATTGTTCGCATGGCGGCTTACGCTCCGCTTTTTGGCAACCTCACAGCAACCCATTGGGCGCCCGACCTTATATGGTTTAACAATCATCAGGTCACAGGCTCAATCAGCTATTATGTTCAGAAGCTGTTCTCAAAGAATGCGGGAACAAAGCTGCTTTCGTCAACACTTGAAGGCGCAAAGGTTGAGCAGCAGCCTCTCAGCGGAAGAATAGGTGTCGGCACATGGTATACCTCCGCTGAATTCGATAACGTTAAAATTGTTTCAAATGAATCCGGCAGAACTCTTGGTTCAGACAGCTTCACGCTTCCCATGTTCTGGTGGAATTGGGATAATATATATGACAGCAACGATTTTGAAATAAAGAACGGAAAGCTTGTTCAGACCAACACATGGATGCCTTATACAGAAACCGGAATGGTTGCTTATTTCGGCAGCGACGAATGGAGCAACTACACATACACCGTTGAAGCAACAAAGCTTGACGGCGATGAGGGATTTATCATTCCGTTTGCCGTAAAAGACGCGCAGAACTGCTGGTTCTGGAATATCGGCGGCTGGGGAAACACGGTTTCCTGCTTGCAGGAGATTGAAAACGGCGCAAAGTCAAAAATACTTGAAACAACCAAGCCCTGCACAATTGAAAAGGGCAAAACCTATGAACTCAAGGTTGTTGTTTCGGATACAAAGGTTAAATGCTATATAGACGGCGTTCTCTATGTTGATTTTGACACGGCAAAAGAAGCCGAAGCAGAGGCATATCACGTTGTCAGCACAGATGAAAACGGCGATATCATAATCAAAATTGTCAACGTAACCGAAACAAGCAGAACCTTTGCAATTAACCTTAACGGTGCAACCGTCAGCGGCGCTGCAAAAATCAATCAGGTTGCGGGTGACAGCCTTGCAAATGATAATATCCTCGGTGCAAAAGAAGATTGCATCATGGAAGAGTTTACGGTCAGCGGCTTCTCGGATAAGTTTAATTATACCGTGCCGCAGTATTCGGTAACATGCATAAGATTGGAGAAAAACTGATTTATGAGTGAAATTCTCAGCTTGTGGAACGGCTTTGAATGCCGCGAATTTGTTTTTGACGGACAAACCGCACGTGTTCTTGTTCCCGATGTAAAAACCGAAAATCCCACACTTCTGATTAAAACAGAATATTGGAATGCTTTTCCCGAAGCCGAAATTGAGCTTTTGAAACAAGGTTTTTATCTCGGTTTTATTGAAAATGAAAACCGCTGGGGCAAGGAATCGGATTTGGACAGGAAAGCCGAATTTGTAAAGCATGTAACCGAAAAATACGGTTTGAAACAAAAATGTGTTCCCGTAGGAATGAGTTGCGGCGGACTTATTGCAATTAAGTTTGCGGCAAAATATCCCGAACTTATTGCTTGCCTTTATGTTGACGCACCGGTGCTTAACTATATGAGCTGCCCTTGCGGATTTGGAATCGGCGATGCATGCTGCGAGGATTTCCCCGAAATCTTCGATTCACTCGGGCTTAAAAACATTTCGGAGCTTATCTGTTATCTTGATATGCCCATGCATAAAATACCTGCACTTGTAGAAAACAAAATACCTGTTATCCTAATTGCAGGCGACAGCGACAAAATCGTTCCTTATGAAGAAAACGGGCTGATGCTTGAGAAAGCCTACAGAGAAAACCTGCTCGATATTGAGGTGCATATTAAACCGGGATGCGGGCATCATCCCCACGGGCTGGAAAACCCCGCACCGATTATTGAATTCATAAAGAAACATTCAGATTTTTAACTCTATAATGTCAAGAACCGCCGCGGTAAACCCGCGACGGTTCTTTTTATATGAGCGCTTATTTATTTCATGCCGTTTTCATAAGCCTCGATCATCTTCTTAACCATCTGGCCGCCGACAGAACCTGCTTCTTTAGCTGTAAGGTCACCGTTGTAACCCTGCTTAAGGTTAACGCCAACCTCTCTTGCAGCTTCCATCTTGAACTGATCAAGAGCAGCTCTTGCCTGAGGAACTACTGAATTATTCTTTGACATTTCGTTTACACCCCTTCAAATTCAATTTGCGTTTGCTCTATTATTTTTGCAATCCATTCGGGGTTTATTAATGTTAATTTTTTGATTATTTTGAAAGTTTTGAATAAGAAAAGACGGCAGATTGCTCTGCCGTCAGATTTGTTTATTCAATCAGTGATTCATACCGCAAACGCAGACTTTGTTCTGACCGAAAAG
>JAZRIG010000011.1:0-15861 GCA_045645145.1 Acutalibacteraceae bacterium
TCTTCCTAAGACCGCTTGGCCTCCGACTTTCAGCGCAGGTGCTTACCTCCCCCGTGTGGCAATGAAGCTCGTATTTATAAGTCATATTATTCCTTTCAACGCAAAAGAGCCACCTTCCGGCGGCTCTGTAGATTACTTTGAACGCATTTTAATCAATTCTCTATAACTGATAAGCTCAACGCCGTGATCTTTAAGATACTTATGTACATAAGGGTCTTTCATAAGCTGATATTCCCAGACTCTGTCTCTCCATCTTGCAGTGATACCTTTAAGCTCATCACACTCAACAGAGGGATGAATAAATGTTTCTGTAACACCGTCAGGGATATCGGTCCACTGTTTGAGAATCATTTCACGGTATGTTTCATAGCTCTCGCGCATTTCGTCATTCCAGTCGGGGAAAAGCAGATAATCAGGAATGATTACGTTATATTTCTTGCCCCAGCGCTTTGAAAGCAGAGTGATTGCGGCATAAAGGAAATAGGGGGTTCCGTTCGGGCAGATGCGCTTGTCATGAGCTGTGTAGAGGCGGTATGCATAGCCGTATTCGCCGCAGATGCGCAATGTCATTTTTGCAAGACCGAGGCGGCCTGTGTAGTGGCCGTAAAGCGAACCCATGTGGTTATCGGTATGCGACGGCTTCATGCCCCAGCTGTGAGCAAGGTCGATCTGAGCGCGGATTTCCGCCTCAAGGTCTGCATAAGAAGCATTTTTCTCGACCTGGTCGCTTTCATGCCACATATAGCCCTCTTCGTCAACAAGAGTTTTGCCGTTTGTGAGGGGCTTCCAACGATATTTGCCCCATTCGCTGGTCATTGTGAGATGAATGCCGATTGCATGCTCGGGGTGAGCATTTGAAAAATCAACAGCCTCTTTTGCGGTGGGGCAAGGCATCATGACTGTGGCGGATTTAAGCCAACCGCCTTCAAAAAGCTCTGCAACTGCTTCATTTGCCGCATGGCACATGCCGTAGTCATCAGCGTTAACGATAAGATATTTAGCCATATAAATTTTCCCTTTCATTCAGAGTTGATAACAATTTAATAATACCACAAAAAACAGAATAATCAACAGTATTTTTCAGAAATGACTCAAACAAAAAAATCCCGCACCCGAAAACCTCGGATGCGGGAGATAAACGCTAATTGTTATTAGTTATCCTTCTTTGTTTTAACAACTGCAACTGTGCCTGCTGCGAGAACAAGAAGAGCGATTGCGGGAACTACGGTGCTGCTGCCTGTTGAGGGAATTACGGAATCAACCTTTGCGGGCTTCTTTGTGGTTGTTGCCTTGGTTGTTTCGTCGCTGTCATCGATATAAGTTTCGCCGGGCTTGCGGGTAACAACCTCGTCAGTTGAGCTTTCGGTTGTGCCTGCTGTTGTGGGAGCAGCTGTTGTGCCGGTTGAGCTTTCGGTTGTTGCAGCTGTTGTTGTGGTTGTTGTTGCTGCAGCTGTTGTTGTGGTTGTTGCAGCAGCTGTTGTGGGAGCAGCTGTTGTTGTAAGTCTTGAGTCTGTGGGGGTTTCGGGAGTGAACTCTGTTGTTGTTTCTGTTGCTGTTGTTGTTTCAGCAAAAGCGGAAACAGCAAATGTGCAAAGAGTAAATGCTGCAATGATGATTGCGAGCATCATGGAAACAGTCTTTTTCATTTCTGATTACCATCCTTTTTAAAATTGAAATTTTGTGCATTTTTCATTTATCTAAAATACAACAATCATTTTACACATAAAACACTTCTTTGTCAAGTCGATATATTTACCAATAAGTCGGTTTAAAAAACGCAATATTTGTAAATAACTTTGTATTTTAAGACTGATGCACGGAAAAATATAAGTAAATATATTTGAAAGGAGCTTTAGTATGCCCTTTGTTTTTCCTGATAAAGATAAAACAAACAAGGCTCAATGGCATTTTGCCAAAGAAAAGAACAATCGCGGATACGAACTGAACGACGAGGAAATTCATAACGATGTTTTGGGTAGCTACACCGGAACGCCTTATGACGATTTGCGCCCGATTCAGGACGCTGACGACCTTTAGAGCTTTAGCGGAGCGCATTGTGCCGATGCGCTCCGCCTCCACTTCCTCTTTTGTCTCCCGCGCCGCATTCTTTCCCCAAAGAACACGGCGGTATATCAGAATTCCACTTGCCCCATCCATCCGAATATTAGCAAGGGTTTGCGGAATTTTCTGTTATCTTATCTCGCTGACTGCGAGAATTTTGCCGCTTTCAATCGAAAATGCGGCAACCTTTTCGCCCGAAACGGTGTAAAGCACATCGCCGATGCAAGCGCTTCTGACCGCGGCGTCACCTATATATGATTCATCATGATTGAATGTTCCGCGGGGCTTTATCTCCCCGTTTGAAACTTCAAAAAGCATGTAGGCTGATATATCCGTCTGATTTTCGGAATCATGCTTTATAACAGGGATTCCAAACATGCTTTTGCCTGAAATGTTTATAACGCTGCGAAGATCGCCTGAAGAAATCATATTGTAATCGTTGCCGAGAGCGTATTCCGAAACTGTTTTGGGGTTATCCGAATCGCTGATATCCATGAGCGAAAATGTTACATTCCCGTTTTCAAAGCCGATTCCGAGAAGCGACTTATCCGAAATCGCATGAAGGCTGCCTGAAAAATCCGTTGACTGAATCGTTGCCGCAACCTTGGGCTTTGCAGGGTCCGACAAATCAATTATCATTGTTTCGCCCTCCGCTACAAAATAAACACTGCTGCCCATAAATCTGATATCGCTGACGTTTTCGCCCTGCAATATTTTTTTGAGGCCGCTGACAAACTTCATGTTATTATCAAGAACATAAATGTTGCCCGAATCCGTTCCCGACGTTGCCGCCCTCATATATCCGTTGCTTTCATCTATCGAAAGGCCTCCTATCAGAGAGCCTTCAACAATATAGGAGCCTGCAAAAGCAATTGAAGTGCCGTCAAGATTGAAGCGGTAAATTTCCGTCAGGCTTTTGTGCTCGCCAGAGTCATCCGCATCAACCGAAACGAACTCCCTCGCTGCGCTTACGGAACGCACTGAGCAATAGAGCTGTTTGCCGCTGCCGAGAATTGCCAGCCTGCCGACGGGCGAATCAAAATTCGAAATATCGGTTACCGTTATAAAAATATATGAAGCCTCAGGGTCGTTGACGGCAATGAAAATATCCTTTGCATTAAGACTGACCGTTTCGCCGTCCGCGCTGAAAGACGGAACCAGATTCAGCTCACCCGAAGCCGAATAAATCGGCTTATCCGTAACAAGGCACAAGCGGTTTTCGTGAAGGCTTGAGGAAATATAGCTGCCGTCCTGAACATGCTCGCGTATTTTAACCGGATTTTCCGGCTTGGAAATGTCATAATAAATTGCAGCCGTTGATTTGCCGCCCCTGTTGATTAAGGCAACAAGTCTGCTGCCCTTCAGATAAATCTCAATGCATTCATCTGCGGAATCCGAGCTGCCGTATTCCGAAAGAGTGACGGTTGAAACAACTCTCATCTCTTCGGCAGGCACAGCTTTAACTATTTTTATCTGCTCAACAGTTGAGCCTGTTTCCCTGTTTGTGCCTGTTGTTACTATATATAAAAACTCCCCGTCATTTTTGACAATATCGGCTTCGAAATCGCCGAAGCCCGAAACACCGTAGGTGTTGTTGAAGGAGTAGCCTTCGCTGTAAACGCTCTCAGAGCTGCCGTCAATTGCCGATGAAGCAACAAAGCTTTCATAACCCTCCAGAAGGCTACCCGTCTTTGCGGTTGTTGCAAGATTGGGGCTTGTTCCGAGTTGGGTTTCGGAGCTCGGTTTTGTTGCCGTAACGGCAGGAGAAGCCTTTTCGCCGAGAATTTCGCGAACAGCTTCCTCAACATCCTGATAGCTTTTCGCGTTTTTAATCGGCTGCCCGCTTTCATAGCTTTTATAGAATGAATCGGTTCTGATAACACGAACGCCGTTCATCCTCATTGCAAGAGCGCCGATAACAACTATTGTGAGCATCGCCGCAACGGCGGTAAGCCTGCGCAAAATAACGATGCTGTTATTTTTAGTCCCCGTTTTATCGGAAAAATCCTTTTCTTTCCGTTTCTCGTTTTTGAGCATATTGACAATGCTCTCTTTTTGAAGCGGCAGAGGCACATTTGCCTTTTCTGCGCTTTTTTCAAATTCGCCGCGAAGCAAATCCAGAATTTGTTTATCGTCTTTGTTCATCTTTTTTCAACCTCCTTCCGTTCAGTTCTCGCCGCCGAGCGTTTCACGAAGCTTTTTGAGCGACCTTTTCAGCTTCGAACGCACCGTTGACGGCGGGCAATCAAGCATTTCGGCTATCTCGTGGCTTTTATAGCTGCTCAGAACGCTGAGCAGAACAATCTCCCTTTCCTGCGTTGAAAGGGTTTCAAGAGCCTTCTTCAGCTCAAGCGAAAGCTCAATGCTTTCAAAGCCTGCAGGCTCGGCAAATCCCCCGTTTTCGTCATCAAGATAAACCAAATCTTTTTTCTTTTCATTTTCTGTGTAGTATCTTTTGCAGGAGGCGCACAGGATTTTAAACAGCCATCCTTTGAATGCCTCCGGCTTTTTGAGAGTTTTTATCTGTTTAAAAGCGGATAGCACTGCATCGGAAACTGCATCTTGCGCAATAGTTTCGCTGCCGGTTATGTAGCAAGCATAACAATACATATCTTTATAATAAAGCTCATACAGTTCACCGAAGGCCTCGGCGCTGCCGCTTTTTGCCAGAGTAACGAGTTCTTTTATTTGAGCGCTCAAAATGACCCTCCTTACCACTCTCATTTAATAAGTGTCGCGAACTTTGATTTTTGTTGCATAATTTTCAAAAAAATTTTTGGCTTTATAAACCGCATTCAGGATATACTATACATGAAAGAAAATTATAAAGCAAGGTGTTAAAATTGAAAAAGCTGATAATATTATCCTTAATAACTGCGGCATTATTCCTCTCGGGCTGCTCAGGCAGAAGCACTCTTGAAGAAACAAACGCCAACGCTCCCGTATCTGTTGAGGATGAGCGCACGCAAAGCCCGACCTCAGCCGCAGCCCCAACGGCAAAGCCTGCCGCAACCTCATCGCTGACAGGCAGAGAGATTTTGAAACCCTTAACCTTCACGGTCAATGACCCCGAAAACACTCGCGGTCTGTCCGTTATCAGAACGGAACACAGCTTCGGCGTTGCCAAAAACGGCGAACCCCATGAAATTTCAAAAGCTGCTCAGAAATACTTTGAAAGCACAGTGTATAAAGTGTTTTGCTATGACACTAAATCAACAGAAAAGGTTTTGTATCTGACCTTTGACTGCGGCTGGGAAAACGGCTGCACCGACAAAATTCTTGACGTTCTGAAAGAAAAAAAGGTGCCTGCCGCATTCTTCTGCACGCTTGAGCATATCAAATCCTCGCCCGAGCTTATTTCAAGAATGATTAACGAGGGGCATATTGTCGGCAACCATTCGGCAAATCACCCGAATTTTGCAGAAATTTCAAGGCAACGCATGGCAGACGAAATTCTCGAATGCGGCAACTATCTGCGCGAAAACTACGGCTACAGCTCCGAATTTTTCCGCTTTCCCGAAGGCTCTTATACTGAAAGTGCGCTGGAGCTTGTTGACTCAATGGGCCTGACAACCGCTTTCTGGTCCTGCGCCTATGCCGACTGGGATGTCAGCAAAACCAAAGGCGGCCGATACGCATTTGAAACCGTAACCTCCCGCCTGCATCCCGGCGCTGTTGTTTTGCTTCACTCCGTTTCGCCCGACAACGCCGATGCTCTCGGAGATATTATTGATTGGGCAAGGCAAAACAGCTATGTGTTCAAAGCATTATCCGATTATAAATTCTGACAAGCTGAAAGCGGCACGGTTCCTTGTTAACCGTGCCGTTTCTTTTAAGTTCATCAAACGTTTACAAGCAGCTCTTGATTTTCATTTAATATTATGATAAAATTAGCAGCATGAATATATTAAGATTAAAGACACTCAAAAAAGCCGTTGCGGTTTTGATTTGTTTTGCCGTTGCGGCATCAACCTCAGCCTGCTCGGTCAGCAAGCCTGCGAAGAAGCCGCCCGAAACAACCTCAAACGTTGTTCGCGTAACCTTCCCCGAGGGTTCAACCGTCAGCGAAATCGCTCTGTTGCTTGAGAAAAACGGAGTTTGCTCCGCGGCGGATTTTATGCTGGAGGCAAACAATGCGCAGAATCTTGAAGGCTTCTCTTTCTCGATTCCCAACGCTCATGAGCGCGCATTCCTGCTGGAAGGATATGTTTTCCCAGACACTTATGAATTCTATCGCAACGAAAGCGCCGCATCTGCAATAAAGCGTTTTTTAAAAAACACTCAAATAAAGCTTAACGACGAGGTTGCCGCGCGCAGCGAGGAACTTGGTTTCACCGTTGACGAAATTCTGACTATAGCTTCGATTATTCAGGAGGAAGCGGGGAATCCCGCAGAAATGGGCAAGGTTTCGTCGGTTATTCATAACCGCCTTGCAAGCAGCAAATATCCTCGCCTGCAATGCGACGTTTCAACATTTTATCTTCGCAATTATGTTAAACCTTATGTTGACGAAACAAAATACGAAGAGCTTACCGCCCTTTACAGCACCTATGAGTGCTATGGATTACCTGCAGGGCCGATAACAAACTGCGGCACGGACGCAATCAATGCCGCACTCTATCCCGAAGAAACGGATTATTATTTCTTTGTTACGGACAGCGAAAGCAATTATTACTATGCCGAAACATGGGCAGAGCATCTGGAAAACTGCGATATCGCGGGGCTGTAGCCCCAAATCGCCTTAAATACAAAACCGAAAGGATCTTAACCATGAAAAAAATCTTATCAGCCATTCTTATTATTGCAGCGCTTATGACAGTTCTTTGCGCATGCGGCAAAAAAGAACCCGACCCCGTTGTTTCAGGTGACTACACCTACGTTGCTCTTGAGGATAATACTGCAAAAATAACAAAATATAACGGCACAAAAGAAATCATTTCTCTTGATATTCCTGCCGCAATTGACGATTTGACCGTTACGGTTATCGGCGCAGAGGCTTTTGCGAATGTTCAGACCATCAAGGTTGTTAACTTCCCTGAAACCCTTATCAAGGTTGAGGAAAGAGCTTTTGCAGGCAGCTCAATCAAAAAGGCTTTTCTTCACAGAGCATCGGGTCTGACCGAAATCGGTGCCTATGCCTTTGCGGAATGCAAGAGCCTCGTTCAGGCAGACCTTCCCCGCAGCCTTGAAACAATCGGCGAAAAAGCTTTTTATTATTGCGACAGCCTCAAGGTTGCAAACTTCAGAGGTGACACCGCCAACATAGATATTTTTGCATTTGATGCATGCCCGAAGGTTAAGATTTATGCAGACAGCTCCTCCAAAAAAGTTATCTCCTTTGCAAACACCTATCATCTTGAAACCGTAATTTCCGAATAATAAAATAAATTCAGCCGTCATCTCATATAAATTATACGAGGTGACGGCTCATGTTTTTTGAAATCAATTCTGCAATAAGCTCCTTTGTCTGGGGGCCGCCTATGCTTGCGGTCTTTCTCGGCACGGGGCTTTTTTTATCGGCAAAATCAAAGTTTTTTCAGCTTTTCGGAATCAGGCGATGGCTTGGCAGTACAGTTATATCCGCATTTAAAAATAAAAAAAGTTCCGACGGGTCAATTTCTCAGTTCGGTGCGCTGACCTCTGCACTCGCCGCTTGCCTTGGCACGGGCAACATAGTCGGCGTTGCAACCGCCCTGTGTTCAGGCGGGGCAGGTGCGGTTGTTTGGATGTGCATTTCCGCAATTCTCGGCATGATGACCTGCTGCTGCGAAAACATTCTGGGAATTAAATACCGAATAAAAGATTCTCTCGGCAATTGGCTGGGCGGCCCGATGCTTTATATCGAACGCGGCCTCGGCATGAAAGGGCTTGCAGGCGTTTATGCGTTTTTTCTTGTGGGCGCTTCTCTGGGCATGGGCAACATGACCCAGGCAAACTCCGTTGCACAGGGACTGTCAGGCTTCGGCTTTCCGCCGATTGCCTGCGCCGTTTTGCTGAGCATTGCAATAACAGTTGCCGTTTCCGGAGGCTTGAAAAGAATAACCGCCATTTCGCAAATGCTGATTCCGATTCTTTCCGCCGCATTCATTTTTGCCTGCATTGCCGTCATTGCCGTCAACCGTGAAAATCTTTTGCCGAGCATCAAACTGATGTTCAGGGAAGCGTTCACGATTAGGGCGGTGTCGGGCTTCGGGATGGCAAAAGCGGCAAGATACGGCATTTCAAGAGGAGTTTTTTCAAACGAAGCGGGGCTTGGCAGCAGCGCAATCATCCACGCCGCAGCTGATTGCAAAAATGCAGGAGAGCAAGGCTTTTGGGGCATTCTTGAGGTTTTTATTGACACGGTGCTTATGTGCACGGTAACTGCCGCCGCAATCCTTTCAAGCGGAGTTATGCAGAAAAATCCCGATTTGAACGGAGTTGAGCTTTGCGCCGCCGTATTTGAAAGCGTTTTCGGAAAAGCGGGCGGATATTTTTTGAATGTGTGCATCTGCCTTTTTGCTTTTGCAACACTTATTGCATGGTCATATTACGGAAAGAGCGGCGCCGAATATCTTCTGGGCAAAAAGAGCGGCAAAATATATAATTTTCTCTATGCCGCAGCGGCATTCATCGGCTGCATTATGCGGCTTGACAGCGTTTGGAGCATTTCCGACACGCTCAACGGCCTGATGGCGATTCCGAATATTTTTGCACTCGTACTTCTGTCAAACGAAGCAATATCAGAACTGAACAAAGCAAGAAAAAGCACGGCGCAGCCATGAAATCCTTCTTCCTTTTGTTTACTCTTTTTTTGCAGCCTTACCTTTGCTGTTAACATTTGCCTTGCACAAAGAATATCATAACATTAGAAAAGTGCAATGCATCTAACACAAAGGAGAGAGTTCCATGGCAGAATATTTGCAGCTTAACAATATAAATCCGGGCGAATGCGCAATAGTCAAAAAAATAAACTCGGAATCCGGCATCCGCCGCCGACTTATGGATATAGGTCTGATTGAAAATACGGTTGTTGAGTGCGTGGGCAAAAGCCCTCTCGGCGACCCTGCCGCTTATCTGATAAGAGGAGCAGTTATTGCAATACGAGAAAAAGACTGCTCTGATATACTTGTTGAAAAAGCAGGTGATTGCATTGGCAAAAACAGCAATTGACTCTGCTCTCGAAATAAAAAAGCAAAGTGAGAATGATTTGGTCGTTGCCCTTGCAGGGAATCCGAATGTCGGCAAAAGCACGGTTTTCAATGCTTTGACAGGCATGAATCAGCACACAGGTAACTGGCCCGGCAAAACCGTTGCAAATGCTCAGGGATATTGCAAAAGCAAGAAAAAATCCTATGTTATGGTTGATATACCGGGTACATATTCACTCATGGCGCACTCCGCAGAGGAGGAGGTTGCAAGAAACTTTATCTGCTTCGGCTCGCCCGATGCTGTCATTGTTGTGTGCGATGCGACCTGCCTTGAGCGCAGCATGAACCTTGCTCTTCAAACGCTGGAAATCTCTCAAAATGTTATTATTTGCATTAATCTTATGGACGAGGCAAAGAGAAACGGGATTTCAACAAATACCACTCTTCTGTCCGACCGTCTCGGCGCACCCGTCATAGGAGTGACCGCAAGGAAAAAGCGCAGCCTCACGTCTTTGCTTGACACTCTCGACGCACTCGGCTCAAACAAGCCTTTTTCGGTTAGGTATCCCGAGCCAGTCGAGCGCGCAATAGCCGCCCTTGAGCCTGCAGTTGCCGCGCTGCAAAACAAAGTTAACAGCCGTTGGCTGAGCCTCAGGCTTCTTGATTCGGATACCTCGTTGAAATGCGAAATATCGAGCTGCTTCGGCGAAGATTTTATGAACAACCCTGATTTGCGCCTTGCTCTTGCCAAGGCAAATGGTATTTTGACCAAAGCAGGCATATCCTCCGATAAGTTAAGCTGTATAATTGCAGAAGCTTTTGTCAATGCCTCTCATGAAATATGCGAAAATTCCGTTGTCGGCGGCGGCGAATACCGCCAAAAAGACCGCAGACTCGACAGGCTTCTCACCAGCCGCCTGACAGGATTCCCCGCCATGCTTCTGATGCTTGCGTTTGTGTTCTGGCTGACCATAACGGGAGCCAACTATCCGTCACAGCTTCTTTCCGATTTCCTTTTCGGAATCCAGGATAAGCTCTCCGCTCTTTTTATGTCGCTCGGTGCGCCTTTATGGCTCCACGATTCCCTTGTGCTCGGCGTTTACAGGGTTCTTGCATGGGTTGTGTCCGTTATGCTTCCGCCTATGGCAATATTCTTCCCGCTGTTCACCCTTCTTGAGGATTCAGGCTATTTGCCGAGAATCGCATATAACCTTGATCGTCCTTTCCGCCTTTGCAACGCCTGCGGCAAGCAGGCATTGACGGTCTGCATGGGCTTTGGCTGCAATGCTGCGGGAATAACGGGCTGCCGCATTATTGATTCTCCGCGTGAAAGGCTGCTTGCCGCGCTGACCAACAGCCTTGTTCCCTGCAACGGCAAATTTCCTACCCTAATTTTGATTATTACAATATTTTTTATCGGCTCTGCAGGCGGCTTGTTTTCGTCTGTGCTTTCCGCTCTTGCTCTGACTGCGGTTATAATTTTCAGCCTCGCAATGACTTTTGCCGCAACAAAGCTGCTTTCAATGACGGTTCTCAAGGGTATTCCGTCATCCTTCACGCTTGAATTGCCGCCATACCGCAGACCTCAGATTGCAAAAACTCTTGTTCGCTCGGTTTTCGACAGAACTCTGTTCGTTCTCGGCAGAGCTGCCGCCGTTGCCGCGCCCGCGGGCCTCATAATATGGTTAGCGGCAAATATAAGCATCGGAAGTGCAACGCTTCTGGAGCATATTTCCGATTTTCTCGACCCGCTTGGCCGCCTCATGGGGCTTGACGGTGTTATTCTGACAGCTTTTATCCTCGGTTTTCCCGCCAATGAAATTGTTATACCTATTATTATAATGTCATATTCGGCAATGGGTACCCTGCCCGAGCTTGGCGGCACCGCCGAAATACAAACACTTTTAACTCAAAACGGCTGGACTGCGACAACCGCCGTTTGCTTCATTCTTTTCTCTCTCATGCACTGGCCCTGCTCCACATCCCTTATAACCGTAAAAAAAGAAACGGGCAGCTTGAAATACGCCCTGCTTGCCGCTGCTCTGCCAACAGCGATGGGCATAATCGCATGCATGATTGCCGCCGAAATAATGCGGGTTATTTGATGTTGACTTTTGCTTGTTAAAGTATTAAACTATAATATATCAAATTCAAGGAGAAAAGCGATGCCTAAGGAAGAACAAACCCTATTCACAACTCTTGCCTCCGCCTATTTCACGGTTATCAACAAGCTGAACGTATCTTTCAAAAAAGGTCTTATCGGCAAGAGCGGCTATGCCTGCAAGCAGTTCCCCGAGCTGGTTGCGTCCTTTGGCTGTGAAGGCGATAAGCACGCGCCGATTGCGTATATCGACGGCTCTTTCCGCCTGCGTGACAGAAAAAACACCTTTATCACCTTTGGCATCAGCAACATAGACTCGAAAATAAAATGGTATAACAAAGAAGGCTGGCTGCCTTGTTTTGTCAGCGAGTTTCAAAAAGACGGCAACGATTACAAAATCGAAAATTTTGCAGACAAAGTAACCGTTGGCGGCAACGATTTTGAAATTGCATATTCAAGAGTTACCGTAAAAAACAACTCGTCCGCCGCAATCCCCGCTCCCAAGACGTCAAAAAAGCTGATATCGCTCAACGAATATCCGAAATTTGTTGCCGTCGGTGAAACCATAACAATGGATTTTGCAGTTGGTGCGGACAGATTCGACGGCAGCTACCCCTACCCTTCCGACGAAGCAATCCGCCGTCTCGGCAGCTTTGATGAGCATTATGAAAGCATGAAAAGCTATTGGGTCAACCGCCTTGAGCCGCTTTGTGAAATTGCTGCCCTGCCCGATGAAAAGCTGATTAATGCCTATAAAGCAGGCTATGTTTACACTATGATTGTTAAGGACGGCAACGAGCTTCACGTTGGCGAAAACGGATATGACCGCGTTTTTGACCATGACGTTATCGGCATCCTTGTTTATCTGATGACCATGGGTGATTTTAAAAATTTCAGGGAATATGCCGAATATATTCTCCAAAACGTTCAATATCCCGATGCGCGTTGGAAATACAGCTGGCCGTTCGCCTTCTATCTTTTTAAAACCGGCGATGCCGAATATATAAAAGAAAAATTCAATGAAATCAAAGAAAACGCACATAAAATTGAGAATGACATAAATCCCGCAACGGGAATTATGATAAAAACCATTGCCATTGATTCTCTCGGCGAATGGACTATTGATAACTGGTCGGCGCTTTTCGGCCTTTGCTGCTATGAATATATCTGCAACAGTCTCGGATATTCCGACGAAGCGGTTTGGGCAAAATCGGTCTATGACAGACTTCTCGAAAACGCAAACAGGCATGTTGAAAAAACTGTCAGAGAAAAAGGGCTTGACTATCTGCCCATCTCAATGAGCGAAAGCAACGAAGAAGGCAAGCGCAAAAATCCGAAGGATGCAAACTGGGCTTCAATGTTCCTTTTCGGCCGATGGGGCTGGGACGGTTGGCTCTTTGGCGCACAGCAGAGCGGAGTTATGCTTGAACTGATTGACAAAACCTACGCCCACGGCTTCGAACGCCGAAAAGACGTCAGCGACTCAATCTATAATTTCGGCGGCTACCCCCACGGCTATTATTGCTCAGCTTACAATGCAGGCTACGGCAGTACAGCTCTGCGCGGCGAAAAATACCGCGACTGTGCGATAAAAGCCTATCAGTTCATGATTGAAAATGCCATGAGCGGCCCGTTCTCCTGGTGGGAAGGCATTGACTATCCGAGCCAAAAATCTCCGTGGAACATTCCTCATGCGGCGGGCGGAGGCGGCTCGTGCCAGCATATATGGGGGCAATCCACAGCAAGCAAGGCTTTGCTTGACAGCCTTATCTGCCAACGCACCAACGGCGACGTTATTATCGGCAGAGGAATTCCGCATGAATGGCTTTTCGACGGTGCAGTTATTGAAGTTAAAAAATATCCTATTGAAAACGGCGAAAAAATCAATTTTTCTCTTTCGGTTGAAGCAGATAAAATAAACCTTACTGTTTCCGGCAGTAAACCGTCAGGTAAAATCATTGTTGACTTGCCGAAAAACAACCTTGAAGTTAAAGCGGAGGAAAAATACGAATGACCGGAACTCTTGTAAACTGCGCTGCTGTTATAATCGGCGGTTTAATCGGACTTCTTTTGAAAAAAGGCATAAAAGAAAGCTATACCGTCGGCATTAACAAATCTCTCGGGCTTGCAGTTTTGATAATAGGCCTCAACGGCGTTATTTCAAACATGTTCACCGTTGAAAACGGCAAGCTTGCAAGCAGCGGCGAGCTGCTGCTTATAGTGTTCCTGGTTGTCGGAACGCTTATAGGTGAACTGACTAAGTTTGATGACCGTTTCAACGGCTTTTGCAAAAAAATTGACGGCAGATTCAAGGACGGCGGCTTTGCAGGTGGCTTTATCAACGGCACAATTCTTTTCTGCGTGGGCGCAATGGCAATTATCGGCTCAATCAATGACGGCTTAACGGGCGACAGCTCTGTTCTTTTCATCAAAAGCGCGCTCGACTTCATTAATGCAATCATTTTCGGCGCAACGCTCGGCTTCGGCGTTATCTTCACATGCATTCCGATTTTGATTTATCAGGGAGGCATCTCCCTTCTTGCGGGAACGCTCAGCGGCATTTTGCAGGGAGAGCTGCTTGAACAGATATGCATGGTAGGCTATGCAATAATCATGGCTATAGGCTTTAATTTCTTCCTTGAGAAAAAATTCAAGACTTTAAACATGGTTCCCGCCATAATTCTTCCTGTTGCTTATCATTACATATTAATTTTGGTTGAATATGTAAAAAATATTTTTGCTTAAAATTCGCATATATGCTGTCATATTCATGCGGATTACACAACATATATAATAATGTATATTATATAGCCCTTTTCTGAAAACAAAACCGAATTATTTTCAAAAAAAGTGCTTGACTGCAGGGATTGAATGTGTTATGATAATCCTACCTCTGCAGGAGGGTTCTTTTTTTGTGCCCGAAAATAAATTGTTAAATTTGAAAGCAGAGGGAGGCCTGGCTCTGTTTCAGGTTGCCTGATAGACCCGTTTCAGGGCTAAAAATTCCGATAAAATGGAGGTGCCGCACATGGCTGCTAACGGTAAAAGAGTTAAAATCACACTTTCTTGCACCGAATGCAAACAGCGCAATTACAACACAATGAAAAACAAGCAGAACACACCCGACAGGCTGGAGATGAACAAGTACTGCCGTTTTTGCAGGAAGCATACTCTCCACAAAGAGTCCAAATAATTAAGCGGGAGGATTTAACCTATGGCTAAAAAGGAAGTTTCCCAAGCAGCAGAAAAGGTTGCCGCCGCCGAAAAGAAAAAAGACAAAAAGCCTGCAAATCCCAACGGAAATATTTTTGTTAGAGCCGGCAAGGCAATCAAAAAGTTCTGCAAAGATCTCAAGGGCGAAATCAAAAAGATTGTTTGGCCCGATGCAAAAACAGTTCTTAAATCAACCGGCGTTGTCCTCGCAGTAGTTATTATTTGCGCATTGGTCATTTTTGCTGTTGACCAGCTGCTCGCTGGCGGTCTTTCACTTCTTGAAAGAGCTGCTCAGAGCATCGGAAGCACCGCTGAAACAACAAGCGCTGCTGTCGACGCAGTAACAACCACAGCCGCTCAAATCGCAGGCTAATCGGGAGGATATCAGATGTCTGTTGACACAAGATGGTATGTAGTCCATACCTACTCCGGTTATGAAAACAAGGTTGCGACCAACATTGAAAAGATGGTCGAAAACCGCAGAATGCAGGACCAGATTTTGGAGGTTAAGATTCCTACCGAAATCGTTACCGATGCAGAGAAAAAGAAAGAGGTTGAGCGCAAGCTTTTCCCCGGCTATGTTCTCGTTAAGGTTGCCGTTTTTCCTGACAGGGACAACCGCCCTGCCATGAGCGATGAAACATGGCTCCTTATCCGCAACACAAGAGGCGTCACCGGTTTCGTTGGTCCCGAAAACAAAGCAATTCCTCTTACCGATGAAGAAGTTATCAGGCTCGGAGTCGAGAAGAGAAGCGTTGAAGTTTCATATAAAGTTGGCGACACAGTCAACATCATCGACGAAATTTTCGACGGTTTTACGGGCGTTGTTGAAGAGCTGGATGTTGACAATAATATGGTCAAGGTTTCAGTATCTGCACTCTTTGGCAAACAAACAACTGTTGAGCTTGAGCTCGATCAGGTTGAGCTTGCCGAATAATCACGGTAATTTGAGGGTTAAACCCTTTCAAATTTAGCGCTTTTAACAGCGCAGTCCGCTTAGGCGTGGCTTCGTGGGAGGAGCAAAAATGATGCTCCGCAATTTACCACATTATATGGAGGTTTTTAATTATGGCACAGAAAGTTGTCGGCTTAATTAAGTTACAGATCCCCGCAGGCAAGGCTACTCCGGCTCCCCCGGTAGGTCCTGCTCTCGGTCAGCACGGCGTTAACATCATGTCCTTCACAAAGGAATTCAATGAACGCACAAAGAACGATATGGGTCTTATCATCCCCGTTGTTATCACAGTTTATGCTGACCGTACATTCAGCTTTATCACAAAGACACCGCCCGCAGCAGTTCTTATCAAGAAGGCTTGCGGTATTGAAAGCGGTTCGGGCGTTCCCAACAAGACCAAG
>JAZRIG010000012.1:0-14477 GCA_045645145.1 Acutalibacteraceae bacterium
GGGTTTTAATCCAGCCGTAAACCGTAACGCTTTGGTCGGCATACCTATCGGGAGTTTCAAAAAGCTTTTTAATTTCAAGTCTTTCCATACAGAAAACCTCCTGTGTCCTTAAACAAAGATAAAAAGCACTAAACTGTTATAATATCAATATTCTTTTCTAACGTAGCGGTGCTTATGCCGCTGATGTTTGTCAGTTCATCAACGGTTCTGAAAGCGCCGTTTTTCTCTCTGTAGTCAATAATAGCCTGTGCTTTTTTTGCGCCAATGC
Source organism: Acutalibacteraceae bacterium (assembly GCA_045645145.1). Lineage (GTDB taxonomy): Bacteria > Bacillota > Clostridia > Oscillospirales > Acutalibacteraceae > CAG-177. The sequence continues at coordinate 269 of JAZRIG010000012.1, forward strand.
CTTCGAGCTGAGAAAGCTCATCTATGCCGGCGGTGTTAATGTTGATTTTGCCGTTAGGAGCAGCCTTTGTTGTTGTTCCACGGGCTGTTGTTATAACCGAAGCTTCAAGGCTGTTATATTTCGGAGAATCAAACACCGAATACAGCAGAGCAGTTATCGTTATAACAAGTGCTGCAGCAATCAGCAAAAGTTCATGCTTTTTTTCGCTCATAATCAGAAATTAGAGCCGTTCCAGCCCCAATGCTCGGCTTCTTCATATTTAATATAAATATTTGTTCTGTCAATGCCGAGTTCTTCGTTAACGATTTCTGAAAGCGCGGCGGTGAGCCTGTCATAAGCAGCGTCAGAGGTTGAGCCGAAAAGGCTGACCTCAAGGTATGCGTAATCCTGAGTGTTATCTCCTTTAAAATACATGTTAATATTATCTTCAAAAGCAAGCATGAGCCACGCTTCGCTTTTGCCGGGGATAAGGGCGATTGCTTCACCCAGTTTAGCTTTGAGGTTGTCTTTATTTTGCTCGGTGAGTTCTTTGCTGACTGTTGTTCTGATATACGGCATGGATTTATCCTCCTAAATCAATTTACTCTCAAGAAATCTCTTGCCCCAACAATAACGCCGAGGGTTGAAAAATCGTTGTTTGTATAGTTAACATAAATTCGTGCGCCCGTATCATATTCGGTGCAGAAAATTCCGTCCTGCACCTCATAGTGGTCCGTTATTCTTGCGTCTCTCAAATCATTGAGAGCTTTGTTCGCTTTGGTGTAAAATTCCGCAGCAGTATTGATAGTGTTGTCATAATAGAATTTGTCTGCTTCGGTTTGCCCCGTGACCGGTTCATAGTTCCACTCAAAATGAGGGCAAGCACCGTATTCGATATATTTGAGCAGGGTTTCCTGCAGATTGATTCCCGTGTTTATCGGTTCTCCTGCATAGTCAACAATTCCGTGCAGAACAAGCTGAATAAAAGGCACGGCAAGGTATGCGCCGCTTTCTGAATTTGTTGTTTCAAGGGGAATGTTGATAACGGAATCAATATTTTTCAGCATATAGAAATTGCCGCTTACGGCCATTGTGGGGTGGCCTGTTGAAAGGGGAACAATAGCCTCGCTGATTGCGACGGCAGCATCTTCACGCAAAACTCCTCCCAAAGAAAAATCAGAATAGAGAACAGAGCCGACATCGTTAAGGCAATAGCCCGAAAAGCCGTAATAACGGGTATCGGTCAATACGGAAGAAATAACTTTTTTGAGTTTGCTGATATTTCTGAGCTGCCTTTCGGCAACCGTTTCGTCCATATAGTCAACAAGCTTGCTGTCAGGTGTGTATGAACTGGTGTTCTTTTGAATATCGGTTGCGTTTATGCCTGAAAAACTTGTTGAGGATGAAAGCAGATTAACATCAAGAAAAAGGCTCATTTTTTGCGCCGTGATGTATGCATAAAGCTCATCAAGCTTTTCTGTTCCGCCAAGCCTGCGTAAAACAGAGGCATCACTTATATCTTTTGAATCAAGACCGCCGCTGAAGACTCCTGCATAGCGGATGCTGACGTTGTTAATGCCCTTGTTTTTCATTCTTATGAGCATATCTTCAGCCTGTTCAAATGTTGTGAGCTTTGAAAGGTAGTTTATCGGGCCGAATGACTTTTTTGCTGCTCCGGTAAGAGTGAGATAAAACGGCATATAGTCGCTGATTTCAACGGTTTTTGTTGAAAGAACAGAATTTCTGATAAGCTGTTCGCGGCATGCCGACGCGAGGCCTGCATAGGTTGCGTTGTTGCCTGTAAGGAATCGGTAACAAAGTGAAATTTCATTCACGGCGTAGGCTTTGGAAATATAAAGAGTGTTATCTTGATAACTGATTGGCGTGATATTGAAGCTCGGATGAACGGTGTTGTATTCGCTTATGCCCGTTGCTTTCTGAGCGTTTATTGATGCAACTGCATCGCCGTTTTCAATTAATGAAACAAAGGCTGATTTGCCGTGCTTGATTCCGAAAGCGGGAATAACCGCGCTGCCCGAAGAATCCGATTCGGTTGACGGGTCCTGTCCGTACACATCAAACGAAAGAGATTCGAAGGATTCATCATAAATTGAAGTTTTGATTATTGCGCCGCAGCCGTCGGGAACAAGCAGGAAGTCGCCTTCTGCCGTGTCGTTATAAGCTCCGAAGTAATTGAGCAGGTCAATATCTTCAATAAAAGCGTCGGGATTTCCTGTTATGTTTTCATAGCGGCAGGCAACGTTCATGCTGCCGTCTTTCAGAGTTACTGTAAGAATTGTTCGGAACCCGATGTCGCTTTTTTCAAAGCTTTGCTTTGCGGCGGTTTTTTCATCCGGGAACATATCAAAGGTGAAAACAGCGCCGTTTTCAATCAATGAATGGGAGGATTTGCCGTAAGCAACGGAGTTGTCCTGAGAATTTAAATAATAAATATCTGTTCCGCCGATAATCTTCAGCGAAACCATGCTTGCCTGGCTGACCAGAGCTTCGCCTTGAGCAATGCCGTCAAGCAGCGGAAGAACGCTCCAAAGCTGGCCTTGAGAAGTTTCCTTGATTGCAAAGGAATCTGTTGAAGGGTCTATATGAAGCTCTATAAGTCCGGATGCTGCAGCTTTTTCAGTAAATGCAGCGGCATTTGCCGAATAATGAACAGAGCTGTCAGCGGCGGGATTGGTTATGCTGTTCCTTGCGGGAACGGATTTAATAACTTTAACGCCGGATTCTTCCATTGAGCCGCATGCAGTCAGAATGCCTGACGAAATGAAGAAGCACAGCAGGACAGAAAGCGTTTTGATAAATATTTTTTTTGAATTACTGTTTATTTTCATAATACTTAGAATCCTTTGAAACTTCAAAAGTGAAAATTACGCCGTTTTCAACGTTTTTAACACCATGCTTGCACAGGTGGTTTTTCATAATACCTTTAACGATTGAAAGACCGAGACCAAATCGGTTTTCACTCCTTCCGTGTGCTTTGTCTGCTCTGTAAAAGCTATCCCATATTTCGGGCAAATCCTGTTGCGAAATATGCTCGCCTGTGTTGAAAACACCGATTTCATAGAGGGTATCCGTTTCGTTAAGGCGAAGCTCGATTCGCTTTTCTCCCGAACAGTGAGAAACAGCGTTTGTAATGTAGTTTTTCAAAACGATTTCAATTTTATCTTCCTGCGCGTAGCACACAAGCGGAGAGGGTATCTGATTAACAACCGTGATTCCGTTCTGCTCGAAGAGCAGGGAAAGGTGGTTCAAAAGAGAATTGGTTTTTTGACCGAGGTCGAAATAGTCGGGCGTGAATGGCTGAGCGCCGCTTTCAAGCTTTGAAAGCTCAAGAAGCTCAACAACCAGAGCGTTCATCTTTTGGCTCTCATCATTGATAATCTGACAGTATTCCTTGATAACCTCAGGGTCGTCGCTGATTCCTTCGCAAAGACCTTCGGCGTAGCCTGAAATGATTGCAATGGGAGTTTTTAATTCGTGAGAAACATTGTTAATGAAGGATTTTCTGGCATTATCAAGAGCATGACGTCTTTCTATATCTTTTTCAAGCTGCCCGTTTTTATCCTTCAAATCCATGAGCGTAGCATCAAGTGTTGTTGAAAGAGTGTTGATGCTTGTTCCCAGCTCGCCGATTTCGTCATTACCGTAGTTGCCGCATTTTCTGCCGAAATTCAGCGAAGCCATGTCCTTGGTTATATCATTCATTTCAACCAACGGTTTTGTGAATTTTGCAACAAGCAGATAAAAGACTGCGGACATAAGAATTATGAGCGAAATGCTGATGAACGAAAAAACCTTTCCGGCAACTTCAACAATGTTTTCAACGTCGGCAACCTCCGAATAAAGGTGAACGGTTTCCCCCGTGTCAATTGTTTGGGAATAAACAAAATATTCCGTGTTGGTTACCGGCTTTTTCATGATTGCAAAGTTTTCATAATTAATTGCCGGGTAATTATTACTCGGTTTTAAGCTTGCATAATCCGACTCCGTTGAGCTTGACGAAGCAAAATGGTCGCTTCCGAAAACAGAGCTTCCGTTTTTTGTTGTGTATGCGATTGAGCCGTCAGGGTTAATCATTTCAAAATCAACGTTGTCGTTTGCAGCAATCGAGTATAAGTCAAAATAGTAAGCCGCAGAGCCCGGAAGGCAAGCGTTGATTTTTGTTGCAGTTTCGCGCATCTCGTTGTAGGTATGCATCGAAAATGTTCTGAAAAGAACCGGAGTGCTGAAAACCGTGATCAAAATGACAAAAAGAACAAGAACGGCGAGAATGGTTGCAAAAAGCTTTATTCTTATTCTTCGAAGTTTCAGTTTTGAAAAAAAGTGCTTCAAGACCTTTCCACCTCAATTTTATATCCGACTCCGTAGACTGTTTTGAGGTGATTTTCACCCCATAAACCAAGCTTTGTTCTGAGCCTTGCAACGTGAGAGTCAACAGTTCTTGGGTCACCGATGAAATCAACGCCCCAGATGCTGTCAAGAAGCTGCTCTCTTGAATATATTCTGCCGCAGTTTCCGGCAAGCTTAACAAGAATGTTATGCTCCTTAATGGTTAATTCAACGGCATTGCCGCTGTTTGTAACGGTGTGGGCAGGGATATCAATAACAAGGCCGTCAATTGAAATGATTTCGTTGGAAGCATTGTTTCTGCCTTGTGACCTTTTAAGAAGTGCTTCAACACGCTTGACAAGAACGCTCGGGCTGAACGGCTTTGTGACATAATCGTCTGCGCCGCTTTCAAAAGACATAAGCTCATCAAACTCCTGGCTTCTTGCCGTGAGAACAAGAATGGGGACAGCGCTTGTTTCGCGGATTTTTTTGCTGACCTCCCAGCCGTCTGCCTCGGGCATCATTATGTCGCAGATAACAAGGTCGAATTGGCCGACAGAAAGAAACTTTTCAATAGCATCCTTTCCGTCAACCGCTTCAACCGTTTCGTAACCTGCGTTTTTTAAAAAGTCACAGACGAGCCTTCTGATTAAGGCTTCGTCATCGGCAACAAGAATTCGTCTCATATTTTCACACTGCTTTCGCATTGGGTTTTTAAACAATATATCAATTTATAATAACATACTTTATATATATAAATCAATAGTTAAACTTTCAAAAATGGCTTTGCTGTTTTGACAAGTACTCGATGGATTAAAAAAACTAAAATTTTTATAAAAACTATTGTTTTATGCAATCAAATTTAGTATAATATTTCAGTATTTATTCTGGGTCTTAACGGCCTTCTGAAAGGTGTGGTTTAATGCTCGGCAAATATGTCAGAGTCAGGGTTACCAACCCAATCCGCTCCGTAAACAGACAGTTCGGTTTTGTCTATCAGCTTAATTTCGGCGCAATTGAAGGCAAAAAACGATATGACAGCAATTCTCACGGCGCTTACATCATGGGAATCAATCATCCCGTCAGAACCTTTGACGGCAGAGTTATTGCTGCAATTAAGAGAGGGGATGGAAGCCCCACTGTTTACGTTGTTGCTCCTAAGAGCATGCGTTTTATTTCTTATCAGATTGAGGATGCAATCGCTTTTGCGGAAAAGGGCAGAAACTATAAGCTGGAGTGCCTTTATGAGCGCTCTTGCGGCGCGGTTGTTTACAGAATCATCAACGATGAAGTCAGATATCTTCTTATTAAAAACCGCCGAAGCACTCACTGGGGATTCCCTAAGGGTCATATCGAAAAGGGCGAAACCTATGAGCAGACTGCGATTAGAGAGGTGCTTGAAGAAACAGGTATTCACATTCAGATTTTGCCTCAGTTTGCTTCAAAATCCGAGTATACAATTCAAGGCAGAGTGGAAAAATCGGTAACTATTTTCCTTGCCAAAACCAAGGATACTCAAACAACAATTCAGCGCGAAGAGATTGAAGATTATATCTGGCTTAATTTTGAAAAAGCTATGGATACTTTGAGGTTTATCAATGACCGCAATATTCTTCAAAGCGCACATGATTTTTTGGTTGAACAAAATATTGTTTAAAGAAAGGTAAGTTTAAATGACAGAAGCCATTACAGATTATCTGGTGGGTATATTTCAAGGCACAATTCCCAAGGAACTTATAATTTTTATTATATCAATGTTCCCTATTCTTGAACTCAGAGGCGGAATGATTGCGGCAAAGCTTCTGGATGTTGAGTTGATTAAAGCTTTTGTTATATGCTATATCGGCAATATACTGCCGATACCGTTCATTCTTTTGTTTATCAGAAGAATTTTTGAGTTTCTTAAAAAATTCAAAATAACCGGGAAGCTTATAAACAAGCTTGAAACAAGCTCTATGAGAAAAAGCGAAAAGGTCAAAAAAGGAAGCAAATGGGGGTTGCTCACATTTGTTGCCATTCCTCTGCCGGGAACCGGCGGATGGACGGGCGCTCTTATTGCGGCATTGCTTGATATGAGAATCAAAATATCTTTTCCCGTTATTGCTCTCGGTGTTTTGATAGCCAACCTTATAATGAGCGTTTTTTCTTATGGACTTCTCGGAGTGTTGGGTCTTTAAAAAAACAAGGTGAATTATGCAGTTGATTTTTCTGCACAATTCACCTTTTATTTTTTTATTTGTAATATAACTGATTAAGAGATATCATTTTGCCGATTCTTTTGCCAATCTGTTCCGGAGTGGCTTTGATTTCATCATTAAGCCAGCTGAGAATAACAGTCTTTGCACCTGAAGTTATATAGATAAGATAGAGATTTGCGTCGTCCTTATCAGCAGCATTCAGGGTTGAAAGAACTTTGTCCAGAAGCATTTCATAATAGGCATTAACCAAACGCCAAATGAAATTATTCAAGATGTTGGATTGGGTAAGCATGCGGTAATAATCTTTGTCGCGGTTTAAATATTCACAAATTCGTGTGATAAAATCCGTTATGTTGCTTGTTATGTTTTCAAATCCGAAGAGGTCAACAAATTCCATCAGGTTTTTGAATTCTTCGCATTCAATCTGGCTTATAACCGCATCAACATCCGAATAATGTGCATAAAAAGTGCCGCGGCTGATATCTGCTTCGCGAATGATATCAGAAACCGTTATTTTGTTTGGCTCTTTTTCATGAATGAGCTTTGCAACTGCCTTTTTGATAAGGTTTTTGGAACGGATGGAGCTTCTATATTCGGCTTTGGGCATATAAATACCCTCCATTTCTATTTTTCTCTATAATAACATAATTTATAATATTTTTTTTTAAAAGTCAATTAATAAATTGTTAACAACTAAAAAACGGGTTGTACTATGCTTTTATTTCTGAAATATTTTGTAATATACTTGTAGATATTTTATAATCTTGTTATAATATACACAGTTATTTGCTTTGGAGGTTATGTTATGAAACTTGTTAACCAGACAGAAATTATCGGCAAGCGTTTGGGCGATGAAACTGCGGTCCGCATAATTTGCGAAGCGGGTTTTGACGGAATAGATTTTTCAATGTTCAAAATGCAGGATGACACTGATGTTTTAAATTCTCAGAGTTATAAATCTCATATAAATGAGCTTATAAAAATTGCAGATTTCTACGGTGTCACTTTCGAACAGGCGCATGCTCCGTTCCCTTCCGCAAAGGAAAATAACGGAGAATATAACAAAGTTATATTTGATAAAATCAAAAGAGCACTTGAAATCACAGGCATGCTGGATGCAAAAATCTGCGTTGTTCATCCTGTTCAGTTCAGCGAAAATCAGTTTGAGCAGAACATGGAGCTTTATCACAGGCTTGAGCCTTTTGCTGCCGAATACGGCGTTAAAATTGCCCTTGAAAATATGTGGGGATGGGATAACAAGCTTAACAGAATCGTTCCTAATGTTTGCAGCGTTGCCGAGGATTTTAACCGATATGTTGATGCCCTGAATCCTGAGCATTTCACAGCTTGCCTTGATTTGGGCCATTGCGGCTTGGTTGGTGATAACGCAGGAGCCATGATTCGTCAGATGGGTTCAAGGCTCGGATGCCTGCACATCCACGATAACGATAATGTTAATGACAGCCACACGCTTCCTTATCTGCTTGATATGGACTGGGATGATATTCTTAAAGCGCTTGGCGAAATCGATTATCAAGGCCATTTTACTTATGAGGCAGATAACTTCCTCGCAGATTTCCCCGATGACCTTTTGCCTGCGTGCGAAAGATTTATGCACGATGTCGGCAGGTCTATGATGAAGAAAATTGAAAAATACAGGGTAAAACGATGATAAATTTTATTTGTCCGGTTTGTTCGGATGCTCTGGCAGAGCATGAAAAGCTTTATAAATGCTCAAACGGCCATTGTTTTGATAAATCAAAATTCGGCTATGTGAACCTTTTGCAGTCACAGCAATCCTCCGCAAAAAGGCACGGTGATGACCGTCTAATGGTCAGGGCAAGGCGTGATTTTCTGAACAGCGGCAGCTACGGATTTTTGCTTGAAGCTGTTTACGAAATCTGCAAAGAATATTTGCCCGGCGGTGCGAGTGCGAGCGTGCTTGATGCAGGCTGCGGTGAATGCTACTATTCCGCAGGGATTAAGAGCAAGCTTTCGGAAAACGGAATTCAAACCGAATTTGCGGGAGTTGATATTTCAAAGGATGCCCTTGAATTTGCTTCAAAAAGGAAAAGCGGAATCTCTCTTGCCGTGGCAAGCCTTTTTGATTTGCCTTTTGTTGACGGGCAATTTGATGCTTTGCTCAACATTTTTTCTCCCGAAGCAGATGCGGAATTTCGTCGTGTGCTGAAAAAAGACGGCATAATGATTAGGGTAATACCTCTTGAAAAGCACCTGTACGGTTTAAAAGCCGTGATTTACGATAAGCCTTATCTTAACGATGTGCCTGACGGAGAAATTTCGGGATTCAGGTTGATTAAATCAAAACAGATAAAGGCAGAAATATGGCTTGAATCCAACGAAGAAATATGCAATCTTTTCAAAATGACCCCGTATTACTACAAAACAAGTAAGAATGACCAGCAAAAAATCAATGGGCTTGAAAAATTCAAAACACAGGCCGAATTTGAAATAAGAGTTTATAAAAAGGACTGATGATGTGCATAAAAAATTAGCCTTAACCCCTCCGATGGGTTGGAACAGTTGGGATTGCTACGGCGCTGCCGTCAATGAAGAGCAGCTTCTTGCAAACGCAGATTATATGGCAAAGAACCTTAAGGATTACGGTTGGGAATATATTGTTTGCGATATTCAATGGTCGGAGCCGACTGCAGACAGCTTCTATTATCATAATTTTGCGCCGCTTTATATGGATGAATACTCCCGCCTTATTCCTGCCCCTGAAAGATTTCCGTCCTCGGCAGGCGGCGAGGGCTTCAAGCCCATTGCCGACTATGTGCATTCGCTCGGTTTGAAGTTCGGCATTCATATAATGCGCGGAATCCCGAGACAGGCTGTTCATCAGAATGCAAAAATCAAGTGTGACGGAGTTACCGCAAAGGATATTGCCCAGCAATATTCGGTTTGTCCGTGGCAGACGGATATGTATGGCATTAATCCCGATGCAAAGGGTGCACAGGAATACTACAACTCCATTTTTGAGCTTTATGCTTCATGGGGCGTTGACTACATAAAGTGCGATGACATCGCAAACACCGAATTCCTTAAGGATAATCCTTATTCCGCTCGCCGCGAAATAGAAATGCTTCGCAAGGCGATTGACAGCTGCGGCAGGGATATGGTTCTCAGCCTTTCTCCGGGCCCTGCACCTGTTTGGGAGCATGAGCATCTTGCCGCCAATGCGAATCTTTGGCGCATGACCGGCGATTTCTGGGACGAATGGAGCAAACTCCATTCAATGTTTGAGCGCTGCTATGCATGGCAGGAATATGTTCAGCCGGGTGCATGGCCCGATTGTGATATGCTGCCCATAGGCAGAATTCAGATAACCGAAAAGCTGGAAGAATACAGAAACAGATACACCCGCTTCACCCATGATGAGCAGATAACAATGATGACCCTGTGGGGTATTTTTCGTTCTCCCCTCATGATTGGCGCCGAAATGCGCGACAATGATGAATTCACTCTTTCGCTTCTTCAAAACAGAGAGCTTATCGATATGCTCAAAAATTCATGGGGAGCAAGGCAGTTTAAGCGTGAAGAAACTGACGGTAAAGGCGAAATAGTTTGGGTTTCTAAGGGTGAAAACTGCAAGTTTGTTGCCCTGTTCAACACCGATGATGATGTCAGAACAGTCAAATTTGATGTAACGGATGTTGCAATCGGTGGCGTTGAATACAGCGTTTGGGATATGTGGAAACACGAGGAATATGCCGTAACCGGCGGCGAATTCTCCGCCGATGTCAATTCTCACGGCGCAAGACTATTTAAAATAAAGGTGAAATAATATGGAAAAACAACCGAATCTCAGGCTTGCAACCGAAAAGCCGGATCATATTATGGTCAGCATTTCTGGCGACGCAAAAACTTCAATGACTGTCACATGGCGTTCAAGCCTTGATGTCAGCGAAGGCTATGTTGAATATTATGAAAAGGGCGGCGAGAAAAAAAGAGTTAATGCCATAGTTAAGCCGTTTAAAAGCGATGTTAACACGAGCAATATTTTTTGGGCAACTCCTTCAAATCTGAAGCCCGGAACAAGATATTATTATACCTGCGGCAGCGCAGAGAATCGCAGCGAAGAATATTGGTTTGACACCGAGGAAGAAAATCTTACTAAGTTTAAGTTTATCGCTATTTCCGACCATCAGAAGGACGATGACCACTATAACCCCGATTATTCAACCCTTAATAAATTCCTTAAAGATGTTCTTGCAAAGCATCCTGATGTTAAGTTCATTCTTACCGCAGGTGACAACACAAACTGTGGCCAGCATGAGATACAATGGAATGCAATGTTTGAGGGAATGCAGGGAATCATGGAGCATCTGCCTTATATGATGAGCTGCGGAAATCATGATAACAGAGGTTTTGCGCAGTATTTCCCCGAAGAAGTGGACAGATATTATGCCGAACCTGCTGAGTTTTTTAACACACAGCTTGAATATTCCTATCCTAAAAACGGCCCCGAGGGCTGGCAGACGGAAATATATTCTTTTAACTACGGCAACGCCCATTTCAATGTTTTCGGCGTTAACGAACCCGAGCTTATGAACGAGTGGGCTAAGAATGATATTGCAAATTGCGGAAAAACGTGGAAATTCGGTGCACATCATTTTCCTGTTTATTATGCAGGCCCCAATCTCGCAAATGATGACACTTATCCCATGATGCGCGAGTCAATGGAGATGCTGGATGTTCTTTTCTCGGGCCATGAGCATAATTTTTCGCGTTCTTTCCCGATAAGGAACGAGGAACTGTTTGACAGGCCGTCACAGGGAACGGTTCATTATGAACTCGGCAACGCAAACTTTAATCCGCCCGGCACAAAAACAACCGATAAGGTTTGGCATGCATCTTTCTATCCTCATGAGGAAAAGACTGCATCCTATGCTCTTGTTGAGGTTGACGGTAACAGGGTTACTCTTGTTTCAGAGCTTAACGACGGCAGAGTTTTTGATGAATGCCTTATTGACAAGGAAAAGGATGAGATAAGGCCATACAGAGTTGCTCCTGTTTTTGGTGAGGGAAGAACAAGAGTGTATTATAAAGGAGTGGATTTGGGTCTTTGCAATATGTCAACTCCTGCTGTTTGCAAGAACGGCGAATGGTATATTGCCTTTGCAACGCTGATAAGATTTGCAGGCGGTGAGGATATCCGCGAAAAAGGCAAGGTGACACTTAAAATATACGACAGAGAAGTAACATTTACGGAAAACAGCCGTTTTGCCGCAACGGATAAGGGTGAGCTTGACCTTGGAGCCGAGGTTTTCAGGGGCTTTGAGGGCCAGCTGTATATGCCTGTTGACGGAGCCTGCAAGGCTTTCGGAATGAAATGGGCTTATGCCAAAAGAAACAATTTTATAACAGTTGAGCATATCAGCGAAAATCACCCGATTGTTCCTCAGCCATAACACAAAAAAGAAAAAGAGATGTCGATTAATTCGACATCTCTTTTTTGCTGTTGTTTTAAACTATTTAACTTCGGTATAAACCGGTTCTTTGGCAATGCCGTGAGCAACTATGCTCATAAGCTTGTTGTTTTCTTGCGTAAGGTTTTCGGAAATTGTTATCGGCTCAAAAAATTCAATTTTGATTCTTCTTCTGAACATTTTATATTTTCCAGTAATGGCAAACGGAACAATGCGTGAGCCTGTGATGTTTGCCATCTTAACCGCACCGAACTTGAATGTGTTGATGGTCAGATGAGCTTCACTTTTGAGCTTGACCTTTCCTTCGGGGAAAATTCCTATAACCTTGTCATCCTCCAGCACCTCAACGGCAGCCGCAAGGGAAAAGGAGCTTTTAGCACTGCGGTTAACAGGTATTATTCCGAAAGGCGCAAAGAAGCGTTTGAGAGGAGGCTCCAAAAGCTCACTTTTTGCAAGAAAATGAACAACTCTTTTTGTTGTACAGGCAACAGTAATGCAATCCATAAAATGCATGTGGTTGCCGGCAAGAATTATTCTGCCGCTTTCCGGAATGTTTTCTGCGCCGATAATCGTGGGTCTGAATAAAAGCCTGAACAGTTTATCCAATTTGTTTCTGTGTTTTAAATATGCTTTAGGCTCTTCCATTTCATATCCTCCGAACATGAAATATGTCTATATTTTAAAGTATAGTGTTTTTGAAACAAAAGTCAACATGTGCAACGCGCACTAAGATTTATTTGCATGCGGTGCATCCTTCGCAGGAATGTGAGCATTCCTTGTTTTCACCCGCAACTGCAAGCATAAGACGAATTCTGTTTTCCTGATTAACTCTTGTTGCACCGGGGTCATAGTCAATGGGAACTATGTTTGACTGAGGATAAAGCTCCTTGAGCTTTCTTATCATGCCTTTTCCGACAATATGGTTCGGCAGGCAGCCAAACGGCTGAGTGCAAACGATGTTGCCGTAGCCGCTTTCGATAAGCTCCATCATTTCAGCGGTCAGAAGCCATCCTTCGCCCATTTTGCAGCCTGCGCCTATTATTTTTGTGCAGACTTCTTTTAAGTGTGCATAGGGTGCGGGAACGGTGAAATCGCCGTATGCTCGGGCGGCATCGTTGAGGTTTTTCTCAGTTTTGGCAAGATACCACATTGCAATTTGCATTGCGATTTTCTTGAACGGATTGCCGCCGTAAAGCTTGATGTCTTCGAGTCTGTTATCCACCTTGAAGTTGATGAAGCCCAAAAGGCCGGGCACCATAACCTCGCATCCCTGATCAAAAAGAAATTCTTCAAGATGATTGTTTGCAAGCGGGGAGTATTTAACATAAATCTCGCCAACAACGCCAACCTTAACCTTGTCAACTTTTTTAACAGGTATCTGTGCAAAGGATTTGGTTATTTCAGGCAATGCTTTTTTTATGGCAAAATGAGAATATCCTTTGCCGTTTTTCAGGTTTTCGCTGATATCGTCAATCCATTTCTGCGTAAGTCTTTCTGTTTCGCCTTTGTTGATTTCATAGGGCTCAACCTGGTTTTTCAAAAGCATTATATGGTCGCCGTAAATGACGGCCGAAAGCATCTTGAGAGCCATGGAAAGCTTGATTTTGAATCCGCTGTTCTTCTCAAGGCCCGAAAGGTTAAGTGAGATAACGGGAACCTGCGGATATCCCGCTTTTTTGAGAGCTTTTCTCAAAAGATGAATGTAGTTTGATGCTCTGCAGCCGCCGCCGGATTGCGTAATCAGAAGTCCGGTTTTGTTCGGATCATATTCGCCCGAGTTGAGCGCATCAATAAGCTGGCCGATAACAAGCAGGGCAGGGTAGCAGGTGTCATTATGAACATATTTAAGGCCTTCGTCAACAACTGCTCTGCCGTCATTTTTCAGAAGCTTAACATTATAGCCGTATTGACCGAAAATATTAACAAGAAGCGAAAAATGAATGTTTGCCATATTGGGCGCGAGGAGTGTATAATCCCGCATTTCTTTAGTGAATTCAACTCTGTTTGCAGTGTTCATATTATACCTCCTTAATTATCTTCCTGTGGCGGCAAACAGGCTTCTGAGTCTGATTTTAACCGCGCCGGGGTTTGAAATTTCGTCAATTTTAATTTGAGTATATATTTTACCGTCGCTTTCAAGGATGCTTCTCATTTCGTCTGTTGTGATTGCATCAACTCCGCAGCCGAATGAAACAAGCTGAACAATGTTGAGGTCCTTATCGTTTGCTTTAG
>JAZRIG010000013.1:0-2640 GCA_045645145.1 Acutalibacteraceae bacterium
ACGGTTTCGCCCGATTTTATGTGAAGATTAATGTTTTCAATAACATTTTTCTTGCCTGTTTTCTTGTATTTGAAGCATACGTTTTCCATGTCGATATCGCCGTTTTCAACGGTCAGCGCGGTGTCTGCGCCGTCATCGCGGATTTCGGGAACCTCTTTGATAACCTCAACAACACGCGTAACCGAAGCTCTGGACATTGTTATCATAACAAAAATCATTGAAATCATCATGAGCGACATGAGGATATTGTTGATATATGTGATAAAAGCGGTCAGGTCGCCAAGCTCCATGGTGGTTTCAATAACCAGCTTGCTGCCAAACCAAAGAATGGCGATTGTGCAACCGTAAACCGTCATCTGCATAAAGGGATTTGAAAGGATGAGAACTTTTTCGGCAAAAATTGATGCGGCCTTAAGCTCATCGTTGGAAAGGCGGAATTTTTCTTTTTCATACTTTGCTCTGACGAAGGCCTTAACAACCCTTGCACCTATGAGCGTTTCCTGAATTGAGGCATTAAGTCCGTCATATTTCTTCATCAGCTTCTTGAATCTCGGCAAAGCAAGGGAACCCATAAGGCCGAGAAGGATGAGCAAAACGGGAGCCGCAACCGCAAAAACCACCGCAAGCCTGCCGTTGATTCTGTAGGCATAGGAAAATGCCATGGCAAGCATAATGGGAGAACGGACAAACATTCTGATAACCATTGTGTAGCCCATCTGGATGGTGTTGATATCCGTTGTCATTCTTGTTATCAGCGACGGAGTGCTGAAACGGTCAATATTGGCAAATGAAAAATCCTGGATTTTTGAAAAGATTTCATTTCTGACGTTTGCGCCGAAGCCCATGCCCGCCTTTGCCGCAAATCTGGCCGCGCCTGCTCCGCACAAAAGCGAAATCAACGCCATGATTACCATTTTGCCGCCTTCACGCAAAATGTAGTTAATACCTGCGCCGCCGAGAATTCCGATATCAACCATATTGGACATTGCAAACGGAATCTGAACCTCCATATACACTTCAATAAGTATCAGAAGCGGCGAAAGCAGCGAGGGCAGGCGATATCCCTTGGTCTGCTTAATCAAAGTTTTAATCATTTTTATCATCTCCTTTTCTCTGCTTTATCATTATCTCCATAACCTCTTTTTCACTAATTCCGTCAAGCGAAAGATTTTCGCTTATTCTTGCAAGCATATCCGTGAAAGCGGAAATTTCTTCATCCGTGAAACCTTTGAACATGGCCGCATCAACCTTGTCGCATTCCGCCTTGCCCGCCTTAAAGGTTTTTTCTCCCTTTTCGGTGATTCTCAAACGGTTTATTCGCCTGTCTGTCTCATCGGCCGTTCTTTCAATAAAGCCCGCCTTGCTCATTCGCTTGAGGCTTGTTGCAATCGATGCCGGGGAAACAGACAAAAACTCCGCAATTTCACGCTGCGAGCAATCGCCGTGACCAATCAAATATTCCAAAATTTCGGGCTGACCCCTGTAAATATTAAGCCCCGAAAGCGCCGTTGAAATTCGGTAGCGGTGAAGCAGCGTTACCTTGCACATCTTATGAACGGCTTCTTTGTATGATTTTGGCATTTTTTCACCTCTTTTGTCAAATCGTTAAGCGTTTAACAATTAATCGGTTAACAATTTGATATTTTAAAACCTCCTGACAAAAATGTCAAGAGGTTTTAAAGATTAAGTCATTAAATTATCTTGCGTAGTCGCCGACCATCATCATGTAAGCACCAATCTGTGCGCCGAATTCGGGTGCGCCGTCCATGATAAGCTTGCTTTCCTTGGTGAATTCAAGCATGTCAGCGGTTCCCATAAGAATTCCGAGTGCGCTGTCAAGATTATCAAATCTCATGGTGAAGAAGGGAAGAGCGCGTTTGTAAACGCCTCTGCCGGCCTTTGACTTGCCGGCCTTTATGCGGATATAAGCCGAGATTTCGGGATATCCGTCAACCGCCCAGGCATAAACTCTGTCGGGGCTTGAAAGAGTCCACTTGTGAATCTCTTCGTGGCCCTGCTTGTTGAGAGTGCTGATGCCTGTGGAAAGAAGATAGAAATAGCACTTAACGAGCAGCTTCTTTGCCTCTTCTTCGGCGGGAGCCTCAGTTGCGGTAAGCAAAGATGACATTTTGAGGAGTGTCATCATGAATGCCGCAAAAACAGCAGGTTTCTTTGTTACGCCCTTCATTGCAGGAAGAGTTGAAGGGCCGATTTTTCCTTTGAAGAATGCGTTCATGGTTTCAATGCTCTTGAACTCAAGTTCGATATGAGCATTGTCAGTTACCTTATCTGTGTGGCACTCCCATTCGCCGCAGTTAACAACAAAATGAGTTGCAAACTTGCCTTCGGGAGCGTCGGGGTCTTTTGCGCTAACCTGAATAACCGCATGGGCATGCTCAAACTTCTTGGCAAGCTTGGGGTCATCGGAAGCGATTGTTTTGATAAGGGGAAGAACCGCACAAAGGAAAATTTTATTGGTTAAAATATCTTCTCTCGAAGCCATATAAATCATTCCTTTCGGTTAAAATAAGTCTGTTAATCTGAGGTTGCTCTCGCTTTCGCAGTGAGGGAAGTGTATCTGTATACACGACCGAGCGAAAATAAAACCAAGTCTGTTAATTTGAGATTATTTTCGCTTTC
>JAZRIG010000014.1:0-41863 GCA_045645145.1 Acutalibacteraceae bacterium
AAGCATATTCCCGATTCCCGCGGAATCAATCGGCAGGCAATGGGTGCTTTCAAAAGGCAAATCGCAGTTTTCCAATATTCACATCTTTGAGGACGGAATTCTGACCCATGAGGATTGCAGCAGCGGACCTTGGAAATCCATTAAAATTGATACAGCAAGCTATGAATCCGCATTTTATAATTGATATGAACAGTTTAAGCAAAAAAGCAAGCACCGTTTGCGACTTTCTCAGCAGTCTCGGCATTGAATTTGAGATTTTCTCGCATACCGCCGCTTTCACAATTGAAGAATGCCAAAAAATAGAGAATCTTATTGGCGCGGAAATCTGCAAGAATCTGTTTTTGCAGACAACCTCGGGAAGCATAAGATATCTGTTGATGATTAAGGGAAACAAAAAGTTTGTTACCGGTGACGTTTCAAAAAAGCTCGAAACATCAAGGCTTTCTTTTGCAGGCGCAGAGGCTATGGAAAATATCCTTAATACCTCGCCGGGTTCTCTGAGCGTTACAAGCCTTGTTTTTGACAAAGAAAAAACCGTTTTTCTGGCAATTGACCGCGAAATATTGGAAAACGAGTTTTTATGCTGCCATCCGAGCGACAACACGGCAACCTTAAAAATCAAAACAAGCGATTTAACCGAAAAACTGCTCCCTGCGCTGAATATAACGCCCAAAATTATTGATATATGATACATAAAAAGACGGCCGCAATCGCAGCCGTCTTTTGTTATGTTAATTATAGTTTCTTGCAATCTTGAGGGTTGTTGTCTTGGGGAACTCATCATCGCGTACTTTAACCTTGTTTATATTTTTAAACAAAGGCATGTTGCGGTTAAACTCCTGAACATCGCCGTTTATTCTTTCCCTTGCATCGGGGAAATCCTCTTCGTTAAGGAAAAACTCGGCAACAATTCTTTCATCCTCTTCATAAACAAGAACCTCTTTGACATAATCGATTCTTGAAAGCTTATCCTCAAGCTCTTCGGGAGAAACGTTTTTGCCGTTGGAAAGGCAGATAAGGTTCTTCTTTCTGCCAACCATAAAGAGGAAACCGTCCTTGTCAATTCTGCCGTGGTCTCCTGTTTTGAACCACTCGCCGTCAAACGCAGCTGCAGTTGCTTCGGGTTCGCCGTAGTAGCCGACCATAACATTGTCGCCCTTAACATAAATTTCGCCAACGCCGTCTTCATCGGGATTGTTGATTTTAATTTCACAGCAATCAAGCGGAGTTCCGACACTTCCGAACTTTAATTTACCGGGGCGGTTGCATGTTATTGCGGGAGAACACTCGGTCATACCGTAGCCGTTGTAAATTTCGATGCCGAAATCATGCATGCCCTCTTCATATTTGGGGTCAAGATTTGCGCCGCCGCAAACAATCATGTTGAGGTTGCCGCCAAGGTTATCAATAATGGTCTTGAATATCTTGCGTCTCCTGTCAATTCCCAATTTCATCAAGGTTTTGCTGATTTTAAGGCCTTTTTTAAGAATTTCCTCTCTGCCGGTCTTTCTGGCCGTTTTCCAGATACGGTCATAGATGGTTTCGACAACAAGGGGAACACCCGAGAAATTATAGGGATGATATTTTTTAAGGTCACCCTGAATATTGCCGATGCCGTCGCAGAGATAACCCCATTCGGTTAAAATGTATGATGAGAAAAGTGCGCTTACCCATGCATAGGTATGGTTAAGGGGCAGGAATCCGATTGCATGTCTGCCTGTGTGCGCACGGCAGGCAGATGAACAGTTGCTTGCAATGTTCTTATGAGTGAGCATAACGCCCTTGCTCTTTGCGGTTGTTCCGGATGTGTAAGCGATGCAGGCAAGATCCTCGGGCTCAACTTTAGCATCAACAAGCGAAGTGTCACCGGCATCAAGAGCAGCCTTGCCCTCGCTGATAAACGACTCATAATCATCGCTTATGTTGAAATACTGCATTTCAGGCATGTTGGAATCAGCTTTGAATTCTTCAACCATATTGATAAACTTGCTTGTATAAACCAACGCATCGCAGTCACAGCGGATAAGCTGGTCTGCAAGGTCCTCGGCAGGAAGCTTGCAATCCATGGGAACGGTTATGTTGCCGCCGACGAGGGTAGCGTAATATACAATCATCCATTCAAAGCAGTTCTCGCCGATAATCGCAATCTTCTTTTTGCCGTTGAGACCTTTGAGATTAAAAAATGTTCCGATTGCGTTTATCTCGTCCCAAGTCTGATTGAAGGTTCTTTCGCACTCTTTCTTGTTTTTATCAAGGAAAACATACTGCCTTTTATCGCCGCCTTTTTTGGCGCCGGTAACAACAATCTCTTTGATGGTTGAGTATGTTGGCGAATTAGCATTTACCGCATTTATTTTTTTCTTTTTCATATTAACCCCCGTTAATATCTTATTTTTCTGCATTTTAAAACCGATTGTCGACATTTTAACACGAATGACTCACTTTTTTCAAGAAAAAAGTATTGCTTTTTGTCAGTCAATATTGTACAATTAACTGAATTGTGTTTTATGAGGAGTTATTTTTATAATGAAAATATTTATTGTTTGCCTTATTGCTTGGTTTATTGCCCAACTAATTAAAGTTATTATTAATACGGTTAAATATTATAACGGCAAAAGAAAAGGCCTTGCACGAGGAAAAGTCACCATCGAAACCCTGTTTAAGCTTGGCGGAATGCCCAGCTCCCACACGGCAACCGTTATCGCCCTTTGCGGTTGCATTGCGCTTCGCAACGGTTTTGACTCGGATATTTTTGCCGCCTGCGGTGTTTTTGCATTTATTGTTATGTTTGATGCCGTAAAGGTAAGGCTCCCCATAAGCAGGCTTACCGATGCGTTCAACAGACTTCAGGGCAAGGTTTGCGGCAAGGAAGCCCAAGACGTTAAGAAGGTTGAAGGTCACACTATCCCCGAAATCATCGGCGGCTTCATTGTCGGCCTGTGCGTTTCTGTTTTCATGGTTAAATTTTCCGGACTTTTCTAATATTTCAACTTATGCCGACGGATATTATTCCGGCGGCTTTTTATTTAGAGGCTGATTATGAAAATATATTCTTTGAATTTAACAAAAACAAATGATTCGGAGCTTGAATCATGGTTTCGCAAGATGAGCAACGAACGCCAACAAAGCGTAATCCGTCTGCAAAACTCAAAAAAACAAAAAGCAAAAATTGTTGCCGACCATCTTTGCCGCACAGCCATATCCGAATTCTGCGGCACTTCTCCCGACGGCATTGAATTCTGTATTTCCGAAAAAGGCAAACCCTTCGCAAAAGAGGTAAATGCTTATTTTAATATCAGTCACAGCGGTGACCTTGTGGTTTGCGCTGTTTCAGATAAAGAAATCGGCATTGACATTGAACAAATCCGCCCGTTCAATTTCAGAGCAGCCGAAAAATTCACCTGCCCCGATGAGCTTGAATATATCCGCTCCGAAGAAAACGGATTCTTTAATATCTGGACCTTGAAGGAAGCGTATTTCAAATGCATAGGCACGGGTCTTGGTGCAGACATCAAAAACGTTTCTTTCAAAATCAGCGGAGAAAGCATTGTTTGCTCCGAAAACGGATTTGCATGCTCGTTTCTTAAAATTGACGATAAATATATTTGCTCGGTTTGTGAAAAGCTTTGATATTTATCACGATTTTCTTTCAATGTTTGAAATATACAAAAATCCCCGCTTCATCAGCGGGGATTTCTTCATTTTAAGCATTGTTATAAAATTACAAAAAAGATATAATAGACAAAAATATGAAATTTGAGGTTTCTATGGATTTTATAACATCTTTTTTCACAAATAACGACACAACATTTATAATATCACAGATTATCGGATTCATTGCTGCCGCACTTCTTCTTTTCTCATTTCAGCAGCGCACCCACAGACGCATCGTTGCCATGCAGTTTTGCTCGGGTCTGCTTTTTGCGCTTCAGTATTTCATGCTCGGCGCTTATGAAGGAATGGTTGGCAATATTGTTGGCTTCTCACGCAGCATAGTATATTGCTTCAGAGGCAAATCAAAATTTGCGGACAGCATTTTCTGCCCCATTGTTTTTGCAATTCTTGCAGGCCTCGGCGGGCTTGTCACCTACACATCGCCAGTTTCTCTCCTGCCCATGGCGGCAATGATGATATCATCGTTTGTCATGTGGAATCCCAAAACACAGGAGCTTCGCGCATTAACGCTTCCGACTTCGCTGATGTGGCTGATTTATAACATAATCTGCAATTCATATTCGGGAACTCTCACCGAAATTTTAAGCGAAATTTCAATTATAATCGGGCTTATCAGATTCAGAAAGAAAAAGCATATCGGAGAGGATGAAATTGGTTAAGGACTTAACCTCAGGCAAGCCGTCAAAGGTTCTTTGGAGCTACACCATACCAATGTTTCTCAGCGTTATTTTCCAGCAACTTTATAACATTGCGGATTCCGTTATAGCGGGCAGGTTTGCGGGAGAGGATGCTTTGGCAGCCGTCGGTGCATCATACCCCGTAACCATGATTTTCAATGCAATAGCTATCGGCTGCAACATAGGCAGCTCGGTTGTTATTGCAAGAATTTTCGGTTCACATGATTTTGCACGTATGAGAACCGCAATTTCAACAACAGTTATTTCTGCCGTTATTTCTTCGGTGATGCTGACGGCGGTTGGCCTTGCAATATGCAAGCCGATAATGCAGTTTCTTAACACTCCCGAAAATATTTTTAACGACTCTTCACTCTATCTTAAAATATATATAGGCGGCTTTGCTTTCCTTTTCCTTTACAATATAGCCACAGCAATATTCGTTTCCGTAGGCGATTCAAAAACGCCTTTGTTTTTCCTTATCTGCTCATCGGTCGGAAATATTGTTCTTGACTATGCATTTGTTAAATTTCTCCATTGGGGAGTTGCAGGCGTAGCATGGGCAACTTTTATCGCTCAGGGAACAGCGTGCATTCTGGCGCTTGTCACCGTTTCTGTCCGAATAAAAGAAATCAAAGTCAGCGAAAAATACAAAAAATTCTCTTTCTCAACTCTTTGGGAAATATGCGTTGTTGCTGTTCCGAGCATTTTGCAGCAAAGCTTTGTTTCGGTTGGCAACCTGTTTATACAAAGGCTTGTCAACAGCTTCGGGTCATCGGTTGTTGCGGGCTATTCGGCCGCAATCAAACTGAACACCTTCTGCATAACAAGCATCACCACTCTCGGCAACGGCGTTTCAGGCTTCACGGCTCAAAACGTTGGCGCAAACAAGCTTTCAAGAATTGATTCGGGCTTCGGCGCAGGGCTTATCATGTCGCTCTTAATCACCGTGCCGTTTTCCGTCGCATATTTCTTTGCAGGTGAACCGCTGATTATGCTTTTCCTTGAGAGCGGCAATGCAGATGCGTTGCAAATCGGAAAAGAGTTTTTAAAAATCACATCCCCCTTCTATTGCCCGATTGCTTTCAAAATTCTTGCTGACGGCGTTCTCCGCGGCACAGGCTGGATGAAAGCATTTATGGTAACAACTTTTGCAGATTTGATTCTGCGTGTTATTTTCGCATATATTCTCTCCCCCGTTCACGGCACAAACGGAATCTGGGCAGCATGGCCTATAGGCTGGCTGACCTGCACGGTTATGTCGGTGTTCTTCTACGCAATGAACCGCAAGTCAAGAAAGAAAAACATAAAAGCATCATAAAGATAGTCCCGTCAGAAACATCTGTCTGACGGGACTAAATTTTTATTCGATTACCGCGCCGTGTGCAACGGGAACAGTTAAAAACACATTCGGGCAAATGTTTTTCAGTTCTTCTGCGCAGCCTTTCGCATTTTCTTCATTTTCAAAAAGTGCAAAAACCGTTGGTCCGCTGCCGCTCATCTGGCAAAGCGAGCAACCGTGTTTTCGCATGATGCGTTTGAATTCCACGCGGTCCGCAACCTCAATAACCTGTTCGAAAACATTGCCGGCATATTTGCAGATACCGTCAAAATCGCCTTTTTCGCAGGCATCAAGCATACGCATACTGTCCGGTCGGTAAAGATGGGTGCTGTCTGCCGCAGCATAAGCCTCAGCAGTTGAAACGCCGGCTTCGGGCTTTGCAAGAACAATAAAACAATCCTTGAGCGGTTCAAGCGGAGAAAGAACGCCGCCTGTGTTTTGAGAAAGGCAGGTGCCGCCGACAATGCAGAAAGGAACGTCGCTGCCTACAGAAAGCCCTATTTTGCAAAGCTCGGATTGGCTCAGCTGAGTTTTTAAAAACTCATTCAAACCGACTATAACCGCCGCTGCATCCGCGCTGCCGCCTGCAAGACCCGCGGCAAAAGGAATGCGTTTCTCAATGCTGATTTTTATTTTAGGCTCAATATTGTTTTTTTTGAAAAAGGCTGCCGCCGCCTTATAAGCAATATTATGTTCATCGCTCGGCAAGCGCTCGTCTGAGCAACTCAAAAAAATTCCGTTTTCTTCGCTTTCTTTAAGAATTATTTTATCAGACAGGCCGACTGACTGCATAACCATAAACAGGCTGTGATATCCGTTATCGAGTTTGCCGATAATATCAAGGAAAAGGTTTATTTTTGCAGGGGCATCAACAGTAATTTTCATATTTCGCTCCTTTACTCAATCGGTATAAGGGTGGGTGTTCTGTCCTGATAAACCGCTATTTTATCAAAGCCGCACTTAAGCGCAAGCTCGTAGCCCTTGTCAATCCCCGCGCCGAGATGCTCCGCATAATGCGCATCGGAGCCGATGGTTATAAGCTCGCCGCCAAGCTCCTTATATCGCTTTATGATGCGTTCATCCGGTGAAGTAACGCCGATTGGCTGGCGCAGACCCGCCGTGTTGATTTCAAGCGCCTTTTTGTTTTTGATAAGGGTAACAAGTATTTCATCAATAATTCCGTCGAATTTTGACATATCAACCGGCTTTTTGTATTTGCCGACTATATAACGCAGAGGATATGTGAGATGAGCAAGAGTATCAAACTTTGCCCATTCCGCAAGCCTCAGCTCCCATTCAAAATACTGCTCAAGCAGAGCCATGTAATCGATGCTTTCGTCATCAAAATTCATATAATAAAAATCTTCAATTTCGGGAAGATTATGTATTGCGCCGATAACAAAATCGTATTTCATTGTTTCAAGAAGCTTTTCCGAAACAGGTTTATTATAGACAGCCTGACCAAGCTCCGCACCAACGCAGACAAGCATCTTTCCGCTGAAGGCGGAACGCGCCTTGGCAACCTCAAAATATGACTGAATTGCAGTTCGGTCAAAATTCCCTTTAAAAAAGGCATCCATTTCGAGGTGGTCGGTGAACGCAATCGCACGAAGCCCTTTCATGCAGGCAGTTTCGCAAAGAAACATTGTTGAATGATGGCCGTCAAAAGAATTGTCTGTGTGCGTATGCAAATCTATAAGATTTTTGAATGCCATTGCCGTTACTCCTTTATTTGCATCGGTTTCATTATAATAATACCACATATTTTTTAAAAAGGAACAGTTAAAACCAAAAAAATATTGTTTACATATAAAAAATGTGATAGAATACTAAAAAACGCAGGAGGATGAGGCTATGAAAATCATTGTTACGGGTTCAAAGGGTCAGCTCGGCTCCGATGTTATGCTTGAGCTTCAAAAAAACGGCATTGAACCTATCGGCACAGATTTGCCGGAGCTTGATATAACTGACGGCGCAGCTGTTGAAAATTTCATCGCCGAAAGCCGGGCAGATGCCGTTATCCACTGCGCTGCCTTTACAAATGTTGATATTGCTGAAACCGAACGTGAAACCTGCAAAAGAATCAATGTTGACGGCACTTTGAATATAGCGCGCTCCTGCTCAAAACACGGCATAAAAATGTTATATCTCAGCACCGACTACGTTTTTGGCGGCGACGGCGAAACTCCGTTTGAAACCGACAGCCCCACAAACCCCTGCAATTATTACGGCGAAACAAAGCTTGCAGGTGAAAAAGCGGTTATGGAAAACTGCGAAAAATATTTTATAATCCGCATTTCATGGGTATTCGGCGAAAACGGCAAAAACTTTGTTAAAACAATGCTCCGACTTTCAAAAGAACGAAGCGAAATCACTGTTGTTAACGACCAAACAGGCTCCCCCACATACACAAAAGACCTTGCCACCCTTCTTTGTCAAATGGCAATGAGCGAAAAGTACGGCATATATCACGCAACCAACGAGGGATTTTGCTCGTGGGCGGAATTTGCCGCAAAAATAATGGAGCTTTCGGGTTCAAAAACCCAAATCATCCCCATTCCCAGCAGCGAATACAAATCAGTTGCGGCAAGACCCGCAAATTCGCGTCTTTCAAAAAAAGCTCTTGACATCGGCGGCTTCGCCAGACTTCCGCATTGGCAAAACGCACTTGAACGTTTTTTAAAAGAAAACATTTCATATTGACCCAGCATTAATATAATTGCGCTGTAATTATAATTCTTTTTAAGACTTGTAATGCAGCGCTTTTTATATTATAATAAATTGAATATTGTTTACGGAGCGCTGTTAATGAATAACGAAAACAAAAAAGTTAATAGAAGCGTTCAGTCTGATGAAAGCCATTCAAAAGCGTTTGACGAAATTATGGACGGTTTTTATGACCTGACCAGCCTTTATTCCGAAACTCCGCCCAAAAGCGCGTCAAAAAGCCGCGAAGAAGAGCTTCGGCTTAAGGATGAGGAAAGGCGCAAGCTTGAAATGCAGGCTATCAAGGAGGATATTGAGAGAAGATATTCCTTGCAGCTTGAGAATGCCCAAAACAATGCACGCCCCGCAGAAAAGGCAAAGAAACGCAGTTCTGCCATAAGCAAAATCATGCCCGATGTGGACGAGCGAGAAGCCGTAAAGGAAGAGCTTGAACGGATTGATGAAATCATCAACGCTTCAAACACGGCAATGCCGATATCTCAAGATTCAGAAAAGCCTGAACCCAACAGCAAAGCAAACGCTGAAGTCTCAAAGACAGCTGCGTTCAATCCTGCATATTCCGTTTTTTACGATTTCGGCAACATCATTTGCAGAATTCTTGCAATTGTTTTTGCTTTTATATTTAAGATTATCAAGTTTCCGTTTGTTCGCCTTCACCATTCTTTTGCCAAAGCAACGGAGAGCACAAAAATCAAATTAAGAAAGCGTTTCAAGACAACCGCTAAAGAAATCATCCATTTCCGTGAAGAAATAAAGCATGCACTTAAATTCATAAAAAGAACATTAAAAAAGCCGTGGTCTTTGCCATCTGTCATAATCCACTATATCAGAAAAGCATTTGCACGCCACAGCAATCTTCTGAAAACAGCTTTCAACACATTGCTCCCCATTGCATCGCTGATGATACTGATTATCACCGTCAACTACTGGAACAGCGTCACCTTTGCACTTGAAGTTATTTATAATGACAAAAGCATCGGATATATCAGCGATGAAGCGGTCTATATAGAAGCAAGGGATTTGGTTAAAGACCGTTTAAGCTCAGGAGCATACTCATCCGAAAACATAGAGGCAACAGTTGCTGCGGCGCCTGCCGCAAACTTCAACGCAAGATATTCTCTCAGCCTTGTTTCGCTTGATGAGCTTAATGACGCTCAGACTATATCGGATAAAATGATTGAGAATTCCGTTGATAATCTTACACATGCCTGCGGAATTTATATCGACGGCAAATTCATCTGCGCAGTAAAAAACGAGGCGGATGCAAAAACCGTGTTTGACCGCATACTCGCACCCTATGAAGCCGAAGCGCAGGCAGAGGGCTATGTTGTCGGCTTTGCACAGACTATTGATTATGTTCAGGGTCTTTATCGTGAGGATGCTTCGGTTATGTGGGACGCTGCCGAGCTTTCAGACGCTCTTTCAGACGGCGACGATTCTTCTGAAAAGCTTATCAGCATTAAAAAAATCGTTACATCAACCGAAATACGCGAAATCGAATTTGAAACCGTTAAAAAGCGCGACGCTACAAAATACAGCGGTTACAGACGCGTTACACAAAAAGGTGTTAACGGCAGTGAACGTGTTACCAAAACCCAAATTTATGTTGACGGTGTTCTTCATGATACAGACTATTCTTATGAAACACTTGAAGAGCCTGTTGATGAAATCGTTACTGTTGGCACAAAGACATCCTATAACGGAGTTTACATCGGCTCTGCATCAAACAAAGGCTTCCTTTGGCCCGCTCCGAGCTGCCACTATATCAGCTCCCCTTACGGTTGGCGAAGCAGAGGCTGGCACAGCGGAATCGACCTTGTTAAATCCGGTGGCGGCGCACTCGGTACTCCTGTTATTGCTTCAAAAAGCGGACGAGTTGAGGTTGTTCAGCGAAGCAGCTCAGGCTACGGTCAAATGGTTCTGATTAACCATGGCGACGGATACAAAACAAGATATGCCCACATGGTCAAAGGCTCCATAAAGGTTTCAGTCGGCGACTATGTTGAAGCAGGTCAAACCATAGGAAAAGTCGGTTCAACCGGCAACTCAACAGGCCCTCACCTTCACTTTGAGGTTATATATCACGGCGAAACCAAAAACCCTGCAAATTATATATATTAACTCTGAAATCCTCCCGAAAATAACGGGAGGATTTTTTTCGTATGAAAACGTTTAATGAATTAACCGAGAATTCGGGGTACATAATACTATTGCCACAATTTATTAACGGAGGGAATCTATATGGCAAAAAAACTTATCTCGGTTATCACATCCGTTTTAATCGTTGCCTCAATTTTCACTGCCTGCAACAGAAGCACAGGCAACAACACCGTATCAAGCAACAATAATTCAGGCACGGCGGCGACCGTTAAAGAAATACGTTATCTTAACTTCAAGCCCGAAATTGCAGAGGTTTATGATGAGATTGCTGCCGCTTATGAAGAAGAAACGGGAATCAGACTGATAGTTGAAACTGCCGCTTCAGGCACCTATGAATCAACTCTGACCGCAAGAATGGCAACAGATGACGCTCCCACGCTTTTTCAAATCAACGGCCCCATAGGCTACACATCGTGGTCTGAATACTGCGCTGATTTGAAAGACACAGAGATTTATAAGCATCTGAATGACAAATCGCTTGCCGTCACATCGGGCAACGGCGTTTACGGCATTCCTTACGTTGTTGAAGGATACGGCATTATTTATAATGCCAAAATTCTTGATGCATATTTCGCCCTGCCCGAAAAAGCAACCGATTACACTTCTGCTGATGAGATAACAAATTTTTCTGCCCTCAAGGCTGTTGTTGAGGATATGCAAAAAAACAAAGACAAGCTCGGCATTGAAGGCGTTTTCGCCGCAACCTCACTCAAAACAGGCGAAGATTGGCGCTGGCAAACCCATTTGATGAACATTCCGCTCTCCCTTGAATTTAAAGACAAAGGGATTGACTTAACGGGTGACGGGTATAAAACAATAGATTTCACTTATGCTGAAAATTTCAAAAATATATTTGACCTTTATATAAACAATTCAACCACCGACAAAAAGCAGTTGGGCACTCTTGATGTTACCTCTTCGATGGCAGAATTTGCATTAGGCAAATGCGCAATGGTGCAAAACGGCAACTGGGGCGCGTCACAGATTCTCGGAGTTTCCGGCAACAAGGTTAACTCGGAGGATATCAAATTTATGCCGATTTACACGGGAATTTCCGGCGAAGAAAACATCGGAATTGCTATCGGAACCGAAAACTTCATTTGTATCAATGCAAAAGCAAGCCAAGCTGAGCAAAAAGCCGCAGCCGACTTTCTTTATTGGCTTTTCAGTTCCGATAAAGGAAAAGAATTCGTTACCAAGAAGCTCGGTTTTATTTCGCCGTTTGACACTTTTGAAGAAGCCGAAGCTCCCGATGACCCTCTTGCAAGGGAAGTTATCCGCTGGATGAACAAGGATAACATCACCAACATCCCATGGAATTTTACTGTTTTCCCGAGCCAGAACTATAAGGACAGCCTCGGTTCGGCTCTTCTCAAATATGCGCAGGGCACAACAAGCTGGGATGAGGTTAAAAAAATTGCAGTTGAAGAATGGAAGAATGAATTCGGGGCATAATTTTACGGGCGATTATCAATCGCCCGTACAGCTTTCACTCTTCGCTTTTTAATATTTTCTTCTGATTTTCCGGAGCTGATAAAATGCAGAAAACCCTGAAAAAATATTTTCCCGTGTTCGCCCTGCCGACTCTTGCCGCTTTTGCCGTATCCTTTATAGTTCCGTTCGTAATGGGTGCTTACCTTTCTTTCACGGAATTCAAGGTTGTTAACGAAAGCAAGTGGGTAGGGCTTGCAAACTACATCAAAATATTCACAACCGACAAAACATTTTTAAATTCTCTTTGGCTAACGGTTAAATTTACGTTTGTTTCCGTTATAACCATAAATATTATTGCTTTTGCAATTGCCCTTCTTCTGACAAAAGGGCTTAAAGGCACCAATATTTTCAGAACCGTGTTCTTCATGCCGAATCTCATCGGCGGCATTGTGC
Source organism: Acutalibacteraceae bacterium (assembly GCA_045645145.1). Taxonomy (GTDB): domain Bacteria; phylum Bacillota; class Clostridia; order Oscillospirales; family Acutalibacteraceae; genus CAG-177. Next base: position 12,466 of record JAZRIG010000014.1, read on the forward strand.
TCGGTCATATCTGGAGCCTGATTATCAACGGCATACTCGGAATTTTCGGAGTTGACATCACTTACAACCCCGACTACGGATTTTGGGGTCTTGTTGTGCTGATGAACTGGCAGCTTATCGGATATATGATGATAATCTATATTGCAGGCATTCAAAATATTCCCGATTCCCTGAGCGAAGCGGCAGCAATCGACGGCGCCTCCCCTGCTCAAACGCTTATTCACGTTACGATACCTATGGTTATGCCGTCGGTAACAATCTGCACCTTTTTAACTCTAACAAATTCATTTAAACTGTTTGACCAAAACCTTGCTTTAAACGGAAAATCTCCCGACACCGCCCTCCTCGCTCTTGATATTTATAAAACCTTTTATGATCACACAGGCTTAAAGCTTGCTCAATGGCACGGCATGGGTCAGGCAAAGGCTGTTATTTTCTTCCTGCTGGTTGCGTTGATAGCATTCATCCAGCTGAGGGCAACAAGGCAAAAGGAGGTTGAGCATTAATGAAATCAAAAAGCAATTTTGGTAAATCAATTATATATATTCTCCTGTTTTTTCTTGCAGTTGTTTTTCTTGCACCGATAGCAATAATCTTAATAAATTCGGTCAAGGGCAATTTCTTTATTTCATCCTCTCCTTTTTCGCTGCCAAACACCGAAACCTTTGTTGGCTTTGATAATTTTATAAAAGGCTTCACCCAATCCGATTTTATGCGCTCCTTCGCAAATTCAGCCTTTATAACATTCTTTTCGGTTGCAGGCATTGTTCTTATGACCTCCATGACCGCATGGTATATCGTAAGAATTAAGAATAAATTAACCAAAGTCATATATTACCTGTTTGTTTTCAGCATGATTGTGCCGTTTCAGATGGTTATGTATACAATGACCTATTATGTTTTTGAATTGAATCTCAACAATCTCATCGGCATTGTTTTTGTTTATCTGGGCTTCGGCGCGGGACTTTCTGTTTTTATGTTCAGCGGTTTTATAAAAAGCATACCCACAGAAATTGAAGAAGCCGCAACCATTGACGGCTGCAGCCCGATAAAAACATTCTTCCTTGTTGTTTTCCCGATTTTGAAACCAACGGCAATAACCGTTGCCATACTCAATGCAATGTGGATTTGGAACGACTATCTTCTGCCCTATCTTGTGCTTGGTTCGGGTGAAAACAAAACCCTTCCCGTTGCGGTTCAGATGGCCCTCACGGGAGGCTACGGCAACAAGGATATGGGTGCACTCATGGCTATGCTTGTTTTGGCGATACTGCCGATAATCATCTTCTATCTTTTCTGCCAGAAATATATTATACGAGGCGTTGTGGCGGGCGCAGTGAAAGGATAACTGCTATGGCAACAATAAAATTCAAGGATGTGGCAAAATCCTTTGATAACGGCCAAGTTACCGTTATACCTAATCTGTCACTTGAAATAAACGACAAAGAATTTGTAGTGCTTGTGGGCCCGTCAGGCTGCGGAAAATCAACAACCCTGCGAATGATAGCGGGGCTTGAGGATATCACCTCCGGCGAGCTGTATATTGACGATAAAAAAATTAATGATATTCCGCCAAAGGACAGAGACATTGCAATGGTTTTTCAAAGCTATGCTCTCTATCCCCACATGACAGTCTATAAGAATATGGCATTTGCCCTCAAACTGAAAAAACTGCCTAAAAAGGAAATTGATGAAAAGGTTATGTGGGCGGCAAAAATTCTTGACCTTGAACCATATCTTGAGCGCAAGCCGCGTGCCCTTTCGGGCGGCCAGCGCCAAAGAGTTGCTCTGGGCAGAGCAATGGTCAGAAATCCAAAGGTTTTTTTGCTTGACGAACCCCTTTCAAACCTTGATGCGAAGCTGAGAACCGAAATGCGCAGCCAGATAACCATGCTTCAGCAAAAACTGCAAACAACATTTGTTTATGTTACACATGACCAGACCGAAGCAATGACTATGGCGGACAGAATTGTTGTTATGGACAAGGGTGTTGTCCAGCAGTTTGACACGCCTCAAAAGCTTTACAACGAGCCTGCAAACATGTTTGTTGCCGGTTTTATCGGTTCGCCGCAGATGAATTTTATTGAGGCAAAAATAACAGGCGATTCCGGCAGGCTAAAAGCGGAATTTTCAAGCTACACACTTGATATAGCAAAAGACAAGCTCAAAAATCTTGAAAAATATAAAAATAAAAATATAATTCTCGGCATAAGACCCGAGCATATTTTATCTGTTGAGGACAGCGGTCTTAAAGGCAAATGTGCCTTAACCGTAACCGCGGATATTGCCGAAATGACGGGCAACGAAACCAACGTTTATTTTGAACTTTCAGGCAAAAAACACATCGCACGCATCAAGAGCGAGAAAAAAATAAATGTCGGCGACAGCGTAAAGCTGTTTATCGACCCCGATTCGGCACATTATTTTGATAAAGAAACCACATTGGCAATATGAGAAGCAGCGGAATTTTGCTCCACATCACATCCCTGCCCTCCCCTTACGGGATAGGCACTCTCGGCAAAGAAGCCTATGATTTTGTTGATTTTCTTAAATCCGCAAAACAAAAATACTGGCAAATTCTGCCGCTGAATCCGACGGGCTTCGGCAACTCACCTTATCAGTCATTTTCAGCATTTGCAGGAAATCCTTATATGATTGACCTTGATATGCTTTGCGACAGCGGGCTTCTTTTAAAGGATGAATATGAAAACGCCGATTGGGGAGATAATCCGCAAAAAGTCGATTTCGGCAAAATATATCTGCACCGTTCAGAGATTTTGAGAAAAGCCTGCGCACGTTTCATACCCGACGATGAATTCGAGGGATTTCAGGCTGAAAACGCCTTTTGGCTTGATGATTATGCCTTGTTTATGGCTTTGAAAAATTCTTTTGGCGGCAAACCGTGGTATCAATGGCCACTCGGATTGAAAACGCGCAATGAACAAGCGGTTGACGGCGCAAAGTCGCTTCTTTCCGAAGAGGTTGCATTTCACAAGACCGTTCAGTTTTTGTTTTTTTGTCAATGGCAAAAGCTAAAAAAATATGCCAACCAAAACGGAATTCAAATTATCGGCGACCTGCCTATTTATGTTGCCCACGACAGCGCGGATGTCTGGGGAAGCCCGAAGCAATTCGAATTGGACGATGATTTTAACCCCGCAAGGGTTGCAGGCGTTCCGCCCGACGGCTTCAGCAGCGAGGGTCAGCTTTGGGGAAACCCTGTTTTTGACTGGGAATATATGCGCAAGGACGGATATCGCTGGTGGATAAGGCGGCTTGAGCATTCAATGAAGCTGTTTGACCGCCTCAGAATAGACCATTTCAGAGGCTTTTCCTCATATTATACCGTTGCTTACGGAATGGAAAATGCGGTTAACGGTCTTTGGCTGAAAGGACCCGGCATAGAATTTTTCAAAGCAATTGAAGCCGCCCTCGGGAAACAGAACATCATCGCAGAGGATTTGGGATTTGTTGACGAAGGAGTTATATCTCTGCTGAAAGAAACCGGATACCCGGGCATGAAAGTTTTGCAGTTTGCGTTTGACAGCCGCGAAAACAGCGATTATCTGCCGCACAATTACGAAAAAAACTGTGTTGTTTATATCGGAACACACGATAATGACACAGTTGAGGGCTGGTTCGAAAACGCGAGTGCCGCCGATGTTGAATTTGCCGTTAAATATCTCAGGCTTGATGAGAATGAAGGCAGATGCCTCGGTGTTATAAAATCCGCACTTGCAAGCGTTGGCGAAACGGTAATTCTGACCATGCAGGATTTGCTTCATCTCAGCTCGTGGGCAAGAATGAACACGCCCTCCACCGCCGAAAACAACTGGCAATGGAGAGCCTTGAAAGAAGATATAAATTTTTCGCTTGCAAATGAGCTTGCCGAATTAACGGAGCTTTACAGAAGATGTTGACACACAAAAGCGGCTTGCGTCGAAGAATTTCGACGCAGCCGCCTTGCTTTTATTCAAATCTTTTGCCGAGCCATGTTATGCAAAGCTCAAACCAGCCTTTGAGATGGACATTGTAGTCCGCTTCAGCCTTGGAATAAACATTGGTGTCCGCAAGAGAAAAACCGTGGTATCCCTTTTCATAGATATGCATTTCGAAGGGAATACCCGCCTTTTCCAGCGCGCTCGCATAGGCCAAAGAGTTTTTGATGGGAACAACATTATCTTCACATGCAGCGGCAATGAATGCAGGGGGAGTTTTATCATCCACCTTATCATCAAGACCCGGCACGGGAAAAGCAAGAATTTTGCTGATTGATTCCAGAATGCAGGGATAAATAAGAATGCTTGCGGCAGGGCGGATATCGCCCATTGTTGAAAGCGCCGCGCAAAGATGGCCGCCGGCTGAAAATCCGATTGCGGCAATTTTCTCTTTGTCAACACTCCATTCCTCTGCGTTCTCATGAATAATGCCCATTGCCTCATTAACATCAGCAAACGGCATTGAAAAATCATATCCCTTGTTCGCACCGACAGTATATCTGAGAATAAATGCCGCATATCCCTTTGAAAGAAAAGCGAAAGCAAGGGGTTCAGCCTCACGGTCGGAACACATGGAGTAACCGCCGCCGGGGATAACAAGAACGCCCTTTCTTATTTTTGACTGCGGCATTTCGTTTGAAGCATCGGGCAGATAAGCTGTCAGCGTTGCACCGCTTTTAAACTGCAATTCAATAATTTTCATATAAATTCCCCTTTGCTATAACAATGGGCGGGAACAAAGCCCGCCCGAATAATTTTATGCTCTGAGAGTTACGCCGATTTTGCCGAGATTTGCAAGAACGGTGTCAATCCAGCCCTGAACCTCTTCCATTTCAAGAGTTCTGTCCATCGCTGCAAAAACAAGGCGAACAGTCATGCTCTTAATGCCGTCTTTTTCATAGGTATCAATAACCTTTGCGCTTTCAAGCTCTGCAAGGCCGAGAGATTCCCAGCATGCGGCCAAATCTGAATATTTGGTGTTTTCCGCCAGAACAAGAGAAAGGTCATAATAGGTTGACTGCTGAGTGCTGGGTTCACGGAATGAAATTGAGTTTGCATCAATTGAGCTGAATGCGTTCATGTCAATTTCAAAGCAAACTGCTGCCGCTGTTTTATCGAGCTTTGCACGGTTTGCGGGATGCATTGCGCAAAGAATACCCACGCACTTGCCGTCAATAAGAATTTCAGCGGTATTCTTGGGATGCTGCCATGCTGAAACGGGAGCAATCTTATTATATCCAGCCTTCTTCTGCTTGATTTCGCCAATGATGCAGTTGATAATTTCAACCGCTTTAAGGTATGCCGCCTTTTCATTGCCGCTCTTATCATAGATAACGGCGCCAAGATGCTTTCTTTCGTTGCAAAGGCCGTTTGCATCTGTGCCGTCAACAACTCTGCCGATTTCAAAAATGCTGTATTTATCGGCAAAATCCTTGTTTTCCTGAGCCATAACAAGAAGAGTGGGAAGCATTGAATTTCTCAGAACACCGTTGTCGGAATTCTCAATGTTGAGAACCTTAACATTATCCTCAACCTCAATGCCGAGCTTCTTGAACTTTCTGCCGTCACACCATACATAGGAATGAACCTCATGGAAGCTGTATTTCTTAACAAGAAGGTCTTTGACCTTGTTATCTTCCATTCTTGCATAGTCATTGGGAACAGGCTTCAAGGGGCTGTTTGTGGTTGTGATTTCAAAGTTATCGTAGCCGTAAATTCTTGTGATTTCTTCAATGATGTCAGCCTTGATGGTAACATCTTTTGTTGCACGCCATGAAGGAACCTTAACAGTATATTCACCGTTGCAATAATCAACGCTGAAGCCAAGCGCGGTGAGAGTTTTTTCAATCTGCTCCTCGCTGATATCAATGCCTGTGTAGCGGTCAACATATTTTTTATCAAAGGAAAGTGAAATTTCGGGATATTTTCTGACGTATTCGTCGGTAACCTTTGATGCAACTCTTGCACCACTGTCAATATCCTTAACCAGTTTAACAAATCTGCCGACTGCGTCCATTGTAAGCTCAGGGTCAAGCATTTTCTCATATCTTGCGCTGGCATCTGTTCTGTGACCGAGCCTTGAGGATGACTTTCTGATGCTGACGCCGTCAAAGTTTGCGCTTTCAAGCACAACAGAGCCTGTGTCCTCAACGATTTCAGATTCGAGGCCGCCCATGATGCCAGCAATGCCGACAGGTGTGCTGCCGTTGCAAATCATGAGAGTTTCTTCGTCAATATCTCTTTCAACGCCGTCAAGGGTCTTAAACTTGATTTTTTCGTCGGGAGTTGTAACAACAATATTTTCAATTGAGCTGCCCGCAAATGCATGTGTCGGCTGACCGATTTCGAGCATGATGTAGTTTGTTACGTCAGCAAGCAGGTTGATGCCTCTCATGCCGCAGTAATAAAGGCGGATACGCATATCAAGAGGGCTCTTGTTCTTTGTGATGTTATCCATCTTTATGCAGGAATATCTGTAGACCAAATCTTCTCTGCCGATTTTAACATCAACCTTCTCGTCGCCATCATAGGAAAGATCGCCCATTTCAAGGGGTTTGAGTTCTCTGCCCGAAAGAGCGGCAAGCTCTCTCGCAATGCCGTAATGACCCCAAAGGTCAGGACGGTTTGTGAGTGATTTATTATCTACTTCAAAGATAATATCGTCAATGGGGAAGATATCCTTGATGCTTGTGCCGTTTTTGAGTGAAGGATCAAGCTCCATGATGCCGGAATGGTCATCGCTGATACCGAGTTCCTTCTCTGAGCAGCACATGCCTTCGGATTCATAACCGGCAACGGTGGCAACCTTGATTTCGCCGCCGCAAACTCTGCCGCCTGCAAGAGCAAGCGCAACCTTCTGACCGACTGCAACATTGGGAGCACCGCAAACGATGTTGCAGACCTTTTCACCCGCATCAACCTTGAGAAGATGGAGCTTCTTTGAGTTGGGGTGATTTTCAACGGAAAGGATTTCGCCAACAACAACATTCTGAACGTCGGCACCCTTTTCGATTATATCTTCAACCTCTGCGGTTGCGAGAGTGAAGCTTTCAATAAGCTTTTTAATGTCAACGCCTTCAAGGTCGACATAGTCCTTAATCCAGTTAATTGAAACAAACATTGTTCTTATGCCTCCTTGCTTTCTTCGGGTCTTGTGAACGATTCTTCGGTGAACTGCGAAAGCGACTTAAGGTTGCCGCTGTTGAAAACGCGGATATCCTTAACGCCGTAGGTCATCATGGCAAGTCTTGTCATGCCCAGACCAAAGGCGAAGCCCGTGTATTTTTCAGGGTCGATTCCCGCTGCAATAAGAACATTGGGGTGAATCATTCCGCAGGGGCAAAGCTCCAGCCAGCCTGAATCCTTGCAGGAGGGGCAGCCCTTACCCTTACAGATTGTGCATTGAATATCAAGCTCGAAGCCGGGTTCAACAAACGGGAAGAAACCGGGGCGAAGTCTGACGGTTATATCCTTCTGGAAAACCTCAGAAAGCATGGTTTTCATGAAATAGATAAGGTTTGAAATAGAAATATCCTTATCAACCATGATTCCTTCCATCTGGAAGAAGGTGTTTTCATGGCAGGCATCGATTTTTTCGTTTCTGAAGCAGCGGCCGGGGAAAATGGCTCTGATGGGATTGCCGTTTTCAAGGTTTGCCGCATACTTGCGGAGAATGGTGTTCTGCGCAGCAGAAGTGTGAGTTTTGAGAAGCTGGCCGCTGCTGAGATAATAAGTATCCTGCATATCTCTTGCGGGGTGGTGCTTGGGAATATTGAGAGCCTCAAAGCAGTTATAGTCATCGGTGATTTCCGAATAATCTTCAACAGCAAAGCCCATGCTCAGGAAAATATTTTCAACTCTGCGGGCTGTGAGAGTTATGGGGTGATATGAGCCAAGGTCTGTATCGGTGGGCATGGATTCATCATAGCTCTCCGCGGAGTCGATGAGCTTCTGCTCTTCAAGAGCCTTAAGCTCCTCAAGCTTTGCGGCAATTGCAGCTTCAATGAACTGCTTCGTTTCGTTAATTTTCTGGCCTGCCTCTTTTTTCTGCTCATTCGGAACATTGCGAAGCTCCTGCATAAGGGCGGAAACAGAGCCTTTTTTGCCGAGAAATTCAATCCTGAGCTGCTCAATTTCGGAAGTAGCGGTTACGGATGCAACCTTTTCTTCGAACAGCTTTTTTAATTCTGCGGGCTTTTCAAACATTTTATATCAATCCTTTCATAATATACAAATAAAAATCCCCCGTCATAAAGACGAGGGACGAATAAAATCCGCGGTACCACCCTGCGTTCACGGCTGAAAGCCGCGCGCTTTAAAATCCGTAACGGGGATTACCGTTGAAGCCTACTGGTGTTTCAGCCTCACCGCTCACGGGCGAACTTCAGCAAATCACTTCACAATCCGCTCTCAGCCGCCGACGGATTTTCTCTTTAGTGAGTGGGCTTGCTTACTCTCCCGATCTCTGCGTTTCATATATCTTTGGTATAATAACACATTAATATTATTTTTTCAAGTGTTATTTTATCATCTCGTTAAATTCGTCTTCGGAAATTATTGTGATGCCGAGGGTTTGCGCCTTAACAAGCTTGCTGCCCGCCTCTTCTCCTGCAAGCACGAAGCTTGTCTTTTTGGAAACGGAGGAAGCGGTTTTGCCTCCGAATTTTTCTATGATTTCGCTTGCTTCATTGCGCGAGTAAGTGGGCAGAGTACCCGTTAAAACAAAAGTTTTCCCCTCAAAGCGGTTGTCGATTTTTTCTTTCTGCGAAGCCATATTTACGCCGTATGCAGCAAGAGCTTCAATCTCTCTTTTTGACTGCTCAAGAGCAAAGAAATCAACAACACTCTGCGCCATGATGCCGCCAAAGCCTTCAATTGCCGTAAGCTGCTCAAGGTCCGCATTCATCAGATTTTCCATTGTGCCGAAATAATCCGCAAGGATTTTGCCGGCTTTCTGACCGACATGGCGGATTCCGAGCGCAAAAACGAGCTTTGAAAGGTCATTCTGCTTCGATTTTTCAATTGCATCAACAAGATTCTGCGATGATTTATCCTTAAAGCCTTCAAGAGTCATAAAATCCTCTTTTTTAAGAGTGTAAATTTCGCTTGCCTTGCTCAAATGTCCGTTTGAAACAAGCTTTTCAAGCACCGCATCTCCCATACCCTCAATATCCATTGCATCTCTTGAACAAAAGTGGATAAGATTGCGCAAAAGCTGCGCGGGGCATTCGGGGTTAACGCATCTGACGGCGGCTTCGTCCTCCTCTCGGATAACATTTGCGCCGCATGAGGGACAAACTGACGGAAGAAGATATTTTTCGCTGTTTTCGGCATGAGAAACAACCCTGATAACCTCGGGAATAATATCACCGGCCTTGCGGATAACCACTTTGTCGCCAAGACGTATATCCTTTTCGTTGATAAAATCCTGATTATGGAGAGTTGCCCTTGAAACGGTCGAACCCGCAACCAAAACAGGCTCAAACACGGCTGTGGGAGTTAAAACGCCCGTTCTGCCGACTGCAACTTCAATATCAACAACCGTTGTTTCTTTTTCCTCCGGAGGATATTTGAACGCGAGCGCCCAGCGCGGAAACTTTGAAGTGCTTCCGATTTCCGCACGCTGCGCAAAAGAATCAACCTTGATAACTGCACCGTCTATATCAAACGGCAAGGAAGAGCGCATTTCACCGATTCTTTGAAGTTCGGCAATAACATCTTCAATGTTGTTGAATTTATTGTAAAAAGGTACTGTTTTAAAACCGAGAGTTTTCAGAAAATCAATTGACTGCTTATGGCCTGTTATCTCGGAGCCGCCATATTGTTGAGTGTTGAAAACAAAAATATCCAGTTTTCTTGATGCCGTAATCTGAGGATTTTTCTGGCGCAGCGAACCTGCCGCCGCGTTTCTGGGGTTTTTAAAGGTCTTTTCGCCGTTAAGTTCCTGCTCCTCAACATGAGAAACAAAAACTTTTTTTGACATATATACTTCGCCTCTGACGATGATTGATTCATCGGATTTAAGGCGCAGAGGTATTGAATTGACCGTTCTCAGGTTTGCCGTAACATCTTCGCCGACAATTCCGTCGCCCCTTGTTGCTCCGCGAACAAAAACACCGTTTTCATATTCAAGCGCAACGGAAAGGCCGTCAATTTTCGGCTCAACAACATATTCCGCATCAGGGAATACTTCTCTTACCCTTGCATCAAACGCACGCACTTCATCAAGGCTGAACGCATCCTGCAAACTTTCAAGCGGAACAGCATGCGTTACGGGTTCAAAAAGTCCGTCTGCGCTGCCTCCGACGCGCTGCGTGGGTGAATCAGACGTTATAAGCTCGGGATATTCCTTTTCTATCGCCGCAAGCTCACGCTGAAGCATATCATATTCATAGTCCCCTATTTCAGGATTATCCTCAACATAATATTTGTGGCTGTGATAATTGAGCAGGTCGCGCAGCTCCTTTGCCCTCTCCTGTGCTTTTTCAAACTGCATAGCCGTTACTTCCTTAAAAATTTAATGATAATATTATACCAATTTTTTGTCACAAAATCAATGGTCTAATTATGAAAGGGTTGATGCGTCATCGACCCCTGCATTCTGAGCGCATCATTCAACCATAACGTTTGGAACGGAGCCGACTATAACCGTTTGGGCAACGCAAAACGAAGTTTCAACCGTTTGCAAAACACGTTTGCCCGCCATATTCAGCATAACCGTTGTTTCTATGTTAAGCATTACGCTGTGCTGAGTCTGGTTTATGCCTGCAGCGGTGAAAACATTTTCAAAATCGGATTGGGTTGATGAAGAAAAGCCGACATCAACATCTATGTAAGGCCCCCAGCCGGAAAAAAGCGTAACGCCGCTTGCCGTGCCGAGTGAAACAGTTACCTCGGTTTTTCCCTTTTCGTTGAATGCGGCATCAACCGCGTTTGTTACCCGCGATTTAAAAAGATTCATCTTAACAATGTCGGTGGTTATTCCTGTTATCGTGTTGATATCGCTATAGTTTATGTCAATAATTTCGGAATAAGCAGGAGCATTTTCTGAAAGCATTTTTTCAACGGCGGAGTTGACTGTTTTTGAACTTAGGGCATAAGCCTCCAGCGCGGCAAGGTCATAAATCGCAGGGCGAAGCCTTGCATCAAGCAACAAAACGGCAATTAAAAATATAATCACGGCACACGCTGCTTTAAACATCACATTCCCCCTGCGCCGATAAAACCGCCTGCGTTTCATTATATCACCCCTGTTCATTATATGCACAGGTAGCACAGTATGAAACAAACAGAGACGGAACAAATAAGCAAAAGCACTCCAAATACATTTGGAATGCTTTTGCTTTATACGGGCGATTTGCAAATCGTCCCTACACTATTAATCTTCAATTGCCGCCTTACGGGAATTGATTTTTTTGAAAATTTCAGGGTCAAACTTGGGAGTTCTGTCGTAGTAATAAAGTCCGTTCTGCTCCTGTTCGATATCATAAAGCTGGGTGTAGCAGAAGCCGAACATTCTGTAGTTATCCAGAAGTGCATTTGTAAGGCCTGCATAACGTTCAACAAGCTCTTCTTCGGTTTTGGGTGCGTTGCCGTAGCCCCACGCATCGCCTCTGTCGCCTCTTGACCACTGAAGTCCGCCGTATTCGCTGACCCATGCGCAGCCCTTGCCGCTGTACATCTGCCTGTCGGGGAATCTCTCATAAAGAGTGCCCTCTGTCATGAGCTTATCGTAATTTTCTTTGAAAACATGGTAATCCTGCTCATAATCATGAACATCGTAAATATCGGTAATAGTGTGGAAATTGCCGCTTGTATCAATGCAGGGGCGGGTTTCGTCAATATGCTTTGTAACCTTATAGATGGTTGAAATAACATGGTCATACTGTTTTCTGCCGTCTATATCCCATGTTTCGTTGAACGGACACCAGCCGATAATTGAAGGATGGTTGAAATCTCTTTCAACGCATTCGCACCACTCGGGCAGCATTGCCGCAAGCGAGAAGGGATTTGACCAATCCAGACCCCAGTTGCCGTATTCTCCCCAAACAATGTAGCCAAGCCTGTCGCAATGGTAAAGGAATCTCTTTTCAAACACTTTCTGATGAAGCCTTGCTCCGTTGAAGCCAACGGCAAGAGAAATTTTTATGTCATTTATAAGAGCTTCCTCTGAAGGCGCGGTGTAAATGCCGACGGGATAGAAGCCCTGATCAAGAACAAGGCGCTGGAACACGGACTTGCCGTTAATGAGGAATTTATAATCATCGATTTTAACGTTGCGAAGTCCGAAATAGCTCTTAACCTTATCTTCACCGAAGGTCAGTTCAAGGTCATAAAGCCTGCCGCAGCCAACCTCCCAAAGATGAATTTCATCAAGCTTTATTTCACCCGTTACCGTTGAAGCGGCTTTCTTTGAAAATGTTCCCATGGGCTTGCCCTCATAGGAAGCGGCGGCGGTGAATTCACCCTCGCCCTCAACAACGGCAGAAATTGCAAGAACTCCGTTGATATAATCGGGATAAAGTTTAAAACTCTTGATATATGCCTTGGGAACCAATTCAAGCCAGACTGTTTGCCAGATGCCCGTTGTTCTTGTGTAATCACAGCCTCTTGATTTGAGGTCAGGGCACTGCTTTCCTCTGGGAACAAGAGGGTCTCTTACATCGTCAACCGCACGCACAATAAGAGTGTTATCTCCCTCATTAAGATATTCTGTAACATCGAATTTGAATGAAGCATATCCGCCCTGATGAGTGCCTGCCTTTTTGCCGTTGATATAAACTGTGGTGTCGTAGTCAACCGCACCGAAATGAAGAATAACTCTGCCTGCAAGCTGTTCAGCAGTAACGTTAACCGTTCTTCTGTACCATACTGCAGGAATAAAATCAGTATATTCAATGCCGGAGAGCTTGCTTTCGGGGCAGAAAGGAACGGTTATTTTTGTTTCCCACTCCGCTCTGTCAAGAATATCGGATTGGTGCTTGCTGTTGCCGAAATCGAATTCAAAATCCCATTCGCCGTTGAGATTGAGCCAGTTTGCTCTTTCAAACTGCGGATCGGGATGCTCGTGTCTGGGAATGTTGGTCATAATTATCACTCCTTAAAATATCTTTCCTCAAGCATTGCCGCAAGGCAATGATAAACAGGCAGCGTCAGCTCCTGAATTTTGAATGTTTCTGTTTCCGGCAGTTTTATGCATATATCGCATAAACCGCTTAACCTGCTTTCGTTTTCACCCGTTATTGCAACGGATTTTATTCCGGCCGCTTTCGCTGCACAGGCAGCATAAACTATATTCTCCGAATTTCCCGATGTGCTGAAACACAAAAGAACATCGTTTTTCTTCGCATAAGCATAAACCTGCTGCGCAAAAACAAGCGAAGGAACGGCATCATTTTCAAAAGCAGTCATTAAAGCCGAATGGGCACAAAGCGAAATTGCAGGCAGACCCTTTTGAAGATTATCCGCTGTATATTTATCCTCAAAAAGCTCCTTTTCCCTCTCCGTAAGGGGCCTTTTTTTTAGGAATCCCTTCATCAACTCGCCGACAAAATGGTCGCAATCGGCAGCCGAGCCTCCGTTGCCGCAGCAAAGCATTTTGGCTCCGTTATCATAACAATCTGCAAAAGCTTCAAACGCTTTGTTTATATCATCTCTGCAAACTTCAAGGCAGTGATAACGTTCAAAAAGTTCATTAAATATACGGCTCATTTTGCACCCTCCGCAAAATCCTTTGCAACGCCTATTGCGGCATAATCGCCGATATCGTCACCGAGCATTGCAGGAACTATTTTACAGCATTCTGCGGAAATTGCAAGAGCCTCTTTTTTGATTGTTTCATTCATGCTTTCAATCAGGAGATGGCCCGAGCGCTGAAAGATGCTTCCGATAACAATTCTTTCCGGATTAAGAATATCAATTAAAACAGACAGCCCCAAGCCCAGCTTTTCGCCGCAGCGGCGGTATATTGCGTTTGCAAGCCTGTCGCCGCCAATTGCAGCCTCCGCAATAGTTTTTGCCGTTACGTTATCATGCGGTATCGAGGTTGCTCCGTTATATATTGCAAGCATCTTTTTGCCCATTGCCGCAATGCCGGCTCCGCTGCAAAAGCCCTCAAACGAGCCTGCTTTTCCGTAAGCAACCGGCCCATCGGCATCAAGCCTTATATGGCCAACCTCACCTGCCGTTCCGCAAGTGCCGCTGTAAAGCTTGCCGTCAAGAATCAGACCTGCTCCCATGCCCGTGCCAAAGGTGAGAAAAATCATGTTTTTTGTGCCTCTGCCCGCTCCGAACTGCCATTCAGCAAGCGCGCAGGCATCAGCATCATTCCTTATTTTGCACGGAATGCCGAGTTTTTCATTAACAATATCCGCAAGAGGGACATTATCCCAATCGGGCAGATTCGGAGGACGCATAATAATACCGGTATCGCTGTTGAGAGGCCCACCGCAGCTGACACCGCAGGCAAGAACATCGGCGGAAGAAATACCGTTTCTTTTAAGCAGTTCAAGTGCCGATGAAATCAAATCGGCAACAACAGCCTCATATCCGCGCTCAACCTTTGTTTCAAACCGAATTTTATCTTTGATTGCGTTGCCGCTTTTTTCGCTGATTACAACTGCACATTTCGTGCCGCCGATATCCATGCCGAGGTAATATTTCATTTCAAAACCTCCAAAGCCTAACGTGTTTACGATATTAATTATATACATAAATCCTTTTTTAGTCAACAAAGTAATATTCCGGCTCTTTCGGCGAAAAATAGCATGGAAAGGGATGAAAAAATGACCGTTACTCTTATTCGCGCAACCGTTCTTTATGCAATAATCATTTTTTTGATAAGGCTCATGGGCAAACGTCAAATCGGAGAATTGCAGCCCTCTGAGCTTGTTATCACAATATTGCTTTCGGAAATAGCATCAATCCCCATGCAGGATAACAACATTCCGATATTGCATTCCGTTGTTGCTCTGTTTGCTCTTGTTGCTTATGAAATATTAACCTCCGCAGCAGGACTGAAAAGCTACAAACTGCGTTCATTTATGCAAGGGCATCCGATTATTGTTATCCGTGACGGAAATATTGATATAAAAGCCCTCAAAAAACTCAGGATGTCCGTCAACGACCTTATTTCGGCACTTCGCCAAAAAGATGTTTTTGAAATATCTCAGGTGTCTTATGCCATTTTTGAAACCAACGGAAAAATCAGCGTGCTTCTAAAGCCTGAGTACCGAAACGCAAACGCATCCGACTTAAATCTCGTTCCGAACGATTGCGGCATGCCGTTTGCCGTTGTCTGCGACGGCAAAATAATGGATGATGTTGTTTCTGAAGCCGAGCTGGAAATGAGCCAAATTAAAAAGCTGGTTATATCAACAAAAATCCCTGTTGAAGAAATTTTAATCATGACAGTTAACAGCGAAGGCATATCATATATTGCAAGAAAGGATTTGCAAAATTGAAAAGAATTTTTGCAGCCGCAATTCTGATTGCCGTTGCGGTTTCTCTCGCCGTCTGGTCAGGCATAACGTTCAAAAAAGAAATGGATTCTCTATCCGAAAGATTAAACAGCCTTATACAGATATCGGAGGGAAATAACGTAAACAAGCTCAAGAAGGAAACTCAGCTGCTTGTTGACGAATGGAACGATTCCTCCGAGTTGCTGCATTCGCTGGTTGTTCACGAAGGAATGGATAAGCTTGAAGAAACAATCACCGCCCTGCCGTTAATTCTTGAGCATTCGGAAATTGATGAATTCAAAAACAAATGCATCGAAGCCATAAACATTATCGGCAATCTGACGCAAGCCGAAAAAGTTAATATCGGGAACATTTTATAATAAAATTTATGTATAATTTGTAAAATTCGTATTATGCAGACGCAAAACTATTGTGTTTTTGGAATAAAGATGATAGAATATATTTAAGTTCAAGAATATTGAACCGAAAGCGAAGGAGGAGAATTATATGGAATACGCTATGCTGATTTTCTGGATTGTTCTGCTCGTTGTGCTTATCATTGTTGAGGCGGTTACCGCCCAGCTCGTGACAATCTGGTTTGCCGCAGGAGCGGCAGCCGCTTTGATTGCTGAGCTTTGCGGATTGCAGCAATGGCTGCAATGGATAATTTTCATTGCGGTTTCCGTTATTGCTCTGGTTGCAACCCGCCCGCTTGTCAGAAAGGCAACGAAAAAAACAATGCAGCCTACAAATGCGGACCGATGCATCGGGCAGACTGCAGTAGTCACCGAGGACATCAGCAACATTGAGGGCAAAGGGCAGGTTCACGTTAACGGAATTACTTGGACCGCACGTTCATCAGACGGAACCGAGTTCAAAAAAGACGATCGCGTTACCGTTGAAAAAATTGACGGTGTTAAATTGATTGTCAAAGCTCAGTCCCAAAACTAAACTTATTGAAACAGGAGGAAATAATTATGGAATTCATCGGCGGTATTATTTTAGTTTTTCTTGCAATTTTCCTTATTGCAATAGTTATTATGAATATCAAAATTGTTCCGCAGTCCAAGGCTTATGTTATTGAAAGACTCGGAACATACAATGCAACCTGGCAGACAGGTCTCCATGTTAAAATCCCCTTTGTTGAAAGAATTTCAAAGCAGGTTTCACTCAAAGAGCAGGTTGTTGACTTTCCGCCCCAGCCCGTTATCACAAAAGATAACGTTACCATGCAGATAGACACTATTGTGTTTTTCCAAATAACCGACCCAAAGCTTTTTGCTTACGGTGTTGAAAGACCGATTTCCGCAATTGAAAATCTTACAGCTACAACGCTTCGTAACATCATCGGCGAAATGGAGCTTGACAACACTCTCACTTCAAGAGATATCATAAATGCAAAAATCAGAGGCATTCTTGACGAAGCAACAGACCCGTGGGGAATCAAGGTTAACCGCGTTGAGCTTAAAAACATCCTTCCACCCAAAGAAATTCAGGATGCAATGGAAAAGCAGATGAAGGCAGAGCGTCAGCGCCGCGAAGCCATTCTTACCGCAGAGGGCGAAAAGGCCAGCAAAATTCTTGTTGCGGAAGGCCAGAAAGAAAGCAAAATTCTTGCCGCAGAAGCAGAGAAGCAGAGCGCAATTCTCGCTGCAGAGGCTATCAAAGAAGCTAAAATACGCGAAGCAGAAGGTGAAGCGGAAGCTATCATAAAGGTTGAAGAGGCAAGAGCAAAAGCGATTGAACTTATCAATCAGGCTGCTCCCAGCCAGGGCTATTTGACAATCAAGAGCCTTGAGGCCTTTGAAGCCGCAGCGGACGGCCAGGCAACAAAACTCATCATTCCCAGCGATTTGCAGGGAATTGCAGGCCTTGCAGCAAGCGCAAAGGAAATAATAAAATAAGCCAACTACAGCCGGCAGGAATTCTGTCGGCTGTCATTTTGTATCGATAAATAATATTTATTTCGTTTTTTAAATTTTTTGTTGAATTTATTTTAATAAAGTGTTACAATGAGACGAAAAGTTCAATATTGTCGCAAATAGCGGCAGGTATTTTCACTTCAACTATTAATAACCGCGCTGTTGCATGCGGTTATATGAAAGGATAATGCTACTATGGAATACAAAATGATTCTCACGCAGGAGGAGCAGGATATACTCAACGGCTCCAAGGGCGAAGCAATGGCAAAGGTTATGAAAACCCTTGTCCTTTACGGTGAAGCATTCGGCGCAACAAAGATGGTTCCCGTTGAAAGCAAAATGGGCCATCTTGTTACAAGCTTTGGTCTTAAGGTTATGAAGCCTGTTTATGACCTCATGGATCAGCTTATTGCAGGCGGTGCGCTTTCACAGCAGAAATTCTCTGTTGACCCCAAACCCCTTGACCCCAACGTTCCCGCAAACTTCCTTCAGAAGCTTATTTTCAATAAATTTATGTACAGCATGCAGGATAGCTACGATGCCCAGCTTTCAAAGCTCGGACTTATCGACAGCAAGTCCTACACCTGCACCTGCTACATGGACGAAGTAGGCAACATTCCCAAAAAGGGCGAAGTTCTTTCATGGGCTGAATCCTCTGCAGTTGTTTTTGCCAACTCCGTTCTCGGCGCACGCTGCAACAGAAACTCCGGCATTATTGAGCTCTTCGGCTCAATCGTAGGCAGAGTTCCCTATTTCGGCCTTGTTACGGATGAAGGCAGAAAAGCAACCTGGGTTGTTGAAGTTAAAACATCCAAGAAACCCGAAGCACAGATTCTCGGTTCCGCAATCGGCATGAAGGTTATGGAAGATGTTCCCTATATCAAGGGTCTTGACCAGTGGATCGGCACAGAGCTTGACGGCAACACCAAAGCATATCTTAAAGATTTCGGTGCCGCAACAGCTTCCAACAGCGCTGTTGGTCTTTATCACGTTGCAAACCTTACCCCCGAAGCAGTTGAACAGGGTGAAGCTCTTATTGCAGAAGGTGCAAAGGTTTATGTTGTTGACGATGCAGAGCTTGAAAGAGTTCAGGCTAACTACCCCGTTATGTGGAAAAACAAGGAAGCAAAGCCGAAGCTCTGCTTCGTTGGATGCCCTCACCTTTCACATGCTCAGCTTATTGAATGGACAGATAATGTTGCTGCCGCTCTTAAGAAGAACGGCCTCAAAAAGGTTTCTGTTCCCACAGTTTTCACCGCAGCTCCCGCAGTTGTTGAAGCCTTCAACAAAACTCCCAACGCGGCAAAACTCAAGGCAACAGGTGTTATCCTCAGCGATATCTGCCCGCTGATGTATATGAACAATCCTCTTTGCAAGAAGATGCCTGTTATAACAAACTCCAACAAGCTCAGAACATACACCACCTCTCGCTACTATAAGAGCGATGAGATTCTTGATATCATCACAAAGGAGGCAAAGTAAAATGAAACAGTTCAAAGGACGTCCCGTTGTTGCGGGCTCATGCACAGCCAACGCGCTTGTTTCTCACGGCGGTTTCAACACTCTTGCCTCTTTCCAAAACGCTCTCCAGTTCGGTGACAAAGAAGCAAAGTGCGGCGACCAGAACAACGCTGACCTTTACGGCAAGCCCATGGTTAACACTGCTCTATGCCTTCCCCAGACCATCGGTTCAACAACAGGCGGCATGGTTCTCTACTGCGCAAACGTTATGAAGAGAAACCCCACATGCATGCTTTTCTCCGAGCATATCGACTCACTTGCTTGTGCCGGCGCTGTTCTTGCAGCAGTTTGGGCAGATGAACCCATGGTAACAGTTGACTGCCTTGGCCAGGAATTCCTTGACTATGTTAAGGACGGCATGAAGATTACAGTTGACCCCGACGGCACCGTAACAGTTGAATAATTTTAACATTCAATATTATCAATTTAAAAAGGCTTGCATGGTTAATCCCATGCAAGCCTTTCCGTTTTGCTTATCCCCTGTTTTATTCAGCAATTCCTATACCCAGACTGACAGACAACGCTCTGTCAACTCTTATCATATCGCTTTCGTCAAGAATACCCATTTTTTCACGCAGCCGTTTCTTATCGAGTGTACGAACCTGCTCAAGCAACACTATCGAATCCTTAGCAAGTCCGCAGCCGTCAGCATTGACCCTGATATGTGTGGGCAGACTTGTTTTGAATCGCTGGCTTGTTATTGCGGCGGCAATTACCGTTGGGCTGAATTTGTTGCCCACATCGTTTTGAACGATAAGTACAGGTCTTGTTCCGCCCTGTTCCGAGCCGATAACCGGGCTCAGGTCGGCATAATAGATTTCTCCCCGTTTAACGGTCACAAAAATCACTCTCCGAATGTGCTTAGATTAACTGACACCATTATTTTTGGCACTCGGAAGGCAAAATAAACGTATTTTTGAAATTGGGGAGCAAAAAATTTCAAAATTGCCTGTCCTTACATTTCCAGTATATTCTCAGAATGTTTGTAATGTTAAAAAAACCGCCGATTCAATCGGCGGTTAAAATCTCTTTCCACGCGTCAGCAAGCCGTTCAAAGCTCCATGCAGCGTTTGCGGGGCTTGTTGAAGGGAGGCATATTGCTTTTATGCCTGTTTTGGGAAAAGTATATTTATTATAGTATTTTTCAGCGGTTTTTCCGTTAACAAAAATTCTGTCAACCTTGCTGTTACCGATAATAACCGAAAGGTCGTTTGCAGTAACATCTCTTATTGTGCTGTCTGCGCTGCCTTCAATTTCGCATTGGCCTATAACATCCCATAAGGCAAGATTATTTGAAAGCACAAGTTTTTTCTTTTCTTCAACGGTTTGAGGTTTTTCTTCGCCCAAAACAGCGGCAAGAACTGCCCAGAACCTGTTTTGAGGATGGCCGTAGAAAAACGCTGCCTCTCTGGATTTAACAGATGGGAACGAACCCAAAATCAGCGTTTTTGCATTTTCGTCAAACAGCGGAGGAATTGGATGAACTATCATTTCTTTTCTCCGTTTATGTATTTTTTGAGGATTCCTGAAACAGGAACAAAAACAGCAAAGGTAACAGCCGAGTTTATTCCCGCCTTAAGCAGATTAAAAGGAATAATTGCAGGAATAAGCATTTCAATAACAGCCTGTGTTCCTGCCCCGAGGAAAATGCCCGTAAAAATCAGATTCAGCGGTATCATAACAGCTGCCATTGCAACCGTGCCGAGTATAAGCCCTATAATAAGACTTGATGTTGTTTTTTTGCGTTTGTAGATAACCGACGGGATAATGATAAGCACCGAAGAAGCGATAAAATGCATCAAAAAGCCTATCCAGCCGCTGGAAGCGCTGACTGTTATTGCCTGAATAATGCAGACAGCAAGCAAAACAACCATGCCCGAAACAGGTCCAAGCAGCAACGAACCGATAAGCACAGGAATATCCGCAGCATCATATTCCAAAAAAGGCGCTGCAGGTATCAGCGGAATATGCACCGTGCAGACCAGAACAACGGAAAGTGCGGTCAGCATTGCCATAATTGCAGTTTTGATTACGCTGTTGAGTGTTTTGCCGTTTTTCATATTTTTCTCCTTTCGCTCGGAGATGCCGAAGAAAACAAAAAGCCCTGCAAAAAATGCAGGGCACAATGCTTGAAATCATCAGCATTCTCTTCCATCCGGACTTTACCGTCGGTTGCGGAATTTCGCCGCATCAGCCGCATTGCGGGTCGTGGACTATACCACCGGTGGGGAATTTCACCCCGCCCCGAGAACTCTTGTTTGATTTAATTATACGCCGTATGGCAGATTTGTCAACAAAAAACGCAAAAAATTAATTTACTGTTTGTGTTTTATATAAATATGTGCTACAATTATTTTAAAATAAAGATATATTCCGAAAGGATGATAATATATGAACTTCTCGCCGATAGGAGGCAGCGGAACTCATGAAGGCTTTTGCCTCATAAAATCAATCGAAAAAAAGCTGACAGCAAAGGGCGTTCCGTATCTTGACCTGATTCTTGCCGATAACAGCGGTGAAATAAACGGAAAGCTTTGGGACTATAAAGACACTCCGTCCAATCAATTCAACAAATCTGATTTTGTTAAGGTTCGCGGAACCTATGTTCCCTTTAACGACACAATGCAGTTCAGAGTTGAACGCATCCGCTGCGTTCTGCCCGAAGATAACGTTATGATTGAGGATTATGTTCCCTCTGCTTGCCTTACGGGAGAAGTTATGCTTGCCGAGGTTGAAAAGATTGTTGAATCCTTTAGCGACGAAGAGCTCAAAAAACTTGTTTCGGCTGTTATAGATGAATACAGAGAAAGACTGCTTTACTGGCCTGCGGCAAAGAATCTGCATCATGCAGTAAGAAGCGGCCTTTTGATGCACACTCTTTCAATTCTTCGCCTTGCAAAAAGCGTTTGCAGAATTTACCGCTTTGTCAATTATGATTTACTTTGCAGCGGAGCGATTTTGCACGATATAGCCAAAATTGAAGAAATTGATGTTTCTTCAACGGGAATTGCAAGCGAATACACGGTTAAGGGCAATTTGCTGGGGCATCTTGTGATGGGCGCAATGTGCATTGACAGAATAGGCAGAGAAATCGGAATTTCCGACGAAACCCTGACTCTTATCGAACACATACTTATTTCTCACCACGGCACTCCCGAATTTGGTGCGGCAAAGCTGCCGATGTTTATTGAAGCGGAGCTTCTTTCTGAGCTTGACCTTATGGATGCAAGGCTTTATGAAATGCATCATGCGGTTGAGAGTGTTGAAACAGGCGAATTTACACCCCGCCAATGGGCGCTTGAAAACAGAAATCTTTATAACCACGGCAAGGCAGGCAACGGCGGAGTAGAGCTTATTGAAGATGTTTTATAAATCAAGGAGGATGAAGATATGAGAAATCACGAAATAACCAAGATTCAGCCTTTACTTAAAGAGGACGGAAGCCTTCGCGAGCCTGGCTGGTCAAAGCAGCTTTATCAGATTTATGACCGCAATGCAATCAAAGCTCCTAAATTCAGAATTAAAGAATGGGATTATTATTTGGTTATATCCGAGAAAAACAATTTCGGCGTGGCATTCACCTTGTCGGATGACGGCTATATCGGCCTGCAGTCCGCAACCTTGCTTGATTTTTCAAAACCTTGGGAACACACGGAAACAATTCTCAATGCATTCCCCATGGGCAAGTTCAAACTCCCTTCAACCAGTGCAAAGGGTAACACGGTTTATCACGATAAGCGCCTTGACATGGAATTTCAGGTTAGTGCCGGACAGCGCAGAATAGTTTGCAACTTCAAAAAATTCTGTGACGGCAAAGATTTCTCATGCGACATAACTCTTCAGCAGCCCGAAATGGACACAATGGTTATTGCCACTCCTTGGAAAGAAAAGAAAACCGCTTTCTACTACAACCAGAAAATCAACTGCATGAGAGCAAGCGGCAAGGCAACATTTGACGGCAAGGATTATGTTTTTGACCCTGCGACCGACTTCGGCACTCTCGACTGGGGCAGAGGCGTCTGGACATACGACAACACTTGGTATTGGGGCTCGGGCAACATGGATATTGACGGCCATTCCTTCGGCTTCAACATCGGCTACGGCTTCGGCGACACAAGCGCCGCAAGCGAAAACATGCTGTTTTATGACGGAAAGTGCCACAAGCTGGATGATGTTACCTTCCATATTCCTAAAAACAGTTATACCGACCCCTGGAAATTCTCATCAAGCGACGGAAGATTCGAGATGGATTTTGTTCCCATCATCGACCGTGCGGCAAAAATAGATGTTAAATTTATCATAACAGACCAGCATCAGGTGTTTGGCAGAATGAGCGGCAAAGCGATTCTCGATGACGGAACGGTTATTGAAGTTAAGGATTGCCTTTGCTTTGCAGAAGATGTACATAACAAATATTAATTGGAGATAAAAAATGGATTGGACCGAAATCAAAATAACCGTTAGTGCAGATGACGTTGACAGAGCAGGAGACATAGCTCAGATGGCTGTTCCCTACGGAATATATATTGAAGATTATCGCACTCTTGAGCAAGAGGCATGGGAAATTGCAAGAATTGACCTCATTGATGAAGATTTGCTTGCAAAGGACAGAAGCAAGGGCATCGTTCATATCTATATTTCACCCGAAGAAAACCCTGCCGAAGCAGTTTCTTTCCTCAGAGAAAGATATGCCGCGGAGGGCATCACAAACGAGATTGACGAATCCGTTTGCAAAAATGCCGATTGGGAAAACAACTGGAAAAAGTATTTCAAGCCCATGCCCGTTGGCGAAAGGCTGCTTATCCGCCCGATATGGGAGGATGAATATAATGCAGGCGGCAGAGCGGTTCTGCATCTTGAACCCGGCCTTGCATTTGGTTCGGGAACACACGACACAACAAGACTCTGCCTTGAAACTCTTGAGAAATATGCATATCCCGGCAAAAGCGTGCTTGATGTCGGCTGCGGAAGCGGCATCCTTTCCGTTGCATCGCTCCTTCTTGGTGCAGACAGCGCAGTCGGCGTTGATATAGACGCACTCGCCGTTAAAACAGCCAAAGAAAACGGAGTCACCAACGGCTTTGAAGAGCCGAAATTTACCGTTTTGAAAGGCTCAACCACCGATAAGGTGACAGGCAAATTCGATATAATTGCGGCCAATATTGTTGCCGATATTATCATAGGCCTTTGCAGGAATGTTAAAGACTACATGAATCCTGATGCGGTGTTTATCACTTCCGGAATTATTGAGCCGAGAGAGGCCGATGTTCTTGCGGCATTCGCAGAAAACGGACTTGAGGTTATTGCCCGCCATGAAAGCGGCGGCTGGCTGTGTTTTGAAGCAAAGGCGGCGAAATGATGAGTATTCAGGAAGAATTAAAAGCGTTTTTGCTTGACAAAGGCGTTGCTGACGTTGGCTTCTTTAAGGCTGAAAACGGTGAAGAAGCCTTGCCCTACGGTGTAAGCATAGTTGCCCGCCTTTCAGAGAGTATTATTGAAGAAATTGAGGATGAGCCGACTCACACCTATTTCAACCATTACCGAAATGTTAATGCGTTCATTGACTCCATGCTGCTTCAGGGAGGGATGTTTTTGCAAAGAAAAGGCTATAGATATATAACGGTTGCAGCCTCCCAAAGCATCAACAAAGACGGCTGGAACTATATGGCACGGTATTCACATAAAAAGGGCGCGTGCCTCGCCGGACTCGGCTCAATCGGACGCAATTCGCTGTTTCTTCATAACGAATACGGCAGTTTTGTGCGGTTGGGAACTCTTTTTACCGACTGCCCCTTTGAATGCGAAAACAAGCTTGCTCAAAGCGTTTGCACAGGCTGCGATATCTGCGTTAAGGCCTGCCCCGCTCATGCAATCAAAGGCGGCGACTGGACCCCCGGCACTCCGCGCGAAGAAATATTTGACCCCGAAGCCTGCAGCCAATATATGAAAAAAGAATTTCAAAAAATCGGCAGAGGCTCGGTTTGCGGAATCTGCATGAAGGTCTGCCCGATGAATAAAACTCGATAAAACAAAAATAAAAAAGGTGGCTTATTCCGATTCGGATAAGTCACCTTTAATTGTTTTATTGCATTTTTTCCTGTTTAACCTTGTGGTCAACGATGTGGCGTTTTGCAAGCTCGGCAGTAACCTCATCAAGAGTGATGCCCATTTCAATCATCATAACAGTTATGTGATAGAGCAAATCGGCAATTTCATAAACAGTTTCGGCCTTGTCGCCGCCCTTGGCGCCGATAATAACCTCTGTGCATTCCTCGCCAACCTTTTTAAGGATTTTATCAATACCCTTTTCAAAAAGATAGGTTGTGTAAGAGCCTTCCTTTTTCTCAACCTTTCTGCCAACAAGCATTTCATAAAGACCTTCGTAGGAAAAGCTTTCTTCCTCGGGTGCAACAATATCTTCAAAAAAGCAGGTTTCGCTGCCTGTGTGGCATGCAGGGCCGTTTTTGATAACGTCAATCAAAAGAGTATCCCTGTCACAGTCTGTGCGGATTGAAACAACCTGCTGTGTGTTACCCGATGTTTCGCCCTTTCTCCAAAGGCATTTGCGGCTGCGGCTGTAGAAACAGGTTTTGCCCTCCTTAACAGTTATATCAAGGCTTTCGGCATTCATATATGCAAGCATAAGAACCTTCTTGCTGTAATGGTCCTGCACAATTGCAGGGATAAGTCCGTCGCTGTTATATTTGAGTTCAATCATTTTTATATCCTCATCTCTATGTTATTATCGTTAAGATAACGCTTCAAATCCATTATGTTAACTTCCTTGAAGTGGAAAATCGAAGCTGCAAGACCAGCATCTGCACATCCTGCTCTGAAAAGCTCAAGAAAATCCTCTTTTTTGCCTGCACCGCCGCTTGCGATAACAGGGATTGAAACAAGGTCGCTTATTTTTTGGAGCATTTCAAGGTCAAACCCTTGCTTGACGCCGTCGGTATCAATGCTGTTAACAACAAGCTCGCCTGCGCCGTTGTTCTCGCCCATTTTTGCCCATTCAAGGGCATCAATGCCCGTGTCAATTCTGCCGCCCTTGCTGAAAATATGGAAGGAACCGTCAACGCGCTTGATGTCCATTGAAAGAACAACGCATTGGTCGCCGTATTTCTTTGCGGCTTTTTCAATAATCGACGGGTCTTTGATTGCGCCCGAGTTTACGGAAACCTTATCCGCACCGCATTTGAGCACTCTGTCGAAATCGTCGAGAGTGTTAATGCCGCCTCCGACGGTCAGGGGGATGAATATTTCACCCGCCACCTGCTTGAGAGCATCGGTAAAAAGCGCTCTGCCTTCAAACGAAGCCGTTATATCATAAAAAACAAGCTCATCCGCACCGCTGTCATTATAAAAATGAGCAAGCTCAACGGGAGAAGCAACGTCCTGAATTCCTTCGAAATTAACGCCTTTAACAACTCTGCCGTTACGAACGTCAAGGCAAGGAATAATTCTTTTTGTAATCATAGCGCACCTCCTGCTGCGAGCGCATCTTTAAGGCTCAGCTTACCTTCATAAACAGCCTTTCCGACTATTGCACCGTATATGCCCATTTCGTTCAGGGTTTTGATTTCTTCAGCATAGGTGATGCCGCCTGATGCCACAATCTGAAGCCCGTTGATAGTTGAAAGCTCTTTATATATTTCAAGGTTAGTGCCCGAAAGCATGCCGTCCTTTGAAATGTCGGTGTAAATAACGGTTGCAACGCCGGTGTCGCGCAGCTTTTTGCAGAATTCAACCGATTTAACCGAAGTTGTTTCCTGCCAGCCGCTGACAGCAACAAAGCCGTCCTTTGCGTCAACACCAACCGCGATTGCATCGCCGAATTTTTTAACCGCTTCTTCAACAAACGGATAATTCCTGATTGCAGCCGTGCCGAGTATAACTCTTTTAACACCGAGCGAAAGATAGTCCTCCACCCTTTGCATATCTCTTATGCCGCCGCCGACTTCAATGAAAAGGTCTTTGATTCGGGCAGCTTCTTTGATTGCCTCAAAGTTGACGGGAGCGCCGTCCTTTGCGCCGTCAAGGTCAACAACATGAAGATTGGTTGCGCCGTCCTTCATGAATTTGGCGGCCATTTCGGCGGGCGAATCGGCATAAATCTTGACCTGATTGTAGTCGCCCTTGGTCAAGCGAACAACCTTGCCGCCGAGAATATCTGTTGCGGGATATATCTGCATATATGTTTCTCCTTATAATTCGGCAAACGCCTTCAAAAGTGCAAGACCCTTTGAGCCGCTCTTTTCGGGGTGGAACTGCATGCCGTAAACCGAGCCGCTTTTGACTATTGCAGGCACGGCAACTCCGTATTCTGCAAAAGCAAGAGTGTTTTCGACACAGTTTCTTGCATAGAACGAGTGAACAAAATACATATAGTCGCCCGGCTCGATATATTTGAATATCGGGTCTGCTTTTGCAAGATTGAGCTTGTTCCAGCCCATGTGAGGGATTTTAAGGTCATTCGGAATCTGACCTTCAAGCGGACCTACATAGCCTTTGATAAGGCCGAGCCCGATGTGTGCGCCGTATTCAAAGCTTTTTTCAAAAAGAAGCTGCATTCCCAGGCAAATGCCGAGTATGGGCTTGCCTTCAGCCGCAAGTGAGCAAAGAAGCTCGTCCATGCCGCATTCGCGAAGCTTTTTTGCAGCATCGCCGAATGCACCGACACCGGGAAGTATTATTTTATCTGCCGCAGCTATTTCATCCTTATCACCTGTGATTTTGCATTCGATTCCGAGGCTCTTGAGCGATGAGGAAAGCGAAAACAGGTTGCCGCAGCCATAGTCTATTATAGCAATCATTATAAAATTCCTTTCGTTGAGGGAATTTCGCCGCCGAGAGTCAAATCTTCAAAAACAGCTTTGCAAAGAGCTCTTGAAACAGCCTTGAAAATACCTTCAATTATGTGGTGGCTGTTTTTGCCCTCAAGCTGCTTTATGTGAAGAGTTATGTCGCTGTTGCGGACAAATGAAATAAAGAATTCTTCAATCAGTTCAGTATCCATTCCACCAACTGCAGGGGTGGGAATATTGACATCATAATTGAGGAATGCTCTGCCGCTGATATCAACACTTGCGAGAATGAGTGTTTCATCCATGGGCAGAAGGATGCTTCCGTATCGCGAAATTCCTCTTTTTTCGCCAACCGCCTTTGCGAATGCCTGGCCAAGCACAATGCCGACATCCTCAACCGTGTGGTGATAGTCAACATGAGTGTCACCAACGCATTTAACCTTTAAGTCCATTCTTCCGTGGCGGGCAAAAAGCTCCAGCATGTGGTCAAGGAAACCGCAGCCCGTGTCTATTTCATTTTTACCTGTGCCGTCAAGGCAAAGGCAAAGGTCGATATCTGTTTCGTTAGTTTTTCTTTTAATTGCCGCTTCTCTCATTTTATCCCTCCGTTATTTCTTTTATTGCTTCAACAAGGGTTTCCATTTCTTCGGCAGAGCCGACGGTTATTCTTAAATAATTATCAATTTTGGGCTTGTTGAAATATCGGATGAGTATTCCTTTTTCACGAAGCCTTACCGCAAGCTCTGCAGCAGGCATTTTATCACTTGATGCAAAAATAAAGTTTGCCTTTGAATCCGTGCATTTGAAACCGAGCTGACGAAGCTGCTCAACGGTTTTCTCCCTTGTTTCAACTATTTTAGCGATTTTGTCGTTATAGTATTCGTTATCCGCAATGGCAGCCGCAGCAGCCTTTATTGACAAAGTGTTGAGGTTATAGGGATTGAATGAATATTTAAGCTTATTTAAATCGTCAATAATTTCCTTTGAGCCTATGCCGAATCCCACACGCAGACCTGCAAGAGAATGGCTTTTTGAAAAAGTGCGCGTAACAAGCAGGTTATTGTATTTATTAACAAGCTCCATACAGCTTTCACCGCAGAAAGCCATATATGCTTCATCCATGATTACAATATTGTCGGGGTTGGATGCAACAATCCTCTCAACCTCATCAAAGGTGAGCGTTAATCCTGTGGGAGCGTTGGGATTTGCAATAACTATGTTTTGGTTTTTGCCGATATAATCATTGACATCTATTGAAAAATCGTCCTTAAGCGGAATCTGCTCAAGCTCAACGCCGAAAATATCAGCATACACGGGATAAAAGCCATAGGAGATTTCGGGGCAGCAGAGTTTGCCGCCTGAGCCGCAGAAACCCATGATTGCAAATGCCAAAACATCGTCTGAGCCGTTGCCGCAAAACACCATATCCGCCGTAACACCAAACTGCTCTGCAATAGCTGCGCGAAGCTCTTTGAGCTCGGGGTCGGAATAAAGATTGAGTTTATTGATTACCTCATCGCTCAAAACCTCCAGAACTTTCGGAGAAGGCGGAAACGGAGATTCATTGGTGTTGAGTTTTATAACTTTTTCGTTAACCTGCTCGCCCGGAGTATAGGGCACAAGTTTTTCATAGTTTTTGGAAAGAAATCTGCTCATGGGTTCACCTTATTTCTCAAATCTGATAGCTGCGCTCT
>JAZRIG010000015.1:0-6765 GCA_045645145.1 Acutalibacteraceae bacterium
GAGCTTTTGACTAAGATAATCAAACAAGGCTTTATCTCCAAGGCGAAGCTTTTGCCATTTAAAATGCTCCCCTGCAGCTTCAATCGGGCTAAGCCTGTCGGCTTTGCCGCAAGTGCGCACAGGAGGGAACATATAGCTGACATGCTGAATCGGAACATTAAGCTCCTGAGCAAAGGCATAGGCCTTTTCGACATCGTGCCTGTTATATTGAGTTACGCTGAAATTCAGCTTGATATTAACCCCTGCCTGCTTTAAAGACCTGACAGCCGATATAACTCTTTCAAACATTCCTGTTTTGCCGCACAGATTAACATAGGTTTCTTCGGACATGCCATAGAGAGTGATATTAAGCCTTTTTGGCGGATTATCGGCAAAGAAACGAACTTTATTTTCATCAATCAGGGTTGCGTTTGTGTTAACCGAAACAAGCAAGCCAAAATTGCGGGATCCAAGATAAATCTTTTCAAAATCATTGCGGATGAGAGGCTCACCGCCGGTCAGCAGCAGCATAAGCATGCCGGCATCTTTAGCCTGCCTCGCAAGATTCAGCCACCATTCGGTTGGCTTTTCGCAAGAAATAGCTTCACGGTCAAACTCGCTGCGATGTATGTAACACATCTTGCAGTCCAGTGAGCAGCGCGAAGTCAACTCAAAAGCGCCTGACAGCGGAACACCGCTTTCTTCGGCTTTGGTAAAAAGCTGATTTATGAACACATCATAATCCAAATCGGGTTCCATCAGAAAACGCCTCCGTTCTTCAAAGAGCTTTCAAGAGTAATAACAGCATTTTCATCCGGCGTACAGCCGAAGGAATATATCGGAACTTTGGACAGAATTTCAATCACAAGGTCAATACACATTAACTGTTCTTTGGGAGCAAGCAGATCGAGATATATGTTTTGCATTAAGCCCTGCAGGGCTTCAATCCCATGCATGGGTCTTGCATAATTTTCGGGTGATTGCTCAAGAAGAACAATCGCTCCGAGGGGCAAGGTTTTGTTTATGCAAACGCCGCTTGTGCCGCATACAGGCAAACCGTTGGCATAAACGTTGCCGTTCACAACCGAAACGCCGGCTTTATCGCCGTTGATTATTTGCGCATTACGGTGTTTTTTCCACAAATCCGCCTGTGTGCTTTTGCCCGTTCCGCATGGAGCGGAAAATAAAATCGCTTTGCCGTTATGCTCAATATATGAAGCATGAAGAAAAACGGATTTATGGGGCAATAAAAGCTGAGGAAGCGAAAGCGAATGCCACATGTAACGCGAATCCATCAGATATTTAAAGCTTTTTTGAGTGAAAACGGTTTTGCTTTCAGCTCCTTCGGTGTGGTTATAACAAGTCACAGCGCCGTTTTCATTGCCCAACTTAAAATGGCGAAAAATAATATCACCCTGAGCCGAAACGGTAACATCCTCTGCGGAACCCATTTTAACATCGAAGTTATGTGAAAAATCGTCAGAAACCGCGCAGGCTATATTAATGTCAATATCAGATATTGCCGCAAGAGATTCAAACTGACGCCAATCCGAACAATCCGCAGGAAAATAAGGCGCGTCAATACAAATTTTTTGTCCGCATATATAATAATATTTTTTCATACAAATATAACCCCATTTTCAGTCTGTTACATTTTACACCAAATATATGATAAAGTCAATATTTTATTTTTTTATTATAATATGTACGAACAAATTAATAGCATAAAAATATAAAAATCCCACAAAACAACCTGTGTTCTGTGGGATTTAATTCACATTATTTTCGCCACACCATTTTATTCACAATTCCGGTATAGCTTTGAATAATTTTAACAATCTTGCTTGAAACGTTTTCGTCCGTATAATCCGGAACGGGAATTCCGTTATCATTGTTTCTGTTCATTTCAACGGCTATATCTACCGCCTGCAGAAGCGAAGCTTCGTCAATTCCCGCAAGAACAAAACATGCTTTGTCAAGCGCCTCGGGTCGCTCGGTTGAAGTGCGAATACAAACTGCAGGAAAAGGATTGCCTACAGAAGTGTAAAACGAGCTTTCTTCTGGAAGAGTTCCGCTGTCAGAAACAACGGCAAACGCATTCATCTGAAGGTTGTTATAATCGTGGAAGCCGAGAGGCTCATGCATTATAACGCGTGAATCAAGTACAAAGCCGCTGCTTTCAAGCCTTTTTTTGCTGCGCGGATGGCATGAATACAGAATAGGCATATCATATTTTTCAGCCAACTTATTAACAGCACCAAACAAAGATAAGAAGTTCTTTTCGGTGTCGATATTCTCTTCTCTGTGCGCCGAAAGCAGCATATACTTTCCGCATTCCAGACCAAGCTTATCAAGAATATCACTTGACTGAATCTCATCCAAATTAGCGCGCAAAACCTCCGCCATAGGCGAGCCGGTAACATAAGTGCGCTCTTTTGGTAAACCACACTCGGCAAGATATCTTCTGGCGTGCTCGGAATAAGCCATATTCACATCGGAAATAATGTCAACGATACGTCGGTTGGTTTCTTCAGGCAGACATTCGTCTTTGCATCTGTTGCCTGCCTCCATGTGAAAAATAGGAATGTGAAGACGCTTTGCGGAAATTGCAGAAAGGCATGAATTTGTATCGCCTAAAATAAGCAACGCATCAGGCTGAATTTGGCTCATGAGCTTATATGAGCAATTGATTATATTGCCGACGGTGGCACCCAGGTCATCACCGACAGCATCCATATAGACCTCAGGAGCTTTAAGCTTCAGGTCATCAAAGAAAATACCGTTCAGATTGTAATCATAATTCTGACCGGTATGCGCAAGAATGCAGTCAAAATATTGGCGACACTTATTGATTACCGCCGAAAGACGGATAATCTCAGGACGAGTGCCGACAATTATCAGCAACTTCAATTTGCCGTTATTTTGAAATTTAATATCAGAATAATCAAGCTTGATTTTCATTTTTTGTTCCCACTTTACTGTTAAATTCACTTAATCGACAACTTCAAAAAAAGTATCGGGCTTGTTCGGATTAAAATGTTCATTAGCCCACATAACCGTAACAAGATTTTCGGTTTCCGAAAGATTTATGATGTTATGTGTGTAGCCCGGAATCATGTGGACTGCCTCAATTTTTTCGCCGCTTACCTCAAAATTCAGAACTTCATCGGAACCGATTTTACGCATTTGAATCAATCCGTGGCCGGAAACAACAATAAAAAATTCCCACTTCGTGTTATGCCAATGTTGACCTTTGGTTATTCCCGGGTTGGAAATGTTAACCGAAAACTGACCGCAGTCGGCGGTTTTGAGAATTTCGGTGAAACTGCCCCGCGCATCACAGTTCATTTTTAAAGGAAAAGCGATTTTTCCTTTGGGTAAGTATGATAAATATGTTGAATAGAGTTTTTTTGCGAAAGAATTTTCAGGAATTTTAGGCATAACCAAAGAATCGGGCTGATTCTTAAATTTTTCAAGCAACTCAACAATTTCGCCAAGCTTAACTTTATATGTGCCTGCAACCGTGCAGAATCTTCCGTTTGCAGAAGCAAGGGTTTCGACACCGTCAAACTCGCAACGGACAACATTCCCCGACAAGGTGTTGAGCATTGCATCAACCAAATCATCAATATACAGTAATTCCAATTCAGTATTAGGGTCATTAACGGTTATAGGCAGATCGTTTGCTATATTATTGCAGAACGTGGCAACTGCGCTGTTATAATTGGGTCTGCACCATTTTCCGAATAAATTCGGAAAACGGTAAACATATACTTTTGCTCCGGTTTCTGCTGAATAATTAAAAAGCAAAGTCTCCCCTGCCCGCTTGCTCATGCCGTATTCGCTCCCGGCATATCTTCCCTCAAGAGTTGCCTGAATTGAGCTTGAAAGCATAATCGGACAGGTGTTACCGTATCTTTTCAAAGTATCAGTCAAAATTGAAACAAAGTCACTGTTGCCTTTTTTAAACTCATCATTATCTTTAGGCCTGTTGATACCGGCCAGATTGAAAACAAAATCTGCCTTACCGCAATATTCCTCCAAGACAGAAAAATCGCAGTCAACATCATATTCTAATATTGAATTAATCGTAATTTCAGGATGTGTCTTATCCTTGCCGTCTTTTATATTTTCCAAAGCTGCACACAGGTTTTTTCCGACAAAGCCCGATGCACCGGTTACTAAAATATTCATATCAATATTTACCGCCAAACAGTTTAAGCTTTAAAAGCAACTCTTTCATTCCTTCAACGTCAAGCCTGTCCGTGTTGTGAGAAGTGTACTGCTCAACTTTTTCCAAATCCTTGTTGCCTTTTACGAAATAATTATCATAATTCAAATCACGGTTATCAGCAAAAATGCGATAGAATCCGGGCAAGCTTTCTGCCCTTGCCATTTCTTCTGTTGTAACAAGAACCTCATACAGTTTTTCTCCGTGACGAGTACCTATACAAGTAAAACCGACATCTGAATTTTTAAGCTCCAACACAGCTTTTGCGAGCGTTTCAATGGTTGCGGCAGGTGCTTTTTGAACAAACAAATCTCCCTGTTCGCCGTTTTCAAACGCATAAAGAACCAAGTCAACCGCGTCGTTGAGCGTCATCATAAAGCGGGTCATATCAGGGTTGGTAATTGTTAACTGTTTGCCGTCAGCAATCTGTTCGCAGAACAGAGGGATAACCGAGCCTCTTGAAGCCATAACATTGCCGTATCTTGTCAGACAGAGAACCGGATCACCATCAAGCATCTGCCTTGAGCGGGCAACAACATTCTTTTCCATCATAGCTTTGCTCATACCCATCGCATTAATAGGGTAAGCTGCTTTATCGGTAGAAAGAAATACCGCTTTTTTTATTTTATTTTCAACGCAGGCAGATATAACGTTATCAGAGCCTATAACATTTGTTTTAACAGCCTCCATGGGATAAAATTCGCATGAAGGAACCTGTTTTAATGCTGCGGCATGAAAAACATAATCAACGCCTCTGAATGCGCCTGAAATCGAATTGTAATCACGAACATCGCCGATATAAAACTTAATTTTTCCTGCATATTCAGGATACTTCAGCTGGTATTCATGGCGCATGTCATCCTGCTTTTTTTCATCTCTTGACAAAATGCGTATTTCTCCGATATCCGTATCAAGAAAACGGTTGAGAACTGCATTTCCGAAGCTTCCTGTTCCGCCCGTTATCAACAATGTTTTGTTTGCAAAAAGTGACATAGAGTCTACCTCATTTTCAATTAAATTTATCTAATTATAATATACCACAGCACTTTGCCAAAGTCAAGAAGCACAAAAGCTATCAACTCTCCTCACACTCAAACAAAATAACCGTTAAAATCTATCATTTTGTTTGATTAAAAAAGAAAAAAACGGCTGCTACCGATTGGTAACAGCCGCAAAATTTTGTTTTATGATTATTTCATCATGCTTGCAACTTCTTCAGCGAAGTTGTCTTCTTTCTTTTCGATGCCTTCGCCCTTTGCAAGACGGGTGAAGCCTGCAACTTTGATATCAGCGCCGAGTTTCTTTGCAACATCTGCAACATAACCTGCAACTGTGCCTTCGAAAAGATCGGAACGAACGAAAGTCTGGTCAAGAAGGCAAACTTCTTTGAGCTGCTTCTTAATACGGCCTTCAACTGCACCGGCAAAAATCTTGTCGTTTACATACTCATCTTTGCCTGCAACTGCAAGCTTTGCAAGAGTAGCAACTGCTTCTTTTGAAAGGAAGTTGAAAAGGAAGTTGTTGTTCTTCTGCTCCTCATAAGCAGCGATATCTTCGTCGCTGAAGAGCTTCTCGTTGCAAGCCTTCTCAAAGAGCTTTCTGAGAATGGGCTTGGGAAGTGATTCGGGCTTATTCAAAGAGCTGTCGATTGTGATGGACTTCATCTTTGCAAGCTCTTCATCCGAGATATCTTCTTTGCTTAAATATTCGGGGCTCATAGCTGCAACCTGCATTGCAATGTTTTTACCCATAGCAATAAACTCTGCGTTGTTTGCATCAGCGTTTGTATCAAAGCTTACAAGAACGCCAACGGAACCGCCGCCGTGGATATAGGAAACTGCTGTTCCTTCAACGAGAACAAAACGGCGAAGCTTAAGGTTTTCACGAATCTTAAGGAAGAGTTCCTGAATTGCATCTGCAACGGAAATACTACCATCAGAAATTGTTGTTGCAAGAAGTGCATCGAGATCAGCAGGCTTTGCTTCAACAACAGTCTTTGCAATCTGGTTTGCAAGAGCCTTGAACTCGGGGCCGTTACCTACGAAGTCTGTTTCGCAGTTAAGCTCAACAAGAGCGGATGCGCTGCCGTCTGAATAAAGACCGATAACGCCTTCTGCAGCAACTCTGCTTGCCTTTTTAGCTGCAGTTGCAAGACCCTTCTCGCGAAGAATATCAACTGCCTTTTCCATATCACCGTCAGCTTCAACGAGTGCTTTTTTGCAGTCCATCATGCCAACGTTTGTCTTTTCTCTGAGAGCCTGTACGTCTTTAGCTGTAAATGCTGCCATTGTAATTATTCCTCCTCTGATGCTTCTGCTGCTTCGGGAGCTGTCTGCTCGCCCTGTCTGCCTTCGATAACTGCGTCTGCCATTGCACCTGCGATAAGCTTAACAGCGCGGATAGCGTCATCGTTACCGGGGATTACATAATCAACTTCGTCGGGATCGCAGTTTGTATCTACGATTGCAACGATGGGGATACCGAGCTTGTGAGCTTCGAGAACAGCAATCTTTTCCTTGCGGGGATCTACTATAAACATAGCTGCGGGCTGCTTC
>JAZRIG010000016.1:0-13701 GCA_045645145.1 Acutalibacteraceae bacterium
ACATCAAAAATTGACAAGGGATCAAGGCTGATGCCTGTTTTGCTCTTAACAAGCTTTGCAAAATCCTGCTTGTTTGCAGTTTTAATCTTGCGAAGCTCATCAAGCACTGCGGTGTCATCCGCATATTCGCGCAGCTTGCTCAGCTCGCCTGCATCATAAACAAAACCGTTGCCGATAAGGCCTGTGAGCGCCTTTGTCAGGCGGGGATTTGCCTGGCAAAGCCAGCGGCGGTGAGCAATGCCGTTTGTGACATTGGTGAACTTTTCGGGTTCAAGAGTATAGAACTCACGGAAAACAGAGTCCTTCAAAATCTGGCTGTGGAGAGCGGAAACGCCGTTAACCTTGTGGCAAACAGCAACGCAGAGGTTAGCCATTCTGACTGCGCCGTTGGAAATAACGGCCATTCTTTCAACTCTGTCCGCATCGCCGGTTGCATCCCAAATCTTCTTTCTGAAGCGGTTATCAATTTCCTTAACAATCTGATAAACTCTGGGAAGCAGGCGCTTAAAGAGATCCTCTCCCCAGCATTCAAGAGCCTCTGCCATAACCGTGTGGTTAGTGTATGCGCAGCACTCCTCAACAATTCTGAACGCATCGTCCCAGCCGTAGCCGCATTCGTCAAGCATAATGCGCATAAGCTCGGGAATAGCCATTGTGGGGTGGGTGTCATTTATATGAATTGCATTCTTTTCCGCAAAGTTTTCAAGTGAGCCATAGTCCCTGAGATGCCTCTGAACAATATCCTGAACAGAAGCCGAAACAAGGAAATACTGCTGGCGAAGGCGAAGGCTCTTGCCCTCGGGGTGATTGTCAGCGGGGTAAAGCACCTTGCTGATAACCTCTGCCATTGCCTTTTCTTCCATGGCTCTCATATAATCGCCCTGGTTGAACATCGCCATGTCAATGCCGTCAACCTTTGCCGACCAAAGGCGAAGCACAGCCGCACCCTTGCCGTCCTTGGCGGCAACCATCATATCATAGGGAACAGCCTTAACGGTTTTGCTGTTAACAAGCTCAACGTGGTGGTAGTTGCCCTCCCAGCTGTCAACAACCTCGCCCTCGAATCTGACGTCAACAGACTTATCCTCTCTGGGAACAAGCCAGACTTCGCCGCCGGGGAGCCAGAAATCGGGCATCTCGGTCTGCCAGCCGTCAATTATTTTCTGCTTAAAAATGCCGTATTCATAAAGAATCGAATATCCCATGCCGTGATATCCCTGATTTGCAAGGGCATCAAGATAGCATGCCGCAAGTCTGCCCAGACCGCCGTTGCCGAGACCCGCATCCGGCTCGCAGTCATAGAGCTTGTCAAGCTTCACGCCAAAGGTTGCAAGTGCGCCCTTGGCGGTTTCTGTAAGATTCAGATTATAAAGGGTATTTTTAAGAGTTCTTCCCATGAGGAATTCCATGCAGAGGTAATAAACCTTCTTCTGACCCTGCTCTTTTGAAATTTTGTCAAATTCACGGCGGGAATCCCTGACCATGTCTCGGACAATTATCGAAAGCGCTCTGTAGAACTGATCGTCGGTTGCATCCTCGGGGTTAACGCCAAAAAAATGCGAAAGCTTTGCCGCAATCATTTCCTCAAGCTGCTTCTTGGTTATTTTCATATCCATCCATCCTCCTAAAAATACAGATACTTTATAATTTTACACCAAAAATTAATATATTACAACAAATTTTTAACGGTTAATTAGTTTATTATACTTGTAAGACGTAAAATTTTGCGTTATAATAAACAAAAAATTTGGAAGAATTGTTAACGGTGATTAATTTGAACGAATTTTATCAAACGCCTTCCGAGCGATATCTGCAAAGCGAGAGCGAACGAAAAGGAATAAAATTCATCGGCATTGTTGCCGGTTGCTGCATTCTTGGCTATATTGTCATTCAAAATATTCTTTTTTCGCTTATGCATCTGAGCCCGCTCGGCAGCCTTTATGGCAGCGACCCGATTTTTGAAAGCGTTGCCAATATTTTTCTTTCGGTCTTTGGCATGATTATTCCTTTCGGAATCGGAGGATATTTTATCCGCAAGCGCACCAAAGCCAAGGTTTTTAATTTTGACAAGCCTGTGAGCATTCCGCTGATGCTTGCCGCCGTGCCTTTCGGCTTCTTTGTTTGCCTGGCAGGCAATTATGTCACAAGCATTTTCGTGTCATATATGGACATCATCGGCATTCATTTGACTGCTCCCGAATACAGTGTCCCCTCCGACACCGCAGGCAGAATAGTTTATGCGTTTTCAATTGCGGTTGTTCCCGCTCTTGTTGAAGAATTTGCCATCAGAGGCATGGTTCTGCAGCCGCTGAGAAAATACGGCGACAAATTTGCAATCATTGCCTCCGCTTTGATTTTTGCCGTTCTCCACGGCAATCTGATTCAGTCCCCGTTTGCGTTCATAGCAGGCGTAGGCCTTGGCTATGCGGTGTGCATAACCAACAGCGTGTGGACAGGCGTTCTGATTCATTTTCTCAACAACCTCTATTCGGTTGTTACCGAATTTATGATTGAGGATATAACAAACGAAGCGCTTTTGAATGAGGTTTATAACATCGTTTTGATAACGCTCTATACCGTTTGCATCCTCGGGTCGATAATATTCGTTGTTCTCAAGGGACGCAGAAAAATCATGCCGTCATTCACCGAGCTTTCGGGCGGCAAAAAAGCAAAAGCGTTTTTGCTCTCAATCCCCATGATAATCGCATTTTTCTATATGATTTATATAACATCGTTTTACATTGAAATCGGATAATAAAAGGCCGTAAAATCGCAATGATTTTACGGCCTTTAAATTTTATCCCACAAAAACTCTTTTAACCGTCAGGCTGTCACCCATGCCGATTTCTCCAAGCCCGATAAACTTATCTTCGGGGTCATATATTCTGAAATATCCGAGCATTCTGGGATATTTGAGCCTTTGTAAATCAAGCTCGCCGCCGTTTGAAAAGCGCCTTGCCTGAGCAGCGGTTACTTTTATGATCGGGTATTCTTCAAGCGCTTTATCAACGGGAATAATCAGCTCTTCCAAATTGCCGTTTTCCGCCGCTTCAGAAAGGCGGTCAAGCGTGACGGCGTTTTCAATGCTGAAGCCGTTGGCCTTGGTTCTTCTTAATTCGGTCATCACCGCACCGCATCCGAGTGCCTCGCCCAAGTCGGAAATCAGCGTGCGGATATAAGTTCCCGAAGAGCATTCAACAGCAATTTCATATTCGCCTTTTTCTTCGTTTTCCGAAAGCATTTCTATCGAAAAAACAGTCACATTTCTCGCTTGACGCTCAACCTCAATGCCCTGCCTTGCAAGGTCATAAAGCCTTTGTCCGTTAACGGAAACCGCAGAATACATCGGCGGAAGCTGGCTGATATCGCCGATAAAAGCCTTGATTTTTTCACGCACCTGCTCCGCTGTAACATTGACCGCCCTTGTTTCAAGCACCTTGCCTGTTATGTCAAGAGTGTCGGTTACTGTTCCCAGTTGAAACGAAGCGATATATGCCTTGTCGTGGCTCGGCAAAAGCTCGCTGAAACGCGTTGCTCCGCCAAGCATTATTGTTAAAACCCCCGTTGCCATCGGGTCAAGAGTGCCCGTATGCCCGCACTTTTTCTCGCTGCATATTCTGCGCACTCTCGCAACTGCGCCGAAGGAGGTTATATCTTTTGGTTTGTCGAGAAGAATTATGCCAGTCATAATAATTCCTTTCACTAAAAACAGGCGGTTCAATACGAACCGCCCGAGTTTTAATCAATAGTAAAAGCATCAAGCTCTGCCTGAACTTCTTTGAGCAGGGAATTGACCGCCTGTTGCTTTGTGCCGTAAAGGGTGCAGCCTGCCGCGCCGATGTGACCGCCGCCGCCAAGCCTTTTGCAGATAGCCGAAGCGTTGATGTCGCCGTGGGTTCTGACAGATGCCTTGAAGCTGCCGTCTTTGAGCTCGCGCATGGTTACCCCCACAAGAACCCCCTCAACCTGGCGAGGCAGGTTGGCAAGCCTGTCTGTTTCGCTCTCGCTTGAGCCGCTCTTTGCATACATATCCTGCGTTACACAGATAACGGCGCAACGGTCGGAAAAATAAAATCTCATGCTGTCCAGCGCAAGGCGTTCAAGCGCGGCATAGGTTTTTGTTTTTGTTTCAAAAAACACCTGAATTATATTATAAGTATCCGCACCGAGCTTTGCAAGCTCCGCTGCAATTTCAAAGGTTCTGACCGTTGTGTTGGAGAAACGGAAACAGCCTGTGTCGGTTGAAACTCCCGTGAAAAGGCAGGAAGCCATTACGGGGGTTATCTGAACATTCATTGCGCACAGCAGCAAATACATCATCTCGGCCGCAGAAGCTGAATCCGGCTCAAGATAAACCTTGTCTGCATAGAGCATGTTTGAACCGTGATGGTCAATGCAAAGGTCGATTTTGCCCTGATATTTGCCCTCGGATTCCTTGCCCAGAAGCTTTATGTCGGCAACGTCAACCGCAACAATAAGCTGCGGCTCAAAATCGCCGAATTCCAAGCCCTCAAACATGAAGGAAAAATCCTTGGGAATGGGGTCGGAGCATTCAACCCTGACCTCTTTCCCTTTTTCTTTGAGCGCACGGGCAAGTGCGCAGGCGCTGCCGAGCGTGTCGCCGTCCGGATGGCTGTGACACAGCAGCAAAATATTATTTGATTTTTCAAGGAGTTTTGCGGTTTCTTGCAGGTCAATTCTCATTGACTTAACGCCCCTTTAATTAATCGTTAGTATCTTCCATATTGCCAAGCATTCCGGCAATTTTCATGCCTTTTTCAATGGAATCATCGGCAACAAACTTAAGCTCGGGAGTTTTGCGCAGGTGGAGGCGTTTGCCAACCTCTCTGCGGATATATCCCGTTGCGCTGGTCAGGCCCTTAACCGCAAGCTGTGCGGTTTCAATGCCCTCCATCGCGCTCACATAAACCTTTGCGAAGGATGCATCGGAGCTGACCTCAACGTTGACAACGGTCAGCATGCCCTGAATCCTCGGGTCCTTAAGCTCGCGCATAATGGCAGCAATTTCGCGCCTGATATCCTCGGACACTCTGTCTATTCTGTATCCTGCCATAATTAATCTCTGTACTCCTCTGTGATGAAGGCTTCAAAAATGTCGCCCTCTTTGATGTCGTTGAATTTATTAAGTCCGATACCGCAGTCAAAGCCGGAGGCAACTTCCTTAACGTCATCCTTGAAGCGGCGAAGAGATGCCATTTCGTCCTCGGCAATAACAAAGCCGTCTCTGACAACGCGGATTTTTGCGCCTCTGGTAATCTTGCCGTTTGTGACGTGGCAGCCTGCAATGTTGCCGACTGAGGAAATTTTAACAACCTGGCGAACCTCGGCTTTACCGATATCAACATCTCTGAACTTGGGAGCAAGCATACCCTTGATAGCTGCTTCAACCTCTTCGATGCATTCGTAAATAACTCTGTAGCATCTGATTTCAACGCCGTCGCGCTCCGCATTTTCGGATGCAACGTTATCGGGTCTTACGTTGAAGCCGACAACGATTGCGTTTGATGCGTTTGCAAGCATAACGTCGCTCTCTGTGATTGCGCCAACGCCGCTGTGGATAACTCTGACACGTACTTCTTCGTTTGAAAGTTTGATAAGATTCTGCTTAACAGCCTCTGCCGAGCCCTGAACGTCCGCCTTGATAATGATGTTCAAATCCTTAAGCTGACCTTCCTGAATTGAAGCAAAGAGGTTGTCAAGAGTAACCTTCTGGAACTCTTTGAACTGCTCTTCCTTAGCCTTTGACTTTCTCTGCTCAACAAGCTCTCTTGCAAGGCGCTCGTCGTTAACAGCGTCAAAGCCGTCACCTGCCTGGGGAACCTCGGCAAGACCCATGATTTCAACGGGAACGGAGGGACCTGCCTCCTTAACCTTTCTGCCCTTGTCGTCGGTCATAACTCTGACCCTGCCGACTGCGGTGCCGGCAACGATAATATCGCCGGATTTAAGAGTGCCGTTCTGAACAAGAAGAGTTGCAACGGGGCCTCTGCCCTTATCGAGCTTTGCTTCAATAACAACGCCCTTTGCGGAGCGGTTGGGATTCGCCTTAAGCTCCTGCATTTCTGCAACAAGAAGAACGGATTCAAGAAGGTTGTCAATGCCGCTTCTTGTGAGCGCCGAAACGGGAACGCAGATTGTTTCGCCGCCCCATTCTTCGGGAACAAGCTCATATTCGGTGAGCTGCTGAAGAATTCTGTCGGGATTTGCGGCAGGTTTATCCATCTTGTTGATGGCAACAATAATCTGAACGC
Source organism: Acutalibacteraceae bacterium (assembly GCA_045645145.1). Taxonomy (GTDB): domain Bacteria; phylum Bacillota; class Clostridia; order Oscillospirales; family Acutalibacteraceae; genus CAG-177. Next base: position 6,273 of record JAZRIG010000016.1, read on the forward strand.
CCGCAGCCTTTGCGTGGTTAATGGCTTCAATCGTCTGGGGCATAATGCCGTCATCCGCCGCAACAACAAGGATTGCAATATCCGTTGCCATTGCGCCTCTCAGACGCATTGAAGTGAATGCTGCGTGGCCGGGAGTGTCAAGGAATGTGATTTTCTGGCCGTTGAGGTCAACTCTGTAAGCACCGATGTGCTGAGTGATGCCGCCTGCTTCGGTTGAAGTGACGGAAGTGTTTCTGATTGCATCAAGAAGCGAGGTTTTGCCGTGGTCAACGTGACCCATAACAACAACAACGGGATCTCTTGCAATAAGCTCGCTTTCATCGTCAACGTGGTCGTCAATAATTCTGTCCTCAATGGTGATAACAACCTCTTTTTCAACCTTTGCACCGAGTTCTTCGGCAACAATGGCGGCTGTTTCATAATCAAGAACCTCGTTAACCGTTGCCATCTGGCCGAGACTAAACAGCTTTTTAATAACCTCGGCAGCGGTCATTTTGAGCATTGCAGCAAGCTCGCCGACGGTGATTTCCTCAGGCAATTTAAGCAGCATCTGAGGCTTTTTTGCTCTCTCTGCCGCGATTCTCTTGAGTCTTTCAGCCTCGGTTTCGCGTCTGGAGGAGCGCATGCCGCCCTGCTTTCTGTACTGCTGGCTCTTCTGCTTGAGCTTCTGCTTTTTAACTGCTCCCTCGTGCTGCTTTGTTTTGTTTTCGGGAGCGATGTTTTCGTATCTCTCGTTATATTTCTCAAGGTCAACATTGCCCGCTCTTGTATCAACAGTTCTTGTTTCGCCCTTGGTTCTGGACTGCATGGGCTTGTTGTCCTTTTCTTTGTTTTCCTGCTTAGGCTGCTTCTGAGGCATGGGAGGCAGCTTGCCGGGCTTCTGAGCATTCTGCTGCGCGGCAGGCTTTTTCTCCTGACGCTTTTCTTCCCTCTTATCCTCTTTTTTATCTTCTCTTTTCTCTTTCTTTTCGGGAGCCTTTGCAGCCTCCTGCTTCTTTTGAGGAGCGGGTTCTGCCTTTTTCTCCTCCTTCGGAGCCTCCTGCTCAGCCGCAGGCTCTTCCTTTTCCTTCTTTGAAGCGGGAACAAGATTAAAGTAATCGTTAAGGTCCTCTACCTCATATTCCTTGGTAAAGGTTTCAAATATCATATCAAGCTCATCTTCTTCGAGAGCTGTCATGTGCTTTTTCTGGCCGTCAAAATACTTTGCAAGCAAATCGACAACTATGTTGCTCTTAATGTTAAAATCTTTAGCAACCTCATGTACTCTGTATTTATTTATCATAGGTTGACCTCCTCTGTAAGCTCAAGCATTGCTTTTGCAAAGCCTTCGTCATTTACCGTAACCACGGCGGATTTGAGACCCGTGGCTTTTCCTATTTCTTCCATTGTTGAAAACAGGGCTCTGACGGGGATATCCCTGCCGTCAAAGCTTGCTTCGCGCTCAATCTCTTTTTTTAACCTCTGAGATGCGTCGCTGCTTAGCAGACAAAGCTTTGCGCTTTTGCTTTTGAGCGAACCCACCGCCGCATCATGGCCGCAGCTGAGCTTTCCGGCCCGGCGGCTCATGCCTAAAAGAGAAAGAAGCTTCGGATTATCCTTCATTTTTCAGTTCTTCCTCCATTCGACCGAAAACTTCGTCCGGAATCGCACAGGAGAAAGCTTTTTCCAATCTTTTAGCTTTTCTCGCTTTTTCAAGGCATTCGGCATCGCGGCACACATAAGCGCCTCTGCCCGGCTTTTTGCCCGTAAGGTCAAGCGATATTTCGCCCTCGGGGCTTTTAACAACCCTGACAAGCTCTTTTTTAGGCTTCATTTCGTTGCAGCCTGTGCATTTTCTCATCGGAATCCGGCGGGTTTGCATCGGTTCAGCTCCTTACTGATATATTATTAGTCTTATTCGTCAAAATTAATAACAGCCTCTTCTGTTTCGGGGTTGATATCAATTTTCCAGCCTGTGAGCTTTGCGGCAAGGCGGGCATTCTGGCCCTTGTTGCCGATTGCAAGCGAAAGCTGGCTGTTGGGAACAACTACCCTGCAGGCATGCTCCTCTTCGTTTTCAACCGTTACGGAAACAACATCTGCGGGAGCAAGCGCTGCTGCAACAAACTCTGCGGGGTTTTCGCTGTAGCGGACAATATCAAGCTTTTCGCCGCCGAGGAGGTCAACAATCTTGTTAACTCTTGCGCCTCTCTGGCCGATGCATGCGCCAACGGGGTCAACGTTTTCATCCGCGCTGTAAACGGCAATTTTGCTTCTGGAGCCTGCTTCGCGGGAAACAGACTTGATTTCAACCGTGCCGTCAAATATTTCGGGAACTTCGCTTTCAAGCAGACGTCTGACAAGGCCGGGATGAGTTCTTGAAATTGTTGCCTTGGGGCCCTTGGTTGCTTCTCTGACTTCGGCAATATAAACCTTAACAATATCGCCCTCGGTGAAATTATCGGTGGGAAGCTGCTCTGTTCTGAGAAGTCTTTCGGTAATCTTGCCGATTTCAACGAATGCATCAAGAGTAACAGGGTCAATCTTTGTAATCTTTGCGGTAACGATTTCCTGATTCTTGCTCTGGAACTCTTCTCTTATCTGGCCGTGCTCAGCCTCGCGGATAGCCTGGCGAAGAATATGCTTGCCCTTTTCGGCTGCGATACGGCTGACTTCCTTGGTTTCAAGCTCTATTTCGATGATGTCGCCTGCAAGAGCATTCTTCTTGAATCTCTTTGCCTGCTCAACGGTCATATCCTCATCGGGGTCGAGAATTTCGGTAACAACGTTTTTGCGAACAAAAACTCTCATATCCTTCTTATCTGCATCAATTTCGCAGAAAACTATATCCTTATTATTATAATCTCTTTTAACCGCTGTTACGATTGCCTTCTGGATGCCGTCAAGCAGCGCCTCCTGTGAAACATTCTTCTCCTTGCCGAGAAGTCTGACTGCCTCAAAAAACTCCTTGTTGTTCATTTTTCTGACCATTCCTTTCAATTCATGGATGTTATGATTTAAAAATCAAAATCGTCAAGTTTAATATAGCTTGTTTCTTTTTTCTCAAAGCTCATTGCGCCGCCGTCCTCAAGGCGAAGAGTAATTAACTGACCGTCAAATTCTTCAAGAATTCCTTTGAATTCACGCACGCCGTCAATCGCTCTTATCATTTTAACCTTGATTTTTTCGCCCTTGCAGGCCTCAAAGTGGCTTTCGCGAACAAGCTCCCTTTCAATTCCGGGGGAGGAAACCTCAAGGCAGTAGCTCTGCTCAATCGGGTCACGCTCGTCAAGAGGCTTGTCGATGGCGCGGCTCATGTTTTCGCAGTCCTCAATTCCGACTCCGCCGTCCTTATCAATAAAAATGCGCAGGAACCAATCCGCGCCCTCTTTGACAAAGCGGATGTCCCAAATCTCAAGACCGAGCTGCTCTGCGATAGGCTCTGCAATTTCCCAAACTGCGGCCACGGTGTTGCCGCCCTTTCCTTTAGCCATGGGTCAACTCTCCTTTAATTTCTAATTATGAAAAAAGTTTTATGCATAAACAAAAGAGCGGGTCGCCCCACTCTCATGAAAAACACATAATCCTACTGTGGTTAGTCTAACACAGTTTTATATAAATATCAAGCTTTATTTTTAAAAAAACCATTAATTATTGATTTTTAATATTGATATAGCCATATTTTCGGTGTAAAATAGTAAAAACGTAAAACTCAGGCGGTATATTTTTATGATTATAGATTTCCATACCCATTGTTTTCCTGAAAAAATTGCCGCAAAGGCAATTGAACAGCTTCGCCTGCGTTCGGGCATAACAAGGCCGTTTCATGACGGAACGGTTGACGGGCTTCTCGCTCTTCAAAAAAGAGACGGCATTGATTATTCCGTTGTTTTGAACATTGCAACCAACCCTCGCCAGCAAACAAGCGTTAACAACTTTGCGATATCTCTTAAAGAGATTGAAGGCATCATTCCGTTCGGCAGCGTTCACCCCGACAGCCCCGATGCTCTCAGCGAGCTTGAAAGGCTCAGCGAAAACGGCATAAAAGGAGTTAAGCTCCACCCCGATTATCAAGGCTTTTTTGTTGATGAGGCCAGAATGATTCCCATTTATAAAAAAATCGCCTCGCTCGGACTTATCGCTCTTTTTCACTGCGGATTTGACATCGGCTATCCCGAGCCCGTTCATTGCACGGCAGAGGCACTTGCCAAAGTTTTGCCCGCTTTTGACGGTTCGCCCGTTGTTGCGGCGCATTTCGGCGGAATATGGTCGCTGCCCGAAACACGCAAACATCTTGCAGGCAAAAATATTTATCTTGACACCGCCTATTGCTACGGCTCAATCACTCCCCGTTTTGCAAAGGAAGTTATCGACATTCACGGAGCGGATAAAATCCTGCTCGGCAGCGACGCGCCCTGGAATGCTCCGATGCAGGATATTGAGCTTATTAAATGCTTCGGGCTGACTGAGGAAGAAGAAAAAGCAGTCCTCGGCGAAAACGCACGAAAACTGCTCGGTTTGTAATCATCGCAACTCATCAAGCGTCATTTCAAACGCAGGCAAAAATTCCTCAATAAAAACCTTTGCCTCGGGCAAATCAAGCTTTTCTATCGTTTCTCTGATGCCCTCGCCCGCTTTTATGAATTCGCTGTTGCCCGCCTTTTTCTCCTCAATGCACTTGATAAGCGCGCTGATTTTATCCGCCGCCTTAACAAGCTTCCAAAGCTCGGCATCGGACTCATCGGGCATGAACGCCGCCTGATAATCCTCCCTGAAATCCTCGGGAAGCATCTCAACCAGGCTGCGGCAGGCGTTTTCCTCAACCGTTTTATATGCAAGGCGAACCTCGTCGCTGTAATATTTGACAGGGGTGGGCATATCGCCCGTCAAAGTTTCGGGAGTGTCGTGATAAAGCCCCAAAAAGGCTGCTCTTTCTCCGTTAATGCTTTTGCCGAAGCGCTTGTTGCCGATAACGGCAAGCGCATGGGCAATAACGGCAACCTCAAAGCTGTGTTCGCAAAGATTCTCGCTGTGTTCATTCCTCATGAGCGCCCAGCGATTTATATATTTCATTCGCGATACCATCGCAAAAAATCCGTTTTTCATATAATCACCTTTAAATTTTAGTATATTGATGATAACATATTTATAATGACATTGCAACGAAAAAATGAAAGGAGGCAAAAATGAAACGCTGTATATATTGTTTGAGTGAATGCTCCGATTCCGTTCAGGTCTGCCCCGTGTGCGGCTTTAACGGAGTTGCCGAAAAGAACTTTGAAAACTGCCTGCCGACGGGCACAAAGCTCAACGGCCGCTATGTTCTCGGCGGTGTCTGCTCCAGGGACAAGGTTTTTGCCTCATACTATGCCCTTGATTGCCAAACCCGCCAAAGGGTTAAGATTTCGGAATATCTGCACGAAAAGCTGATATACCGCCTTCCCGGCGAATTAATAATAAAGTATTATAACGAAAAATGCCTCGCAAGGGGTGACAGGGAAATCGCCTCATTTTACACCCATTATCAAAAGCTCTGCACCGTTTCAAAATCAAGCGTCCTGAATTTTACCGATTGTTTTTCGGAAAATTCAACCGTTTATATTGTTTCGTCAACAGACACGGGAACTCCGCTTTCCTCCTTGATAGGCAACGGAAAAACCATGGCGTTTTCAAAGGCGGTTAACCTGCTCAAGCCCGTTATTGACTGCTGCACTCAGCTTGAAAAAATCGGAAAATGGCACGGCTGCATAACTCCCTATTCCATAATCACAACCGACGGAAAAATAACCTCTCTGGCAGGATATTCATATCCGCCGAAAAGCGTTTATTCTCCGTTTGATGCCCCCGAAAAGCAGCTCGGCGCCAAGGAGTGCGGCTCATTCACGGATGTTTATGCCATCGGCGCAATTCTCTACGAAGCGGTTACGGGATTTTTGCCGCCGAACGCATCTCAGATAAGCAGCGGCAGAGGGCTTAAATTCCCTCAAAAATTCCCCGAACGCGAACGGCTGATTTTAGAAAAAGCTCTGGCCGCCGACAAGGCTCAAAGATATCAGAGCGTTTCCGAGCTTTATGCCGCATTGAAGGGAGAAAAGGCGCCAAAAGAAAAACAGAGCCTTCCCCGCTCCGAGATAATCCGCAGGGTAACGCTTGCCGTTTCGTCGCTGTGCCTTGCCGCGAGCGTCTTTGTTTTGATTAATCATTATATTATCGAGCCTTTCAAAGACAGCAAGCAGTCATCGGAGCTCGCCTCCATGGTTCAAACAACCCTGCCAAACAGCTTTGATGACCCTTGGGAAGAGATAAATCAAAAATATCCCGATATTGATTTCCCCTCAGGCATGAATCCCGCCTTTGCAAACCTCTATGCCCTCAACCGCGACTTTGCAGGCTGGATATCAATTCCCGAAATGAACATTGATTTCTCGGTTGTTCAGGCTGACGACAACAAATATTACGAACGCAGGGATTTCTACGGCAAAAGCACCGCCTACGGCGCACCGTTCTTTGATTACAGAAATTCTCTTTCAACGCTTGACCGCAACACAATTATATACGGCCACAACATGCGCCACGACGATAAAATTTTCGGCACGCTGGAGCAATACAGAACAATCGACGGCTTCAAAAAGGCTCCGATTATCGGCATGAGCACAATTTACGGCGACTACACCTTCAAAATCTATGCCGTATTTATCTCAAACAGCCGCAAGCAGGATAATAACGGCGATGTTTTCAATTATATTTTCACAACCGCTTCAGACGAAAACTTTGCAAACTATATCCGCGAGGTTGATAAACGCAAGCTTTATTCAACAGGCGTTGATATTAACGAAACCGACAAAATCTTAACTCTTTCCACCTGCTGCTACGATTTCACGGATGCAAGGCTCGTTGTTGTGGGCAGGCTGCTGCGCAGCGGCGAATCGCCTGCTGTCAACACTTCACTTGCAGTTGAAAATCCAAACCCAAAATTCCCGCAGGCATATTATAACGCCAAAGGCATGGATAACCCCTATGCCGATGACCCGAATGTTTTTAATCAATAAGGAGAGCTGAAAATGAATTTCTTGATTGTTGTTGACATGCAAAACGATTTTATTGACGGCGCACTCGGAACAAAAGAGGCCGTTGCAATTCTGCCCGCCGTAAAAGAAAAAATACTGAATTTTGACGGCAGAGTGCTTTTCACCCGTGACACCCATGAAGAGGATTATCTTTCCACTCAGGAGGGCGAAAATCTGCCCGTTGAGCATTGCATAAAAGGCACCGACGGCTGGCAGATAAATGCCGAGCTTGACGCTCTTCGCAAGGAAGAACCCATTGACAAGCCCACCTTCGGCAGCGTTGCTCTCGGCCAGCTTTTAAAAGCCTATGATACCTATGAAGAAAAAATCGAAAGCATAACTCTCATCGGGCTTTGCACAGACATCTGCGTTATTTCAAACGC
>JAZRIG010000017.1:0-19043 GCA_045645145.1 Acutalibacteraceae bacterium
GAAACAACACAGATTCCCGAAATGCCGATGCCTTTAAGAATATCAAGGTTATCTTTATTCAGACCACCGATTGCGTTGACGGGAATAGGCACGGCTTTTGTTATTGCATCAAGAGTTTCGGTTGAAGTGAGAACGGTTACAACCTTGGTAGTTGTAGGATAAATTGCGCCCACTCCGAGATAATCAGCGCCTTGTTCACAGGCTTCTTTTGCCCAAGGTACTGTTTTGGCAGTAGCACCGACAATTTTATCTTCACCCATCAGCTTTCTTGCAGTAGCAACGGGCATATCATTTGCTCCCACATGAACGCCTTCAGCATCAATTGCAAGAGCAACGTCAACTCTGTCATCAATAATCAGCGGCACATTGTATCGCTTCGCAATTTCGTGTACCTTTTCTGCAAGTTCAATATATTCACGGGTGGATTTTTCCTTTTCACGAAGCTGAAGAAGTGTTGCTCCGCCTTTGAGTGCCTGTTCTACACAAAAAAGGAATTCTTCCTCAGTGTAATTAGTGCTGTCAGTTATAAAATATAAAGTAGGGTCAAAATTTTTCATATTCATTACCTCACACATACAGATAGTCGTTCAGAACGGGTTGCAAGCCTTCCTCTGTAATATCTTTATACATTTTATCGAGACTGCGGCTATCGTCGATTTCAAACTGTTCATCACCCTGAACACCGTCAGCTTCTTTGCCTGAATATTTGCTTTCGTGGTCACCGATTCCCGTGGAAACGCCTGCAGAAACCTTTGTTTCTGCAATTTTTACAATGCCGTTTCTGAACTCGGCCCTCTCACGGGATGATACTGTAATTCCAACGAAAGGTAAGAAAATGCGGTATGCACAAAGCACCTGACAAAGCTGCTTTTCGTGCACGTCAAGAGGGTTGATTTTATCGTTATTGATAATCGGTCTGAGTCTCGGGCAGGAAAGTGACATCTCTGCGTGAGGATACTTTCTCTGCAAATAATATACGTGTAAAGCACTTGCCAATGCATCCTTGCGGAAGTCAGAAAGCCCGAGCAATGCCGAGAATGCAACACCTCTCATACCGCCACGCAGTGCTCTTTCCTGCGCATCAAAGCGGTAAGGCCACACACGTTTGTGACCGAGTAGATGCAGTTTTTCATATTTATCGGCATCGTATGTTTCTTGGAATACCGTCACATAGTCCGCACCACATTCGTGAAGATATCTGTATTCATCGGTATTTACGGGATAAATTTCAAGTCCGACCATACGGAAATATTTTCTTGCAAGTTTGCATGCTTCACCGATATACTCCACATTGCTCTGACCTCGGCTTTCACCCGTGAGAATCAGAATTTCCTCCATACCGCTGTCTGCAATAACTTTCATCTCTTTTTCAATCTGTTCCATAGAAAGCTTCATACGCTTGATATGGTTATAGCAGTTAAAACCGCAATATACGCAGTAGTTTTCACAGTAATTCGCTATGTAAAGAGGTGTAAACAGATAGACGGTATTTCCGAAGTGTTTGCTTGTTTCAAGCCTTGAACGCTCTGCCATTTGTTCAAGAAACGGTTCTGCCGCAGGAGAAAGAAGTGCTTTGAAATCTTCTATTGTGCAAGTGTTGTGTTCCAATGCCGCTTTAACATCGGCAGCAGTATATTTTGAATAATCATAGGAGTTCATCTGAGACATAACACTTTCGCAGACATCAGACTTAATTATCTCCATACCCGGCATATATTCCATATGATTTTTACGCAACGATGGGTCGTTTTCAAGTCGGTGTTTTTTCTCAAGTGTTTCAGGTGACAGATGTTCCGAATCTACCAAAAATTGATTTTCCATATTTTCTCCTTAATCTCTGAGGAAACCTGTCAGAGGGTCAGAAGCTGACGCTCCGCGCGTTAATACTCTGCCAAGTCCTGAAAGGTATGCTTTTCTTCCTGCTTCAACTGCATTTTTAAAAGCAGATGCCATCACAGGCAGGTCACCTGCGGTGGCGAGGGCGGTATTTGCCATAATAGCGGCGGCACCCATTTCCATCGCTTCACAAGCCTGAGACGGTCTGCCGATGCCTGCATCAACAATGATGGGAAGGTCAATCTCGTCAATAAGAATCTGAATAAATTCTTTTGTAGCAAGACCTTTATTAGAACCGATTGGTGAAGCAAGCGGCATTACGGAAGCTGCACCTGCATTCACAAGGTCACGTGCAACATTCAGGTCGGGGTACATATACGGCATAACAACAAAGCCTTCGTTGGCAAGAATATCAGTTGCTTTAATTGTTTCCTGATTGTCTGGAAGCAGATATTTGGAATCACGCATAATCTCAATTTTTACAAAATTACCACAACCAAGTTCTCTTGCAAGACGGGCAATACGCACCGCTTCTTCTGCGTTTCTTGCTCCGCTTGTATTGTGGAGCAGAGTAATTCCCTCGGGAATGTAGTCAAGTATGCTTTCCTGTTCTTTTGTGTTTGCACGGCGCAGCGCAAGAGTAATGGTTTCTGCTCCTGCATCCTTTACAGCCGCTTCAATCAATTTCATAGAATATTTACCCGAACCGAGAATAAAACGGGAGTTGAATTCGTGTCCGCCGATTATGAGTTTATCATTGTTCATTGGTTTTTCCTTCTTTCTTTAAGTTTCAAATTGTTCTGTCAGAATTCGGAGCACGGTATGTGCCTGATGCGTTGCACAGAGCATCACACGGGTTGCTACAAGACTTCCCGTTTCTGACACATCACTCGTTCCGTCGCCACAGATATAAAATCGCTTTGATATTCTGCGTGTTTGAATTGAATTTGCAATGCCGAATCCCGCCATACCAGAAGCGGCAACCAAATACTTTTCAGGCATTCTTTCAAGCACAAGATTTGTCAGCATCGCCTTAGTCTCTGCATCATCAAAGGCTTCGCAGATAATATCTGCTTTTTCAAGAAGCTCTTCGGCATTATTTTCAGAAATGCGAACCGCATGAGTTTTGATTGCCGCATACGGAGCAATTTCAAAAAGATTTTCTTTCAAAGCCTGCGTTTTGTTCATACCAATCTGATTGGCTTTATATTGCTGACGGTGTAGATTTGTAATATCGACTATGTCGAAATCAATAAGAATTAGCTTGCCGACACCTGCACGGGCAAGAGCAAAAGCTATATTAGAACCAAGACCACCAAGTCCGCATATTGCAACGGTTGCGGATTCAAAACTACTCTGTATCTTTTTACCGTGTCTTTCAGATAAAGCTGCATACCATTCTTCTTTTGTCGGAATCAGCTTAACCACCTCCCACAAAGCTTACAACTTCAATGCTGTCACCGTCCTGCAGTAAGGTTTCACCGTATTGAGATCTAAAAACAATGTCACCGTTACGCTCAACTGCAATTCTTTTCGGGTCATAATTTGTGGTTGCAAGATATTCTGCGATTGTTTTTCCTGCAACATTCAGTTCTTCGCCGTTGATTTTTACCATAAAAACACCTCCTGAAACAACAAAAACGGTAAGCTACCGATTTGGTAACTCACCGTTGAGAAGTTGTGTTTTAAAAAGAAAAAGTGACGAAAAATCTGAAACAGCTTCAGATTGATTCCGCCACGTCGAAACACTTTTATATCCAGGCATCCCTACGTTGGCATTATCCAAATCAGGTTATCGGTCGAAGGTTATACCTTCCTCTCAGCCTGTAACACAAGCTCCCGTCTGTTAAATTGTGATTGTATTATACAACCGTATTTTAAAAAAGACAATAGTTTTTTGAAAAAATATATAACTTTGCGCTGCGTTTTAGCTATTCCAAAGAAAGTTCTGATAACATAGTTGCTGATGAAACGAATCTAATGGGGTGCACCAACACTTTTTGACGTGATTTTTTCGCGTGACAAAAAGACTAAAACAGGGGTTTTGGGGTGCATACTCTTCAAGTGGTTTGTAGTAAAGCGAAAAAAAGGATTTTTTTACTGGCAAAAGGTGATAGGTGGGGTGCAGGATATTTTTTGTATCAAAATATATCATCCTTGCCATAGTGAGTATTCATAAGGGATTTGCTTATGAATACTCAATTTTTTTGCTTAAAAAGAGTTTTTTGATTGGTCGCAGACTGTTTAGGTCTGCGACCTTTTCTGTTTTGTTATGCCGTTACGAAAGTTAGAATATGTATAGCCGGAGAACAATTTGTGTTATAAAAATCCGCACCATACAGTAAAAATCCGAACCTTATGCCAATCGGCGAAGGTTCGGATTTGTTTTTTCTTGCTTTTCCTAATCTGTAATAGTTGTTTTACCACTGCCGTGACAGCCTATTACTGTAACTTTTTCATTGTTATTCCTCAACAGAATCAAAGATTTTCTCCATTATCGCACTTCCGCCATGGTCTTCAATTACTTTGAATCCGTTTTTCTCATAAATCGCATACGATATGGGAGTATGTTTGAAAACATTGAGCACCATTTTTGAAAATCCTTTTTCACGGGCATCTTCCTGAAGTTTCACAAACGCACTTTTCCCGTAGCCTTTTCCTCTGTATTCCTCTTTGATTACGTTCTCGGTTACAAAAGCGGCATTTTCTTCAAAAGGACTTTTCTGATAACCGATAACACCGATTTTCTCGTTCTTTTCATTCGCTACAATGTAAAGATAGTTATCAGCAGAATCTGCGCCGTCAGGGAACACGTCACGGAATTCACTTTTCGCAGCTCTCAACGCTTTGAATCTGAATCTCTCGTCGCCCGATTTTATCAGGTGGTCGGCATAAGCTTTTGCTGACCATTTTGAATATAAACGGAATTCATCGCGGTTCATGCGCTTGAAACTGATTTGTTTTAATGTATCTTTCATGATTTTCACTTTAGCAACACCGTTATAAATTGAATAAACATCAACCATTTTTTAAAGTGCGCAATTATGCACCGCTTCGGTGCCGTTGCAATTTTTGCAAAACACTCGGAACACAGTTCCGCTGATTACATCAGACAAAATAAATCTTGCGATATGCGAATATTTTTGAAATCAAATCAACTATTTTACCGATTGTGTTATTGATAATTACGTTGTAGGTCCATGGTGAGATGAAATCAATCGGACCGAATCCGCCATTTTCTCCCGTAAGTTCTGTGTAGGTTTTTGAATAGATTTCGGGGTTGGTCGGGTCATCTTCATCAACAACAATCATTTTCACATGTCTTGTTTCGCCGCCCATTCCGTAAGCTTTCCATCCGAAAGATGCATTATATCCGAGGATGATACCTTCATCGGTTTTACCGTAAAAACTGTTGGTATGGTCATGACCGAAAAACGCAGCAACAATGTCACCTTTTTCTACCCAGCTTTCATACTGTCTGTTGGTTTCGTCACCTGTCGGATTCGGGTATTCATAGAAGTTGCCGCCCAGATGCTTATCGGGGTCAACGATTTTGTATCCGTCAGGGGTAAAGGTTGCGTTTTCGGTTCCGAACGGAACTTCCTTCAGAATGGAATTAATCTGTCTTACAGGGATATGTTCAAACACATAAGACGGAACGGGAACTCCGCCGTTCTCTGCTTTGAGCTCATCACTCTTTGCCTCATACCACTTGATTTGTTCTTCGCTTACGCCGTCATAATCACCGTTCGCATCTTTTGAATGAGTGTCCATAAGGTAAACGTTAAAAATCAAATCTCCGTCAGCAGAATATACAGGAAGATTATATGTTCCTGCATCGCATCCGTCGGCGGCAACGCAATAATCAAAAGTTTCTGTGCAATAACCCATCAGTTCATCGGCTGATACGCCGTACTGTGTATCATGATTTCCGAACGTAAGAGCAAACGGAACTTTGGCATTTTCAACAACCTGAAAGATTCCGTGCATTGATTCGAAAAGAGTTTCTTTTGTCGGATTGAGAAATCTTTCATAGAAAATGTCACCATTAAAAACAACAAGGTCAGGTTTCTCGTTTTTGAGTGCAGCTTCAAGACCTTTAATCAGACGGCTGTCAGTTGTTTTATCATCGTGGGTATCGTTGATAAGCATAATTCTGAATTTGCCGCTTTCATTGAATTTAAGAGAAGATGATTCGTCTGCGTTCGCAATAAAAGCAAAATTAAAAATCATTGCAAACGATATTGCCAAAGAGATAATTCTTTTTGTCATTATTATTTTCCTTTCCTGTTTTTAATGTCCTAATATTACCACAAGAAAATTAAGATTTCAATAGCAGCAGTACCGTGGTAATGTGGGGAATTTTTTCATATTTCCATGACTGTGAATAAAAACCAAAAAGATGGTTGGTAAAAATCGAGAGGAGTTGTCTGTGCAAGATATTCTTTGGACAACCGGAGAGAAGAATCAATTGAATATCAGGTTTTAAATTGTATGCGGAAGTGTGATTCCCACTTTTAAAAAATGCTCAAAATGATACTCGTTTATACCAAAATGAGACTGCATTGAAGCGCTTGACAACCCAAGATGTGTATGATAAAATTTTTGTGGTTTTAGCATTAAAACGGTTGTATTGAGAGGGGTTTTAAGCTATGGATAAAATTGCGGTAATGATTCCATGTTATAACGAAGCATCAACCATCAACAAGGTCATAAATGATTTTAAAAGAGTTCTTCCTGAAGCCGTCGTTTATGTTTATGACAATAACTCTACGGACAATACTTTTGAAATAGCCCGAGATGCCGGTGCAATTGTCAGAAAAGAATACTGTCAGGGTAAAGGCAATGTAATTCGCAGAATGTTTAGAGAAATAGATGCCGAGTGTTACATAATGGTTGACGGAGATGACACTTACCCTGCCGAATTTGCTCCGCAAATGGTTGACTTGATTTTCAATAAAAACGCGGATATGGTTGTTGGTGACAGACTTTCATCAACTTATTTCACCGAAAACAAACGTCCTTTTCATAATCTCGGCAACAGCATGATGAGGCTTTTTGTCAACAAACTGTTCAAATCAAACATAAAGGATATAATGACCGGATACCGTGCGTTCGGATATAATTTTGTTAAAACATTTCCCGTACTTTCTAAAGGCTTCGAAATTGAAACCGAAATGACTATTCATGCAATCGACAAAAATCTGTCGGTGGAAAACGTAATTATAGAATACCGCGACCGTCCTGAGGGAAGTGTCTCAAAACTAAACACTTTTGCAGACGGATTCAGAGTTATAAAAACAATGGTTAAATTCTTTAAAAATTATAACCCGCTTGCTTTTTTCGGCGCAATTTCTCTGGTTTTGACAGTTTTGGCTGCCGCTTTTTTTATCCCGATTTTTATCGATTACCTCAACACCGGTATTGTTCCTAAAATTCCCACCCTTTTAGTTTGCGGATTCACAGTAATAGCTGCACTTCAATCTCTGTTTTCCGGATTAATTTTGGACTGTATCGTTCAAAAAAACAGGCAGGATTTTGAAATAAACTTTCAAAACTCACAAAACATTTTTTTGAGAAAGAAAAACCTTACGGGAACAGATAACTATGAAAAATAATATGAAACATGAAATTAAAAAAATACCGTTATACTTTATTTTTGCAGCAATTATAGTTGTTATCAGTATTATTCTGGGAACAGCTTCCATGCTCATAACTTTCTCCCTGCCGATTGATAATATAACAAAAAATGTTATAAAATCTTCTGAATTGCTTTATACGGAAGGCGAGGATTACTCCTTAACCTCTCTTTGCATGAGCCGTTTGGACAACTTTACGGATGCAATAATGCTGGCTAATGCAGCATACGACGGCAACGAACCATTGATTGACAGGGCAATAAATGTATATATGAATGACATTGATTCGCATGATGTCGGACGAGTTGATGCATTGTACCACTATTATCATAATAACAATGAATACTCTTTCAGCAAAGCGGAATATGCCAGATATTGGCATGGATATCTTGTGATATTGAAACCGCTGTTAATGTTTATGGATTACAGCGCAATCAGAGTGCTGAATATTATTATTCAAACTCTTCTGAATGCAACCATTGTCCTGCTTATGTTCAAGAAAAAACTTTCTTTATATATTATCCCATACCTGCTTAGTGTTTGTTTTATCGTTCCCGCTGCAACTGCGATGTCAATGCAGTACGCAACAATTTTCTATATTTTTGCATTCTCGTTAATAGCAATGCTGATTTTTGAAACCAAGCTTAACAGCAGGCTATATATTGCATGCTTTTTTACCGTAATTGGTGTTCTGGTTGCTTTTTTCGATTTTCTTACGTATCCTATAGCGACATTTGGCATGGCTGCAACATTATACTGTTGCATCATAAAAAACGATTCGTTAAACAAAAGAATTTTTGATGGCGCGATAGCCTTTTCATGCTGGGGAATCGGATATGCAGGTATGTGGGTAGGCAAATGGCTCACAGGCTCGTTGCTGACAGGCAAAAACTTAATTGCTTCATCAGCAAAATCTGTTGAACACAGAATTTCTCATTCTTCCGGTAGAGGCGAGTTTTCCGTGATAAGTGTACTTGGAAAAAACATACTCACATTTATCAAAACACCCATAACAATACTTGCCGCCATTTTCATTGCGGTTATGATATTTATTATTTTACGTGAAGCGGCAAAAAAACAGATTGACTTTAAAGCCGCAATTCCTTTTATTATCATAGCACTAATACCAATAGCATGGTATGTTTTTGCACAGAACCACTCATTTTTGCATTATCGGTTCACTTATAAAGCCCTTATTGCAAGCGCTTTTTCCGGAATGTGTATGTTTTCATACCTCTGGTCAAACAGAACAACAACAGATAAATATATAATAGGTTTAAAAAAGCCAAAGAATTGACATGCTCTCATTTTGAAAACAGGATAAATAAAATGATAATCAAATAATTTTTCTGTAATTCTTTGTTTAACTGTTTTTCTCGGTTTATCGGCGGCTGCAACTGACACCAAAATGCCGCAGAATAAAATCAATCCTTCGACCGACAGCCCCGCAAACGGCGAAGCAGACACAAAAGACAGCCACGGATGTTTTTGCTTTTAAAAGTCATTTGCCGAAAAAATCGAACAAGTTTATATTGATTTAAGAAAGCTCTTTAATAATCTGTTCAGATAAAGATTTATTTTCAACGGAAGCGTAATCCTGACAAAAAGGTTGCGCTTCTTTTTTTGCGAAGTTTGACAAATACTCACGGAATTACTAAGAACATTATAAAATTCATAAATCGTTAACAAATAAAAATTCACATTTCGCGCTTTAATATTGTTTTTTAAATGGATGTTTTCGAAAAAAAGGAGGTGTTTTCCGATTTGGCTCAAAAACCGCATAAATCAGAAGAAGAAATCAAAGAACTTGTAAATAAATACAGTTCCTTGATTTTCAGAATATCTTACTGTATTCTTTCCAATTCGGAGGATGCTGAGGATGCCGTTCAGGAAACATTTCTGAGATATCTCACAAAGGCGCCTGAGTTCAACAGCGAAGAACACCGAAAAGCGTGGCTGATAAGGGTTTCGGCCAACATCAGCAAAAACATGCTTATGTTTCGGTTAAGAAGAGAATCGATAAGCCTTTATGATGTTCAAAACATCGGCATCAGCGAAGAAGATTATGAAACATTTGAGCTTATCATGAGCTTGCCTGCAAAACATAAAATTGTTATGACCCTGTATTATGTTGAAGGCTACCGAAGCAAAGAAATTGCGGAAATAATCGGTATCAGCGAAGAGGCTGTCAGAAAACGCCTTCAAAAAGGAAGAGAACTGTTGAAAAAAGAAATTGAAAAGGAGCAATTATTATGATTGACCGCTATATAAGAGATTATATAAGATTAATCGGTTCGGTTTCGCTTCCTCAAGCAGAAAAGGACCGTATCGCGGATTACCTGGTTCACAAGAATGACTCAAGAAAAGAATTGTCAGGAAAACATTTTGCAGCTGCATCGGCCGTTGCGGTTTTGGCAATCAGCACAGTTCTGATTGCTCGCGGAATGAGACAAGATATAAATATAATGTGAGGTTAATATGAAAACTATGTTAAAAAATCCGTTTTTTAAGTATGAAAACAGCAGTCTGCCCCTCGGTTTTGAAATCCCTGATACTTCCATGTTCGGAATGCTCAAGATTTCAGCAGAAAATCAACCCGAATCTTTAGCCTATGAATATTTCGGAACAAAATGTTCATTTAAAAACTTGGTTAAAAAAATCGAGGATATTTCGGGCGCATACAGCAGTTTAGGCGTTCGCAAGGGCGATATCGTAACAATCGTCATGCCCAACACTCCCGAGGCAGTTATCAGCATCTATGCTCTTAACAGAATCGGAGCGGTTGCAAACATCCTCCATCCCCTTTCCGCACAGGAAGAAATAAAAAATCACATAAACAGAGTCAACAGCAAAATTCTGCTTTGTGTTGATATCTGCAGCGAAAAAATCTCCAAAATCATAGATGAAACTCCGCTTAAAAAAGTGATTGTTGCTTCTGCAGGCAATTCCATGCCTGCTGTTATGAAAACCCTTTATTCGCTCAAGTGCATCAGAAATTTCAAATATGATAAATCTGATAAAAGATATTTGTCTTGGAACGACTTTGCAAAGAAATCAATGCACGTTAAAGAATACTGCCCGAAAGGCAAGCAAAACAACGAGGTTGCC
The DNA here is from genome assembly GCA_045645145.1 of Acutalibacteraceae bacterium. Taxonomy (GTDB): domain Bacteria; phylum Bacillota; class Clostridia; order Oscillospirales; family Acutalibacteraceae; genus CAG-177. The sequence goes on from JAZRIG010000017.1 coordinate 10,584, forward strand.
GTTATTCTACACAGCGGCGGAACCACCGGCACCCCGAAGGATATCATGCTCTCCAACAGCAATTTCAACGCCTTCGGAATTCAGGCTGTGCTCACCTTGCGCGATGTAAAGGCAGGCGATAAAATTCTTGCGATTCTGCCGATTTTTCATGGTTTCGGCTTGGGTGTATGCGTTCACGTTTCATTCTGCTTCGGCGCGTGCTCTGTTTTGATTCCGCAGTTTAATGCCAAAAAATTCGCAAGCATTCTCAAAAAATATAAACCCACAATGATTTTCGGTGTTCCCACACTTTACGATGCACTGCTGAAAGCAAAAGGCACCGAAAAAATGGATTTTTCGTTCCTGAAATATGCCGTAAGCGGTGGCGACACCCTGCCTGAAAAGCTTGAAAAAAGCGTTAACGATTTCTTGGCTGCGCATAATTCAAACATAAAAATCTGCGAGGGTTATGGCATGACGGAAGGCCTCGCAGCCCTCAGCCTTTCAGTAGGTGATAATTATAAATCAAGAACCATCGGAAAGCCTCTTATCGGCACGGAAATGTGCATCGTTGAACCCGGAACAACCAACGTTCTCCCTGCAGGTGAGGACGGCGAACTCTGCATAAGCGGACCGACAGTTATGATAGGCTACAGAAACAATCCCGAAGAAACCGAAAACACACTTCGCACTCATGCTGACGGCAAGGTGTGGCTTCATACGGGAGACATGGCAAAAATTGACGAAGACGGTTTTGTTCACTATCAGCTCAGAATAAAAAGAATGATGATAACCTCAGGCTTCAATGTGTATCCCACTCAGATTGAAAGCGTTATCGAAGAGCTTGATTTTGTTGAAAAATGCGTTGTTGTTTCAGTTCCTCATCAATATAAAAAGGAAGTTGCCAAAGCATATATCATTCTTAAAGGCGGAAAAGAAAAGAGCGAAGAAACAAAAGCAGAAATCCGTGATTACTGCAAAAAGAAGCTTATGCATTACAGTGTTCCTTACAAATATGAGTTTGTTGATCTTCTTCCCAAAACCGCTTATAACAAAATTGACTTCATGAAGCTCCAGAAAGAAAGCGCTAAGGAGGCAGTTTGCTGATGTCCAAAAAACCGAGAACTTGGGGTTACAGACTGCTCGCCCCCCTGCTGCTTGCCATATTCTCACTTTATTACAGTCCGCATGTGTTCGGAAAGGGAAATATTCCTAAAAAAGGCGCTGTTGTAATCTGCAGCAATCACAAGCATGTGCTTGACCAATGTCTCGCCGCTCTTGCAACAAGCCGACCGATAAATTACATGGCAAAATCAGAGTATTTTAAAGGCTCTTTTGCTTGGTTTTTCAAGCTTACGGGTTGCATCTGCGTTAACAGAAACGGACATGACGAGGATGCAAAGGCATCTGCCAATGCCGTGCTTTCAAATAACGGCGCATTGGGAATCTTTCCTGAAGGAACAAGAAACAAAACCGACGATTTGCTTGGCGAGTTTAAATACGGCGCAGCTTCTCTTGCCTGCAAAAATGAAGCAATGATTGTTCCTGTTGCAGTTACCGGCGAATACAAATTCAGAAGCAAAACCCTTTGTTCGAGAATAGGCAAGCCTTTCTCAACAAAAGGAATGAGCATTGAGCAGGCAAACAACCGCCTTCACTCTGAAATTGTGAAACTCATAAACGAAAATCTTGCTCAAGGCTACGGCACTCCCGAAGAATTCGAAAGAGCAAGCCGTTATGCCGTTTCTAAAGATGCATGACTTTTAAAAAATAATGCAATTGCAATTAATTTAATACACAAAAGAAACCGCGGTTAATATTAATTTATTCTCCGCGGTTTTTTTATATATTGTTTTGAAAGTATGCTCATTTATAGCGAAAACTTCCGTTATTGCATTTCCTGCTTCCCCGTGCTATAATAAAAAATATAAATCAGCTGTGATTAAATGCAAATTACAAACTTTGCGGTTTTAATTTTTTGTTAACGGGGAGCAAATATGATTAAAAAGTATTTACTAAAACTTACAAAAAACAATCATAAGCTTTACAAAAAAGTTGTTTGGCTGCTTAATAACACAAATCGCAAAAACCGCTTAAAAATTCCAAACGGCAGTTTTTCTGCCGGAACAACATTATTAAAAAACGTAACGGTTAAATCAAAAGGATTGAACAACAAAATCGAAACCGGCAATTTAGGAGATTTGAGTTCATGCTCCTTCTCAATTTCAGGTCAAAACAACATAATCAAAATAGCGGATTTTGCTAAATTAAAAAATTGCAAATTTTATATCAAGGGCAGCAATAACACAATCGTAATCAACCATCACGCTTCGTTCGATTCCGTCGAATTCTACATAGAAGATGACTGCAACGAAATCACAATCGGAGCGTACACCGCTTTTTGCGGAAAAGCGCACTTGGCTGCTATTGAAGGAACTAAAATTTCAATCGGTGAAAGTTGCCTTATGTCAAGCGAAATTCATTTCCGCACAGGAGATTCACACAGTATTCTTGACAATGAAGGAAAAAGAATCAATCCGTCCGCTGACATAATAATAGGCAATCATGTTTGGATTGGAACAAAAGTCACCTGCCTGAAAAACGTTGTTGTTTCCGATAATTCCGTTGTTGCGGCAACAACCACACTATGCAAGCAGTATAATGAACCAAACTGCATAATAGGCGGAGTCCCCGGAAAAGTAATAAAAGAAAATATCAACTGGGATATTAAAAGAAAAAAATACTAAAAGTCAGTAGGTGTTTGTTATGATAAAATCAATTTTAAAAATATTAATCGCATTGCTTATGCTCATTAATCCTCAGCTCCCGAACGCACTTGACCTTGGCAGGATTCCCAAGGGAGAAACCGTTGATATGAGTAAATTCACGCTTGTATGGAGCGATGAATTCAACGGAGATTCTCTTGACAAAACAAAATGGGGTTCTTCCTGGTGGGTTACCGAACGCAAGGGCGGATATTGGCACGAAGATATGGTCAGCGTTAAAGACGGCAATCTCATAATCAAGGCTCAATATATGGAAACACCGCTTGAAAACAGATATTATGACAAGTGGCATGAGCAAATTAATTTTAAAGAATACAAAGCTGGCTGGTACACGGCAGACATCACCACACAAGGCAAATATGAGCAGCTTTACGGCTATTTTGAAGTCAGATGCATTTTACCTGCCGCCACGGGCATGTGGGGCGCATTCTGGATGATGAATGACCAGGTTGTTAATGTTGACGGTTCGGGTCAGGACGGAACCGAGGTTGATGTTTTTGAATCGTTTTATTACAAAGACTATTGGTGGGGCAACGACTGCATAACAACCGGAATTATCTATGACGGCTACGGCAAAGAAATACAAAACGCTTCCATCGGCAAAGTTTTCATTGAAAACGACCCTTACACCGAATATAACACCTACGGCGTTGAATGGAACAAAGACGAATACATATTTTACATAAACGGAGTGGAAACAGGGCGCCTTTCTGCAGGCGGTGTTTCGCAAAACCCCGAATATCTGCTTCTCTCTTGTGAATTTGCAGGAGAAAACGGCATTCAGCATTCCGACAGACACGGCACAGGGAAAATAGAACTGACACCCGAGGAAAACTGGCCTGCCGAATTCAAGGTTGACTATGTCAGATGCTATCAGTACAACGAGCTTTGCTCATAATACCATAAAAACCAATTCAAAATTGCGGCAGCAAAGTCTTTTGGACTTTGCTGCTTTTGTTTAAACGAAATATGTAAATTTTGCACATAACTTCATTCCTTATTGACACTCAATATGTTTACATGTTATAATTCAAATGAAATATGGTGTGTTAAAACAGCAGGGCTAACACCCTGCTCTTTCAGCGCACCCGAAAGTGAGGAAACACAATGAGTAAAAAGGCAAATCTCGATGCCGTTGCGGATTCAAATCTTGACTCAAACGGCTATCGTAAGTTCGGTATGCTTGACAAAATAGCATACGCTGCAGGCGACTTCGGCTGCAACATGAGCTTTGCTCTCAAAGGTACGGTTCAGACCTTCTGGCTGGTTTATATGATGATGGAAACCGGTCTTTTATCTGTTTTGCTTCTTCTTGTTCAGGCATGGGATGCAATCAACGACCCCCTTATCGGAAGTCTTATTGATAACGATAAGAGAAAGTATAAAATGGGAAAATTCAAGATGTACATATTCGTCGGTGCCTGCGGTCTGCTTGTTGCAGGTGCGGCTGTATTTCTTCCCTTTCCAAACGCAAGTGTAGTTGTTAAAGCAATACTTTTCGTTCTCGGCTATATTGTATGGGATGCTTGTTATACCGTTGCAAACGTTCCCTACGGCTCAATGCTTTCGCTCATTACTGAGGATAGCGGTGAGCGTGCACAACTTTCAACATGGCGTTCAATCGGTTCAATGTTCGGTAACATCATCCCCATGATTATCCTTCCCATGCTTATCTGGCAGAAGGTTACTTATGACGGAACAGGCGATTACCACACAAATCCCGTTACCGGCGAAGCATACAAAATCGGCGACCCTGTTCTTGACCCTCTTACCGGTGAACAGTTTGAAACCCTTCTCGGCGAACGCGTTTTCTGGGCGGCACTCATCATGGGCATTATCGGCTTTGTTGCCTTTATGTTCATGATTAAAAAAATCACCATCCGCGTTGACGAAAATTCCGTTAAGACTAATGACGGACAAAAATTCAACATAATCAAAGCTTTCGGTAACTTTATGAAGAACCGTCCCGCAGTTGGCGCAACAGTTGCCGCGATGGGTATGTTCCTCGGTATGCAGTCGGCAACAACCGCAAACACAATTATGTTTGCCACCTATTTCAATAAAGCTTCCATGTCGGGCATTGTTCAGATGATAGGCTTCCTTCCCATGGTTCTTTTTCTTCCTTTCATCAAGAAGCTTGTTAATAAATTCGGCAAAAAAGAAGCATCCGTAGCAGGTACTCTGCTTTCTGTTGTCGGAGGTATCATAATGATGATATTCCCCATAGTTGAAAGCAGAGACACAGCTCTTATCGTTTATCTTTTAGGTCTTGTAGCATTCGGTATCGGCATGGGTGTTTACACCTGCGTATCATGGGCTATGATGGCAGACGCAATCGATTATAACGAATGGAAATTCGGAACCCGTGAAGAAGGCACCGTATATTCACTTCACTCCTTCTTCCGTAAGCTTGCACAAGGCATAGGGCCCTCAATTGTTCTTGCGATTATGGGCACTCTCGGCTATCAGTCCGATCTCGGCACAATCGGTCAGAGTTTTGAAACCTCACACAATATGTGCTGGCTTGTAGCAAGCCTTTATCTCTTCAGTGCTGTTGTTCAGTTTATCGGTGTTGCTGTTATTTATAATCTCGATAAAAAGACACTCGACAAAATGAACTCCGAGCTCGAAGAAAAACATTCTGCAGTCAAATAATCAAGGCACATTGACAGCCGGTAGTTTCTGCCGGCTGTTTTATTAAATATCATGGAGATAAAACAATGAGAAATATAGTTAATTTTAATGCCAAATGGGCATTCACAAAGCAAGCAAGCGAAATACCGGCCTCACTCCCCAACGACTGGTATTGGGTAAATCTGCCCCACAGCTGGAACGCAATTGACGGCCAGGACGGCGGCAACGATTATTACAGAGGAACCTGCTATTATGCAAAGGCTCTTGATAAAATGGATTTGCCCGAAGCAGACTGCTATTATCTTGAAATCCGCGGTGCAAACTCCTCTGCCGATGTTTATCTTAACGGCAAAAAGCTTGCTCATCACGACGGCGGATATTCAACCTGGCGCGTTAACATCACCGACACTCTTGAAAGAGAAAATCTTTTTGTTATCGCCGTTGACAACTCTGCTAACCAAACCGTTTATCCTCAGGTTGCGGACTTCACCTTCTACGGCGGACTTTACCGCGATGTCAATATTATCTGCGTTAACAAATCACACTTTGACCTTGATTATTACGGCGGCCCCGGCCTCACCGTTACTCCCGAAATCACCGGAAGCGACGCAAAGGTTACGGCTGAAACATGGGTAACAAACGCCGCTGACGGTCAGGTTATCCGTTACACAATTACCGACAAGGAAGGCAACGAAATTGCCGCAACGGAAACCGCAGAAACAAAAGCAGTTCTTGACATTGCGAATGCTCACCTGTGGCACGGCAGAAAGGATCCCTATCTTTACACCCTCAAAGCCGAGCTTGTTGAAAACGGCGAGGTTATTGACGCTGTTTCAACCCGTTTCGGCTGCCGCACATTCAAGGTTGACCCTGAAAACGGCTTCATACTTAACGGCGAGGAATATCCTCTTCGCGGTGTTGCCCGCCATCAGGACAGATGGGGCATCGGCAACGCTCTTCTTCCCGAACATCATGAGGAAGATATGGACCTTATCTGCGAAGTCGGTGCAACAACCATCCGCCTTGCTCACTATCAGCATGACCAGTATTTTTATGACCTTTGTGATGAGCGAGGCATGATTATCTGGGCAGAAATTCCCTATATTTCGCAGCACATGCCCACAGGCCGCGAAAACACAATTTCACAGATGAAGGAACTCATCACTCAAAACTATAACCATCCCTCCATCGTTGTTTGGGGACTTTCAAACGAAATCTCAATGAAGGGTGACGAAGATCCCGATCTTCTTGAAAATCACAACATTCTCAACGATCTTTGCCATGAGATGGATAAGACCCGTCTGACAACAATAGCGGTTGTTTCTCCATGCTCAATCGAAAGCCCCTATATCCAAATCCCCGACCTTGTTTCATACAACCACTATTTCGGCTGGTACGGCGGCGACACAACGATGAACGGCCCGTGGTTTGACAAATTCCACGAGCGTCATCCCAACACCCCAATCGGCTGTTCCGAATACGGCTGCGAAGCTCTCAACTGGCACACTTCAAAACCCGTTCAAGGCGACTACACAGAGGAATATCAGGCATATTATCACGAGGAACTCATCAAGCAGTTCTTCTCAAGAAAATATATGTGGGCAACCCACGTTTGGAACATGTTTGATTTCGGTGCGGATGCAAGAAGCGAGGGTGGCGAAAACGGCCAGAACCATAAGGGTCTTGTTACCTTTGACAGAAAATATAAGAAGGATTCCTTCTATGCTTATAAGGCATGGCTTTCAGATGACCCGTTTGTTCACATCTGCGGCAAAAGATATGTTGACCGCGTTGAAAATGTAACAAAGGTTACGGTTTATTCAAATCAGCCCGAGATTGAGCTTTTTGCAAACGGAACGAGCCTCGGCAAAAAAGCTGCCGCAGACCACTTCTTCTATTTTGATGTTCCCAACAGCGGCGAAACAAACCTTGTTGCCGTTGCAGGGGAATACAAAGACGAAAGCAAACTTCGCAAGGTTGAAGTTTTCAATGAAGAATATCGTCTCAGAGAAAAAAGCGCAATTCTCAACTGGTTTGATATCACCGAGGTTGAGGGATATCTTTCAATCAATGATAAGCTCAGCGATATCATGGCAACACCCGAAGGAATGCAGCTTTTCGGCGGCATTTTCGCACAGATGCTTCCCAAGGAAGGTGATAAGGTTGCGGGCGGCTTTGAAATGAACGATGCTCTGATGCAGATGATGGGCGGTTTCACCTTCATACGCCTTGCAGGCATGATTGGTACAATGGGAATCAACCTCACCAAAGAACAGCTTCTGGGCATCAACGCTCAGCTTAACCAAATCAAAAAGCCTGAATAATTAATAATGCACCTGTGTCACTTTTGTGTTCGCAGGTGCTTATTTTTCTTATCATGCATCAATTTCCTGTTGACAAATTCATATTATGGTGGTATAATCCAAAATAATTTAAGATATCAAACCGTTGAGGCGGAGATAACGGCAATCATGCCTTTCCAGAGAGCCCGCGATGCTGAGAGTCGGGTAAGAAACAGGTTGTCAAATGGGCCGCTGAGGGTGCAGTCAAATGCGAAATCGCAAAGTATTCTGCAACGTGTTGGCATACGTTAGTTGCCGGGGATATGATAGTATTCCTGCAAAGCGCACGGCATCGCCGTGAATCAGGGTGGCACCGCGAATAAGTTTATTCGTCCTTGACAGAAAGCATTTTTCTGTCAGGGGCTTTTTGTTTTTTGGGGGCACAGTTTATGATTTTGTTAAAAGAACGATGGCGCAGTTTCATCTGAAACCAAAATTAACAAACATTACTTTTTATATAATTTGGAGGAAAACACCATGAAATTCAATAATGTAGATTTTGATACCTATTTCAGTAACTATCCCGACAAAAACGGTTATTTCGGCAAATACGGCGGCGTTTATATTGACGATAAGCTCAAGGCTGCCATGGCTGAAATCACCGAAGCATATTATTCAATCTGCCAGTCAAGAAAGTTCATTGCGGAGCTTCGCAGAATCAGAAAAGAATTCCAGGGCAGACCGACTCCCGTTTCTCATCTCGAAAGGCTTTCAGATGC
>JAZRIG010000018.1:0-9967 GCA_045645145.1 Acutalibacteraceae bacterium
ACTCCGCAAAATCAAAACCGCAAACAAGCAGGATTTTGCAAAGCTTGTTAAGAGCAAAACAGGCATCAGCCTTGACCCCTTGTCAATTTTTGATGTTCAGGTTAAGCGCCTTCACGAATATAAGCGCCAGAACCTCAACGCGCTCAATATTCTTGCAAAATATCTTGAAATCAAGGCCAATCCCAACGGCGACTACACTCCCCACACCTATATTTTCGGCGCAAAGGCAGCTTCGGGATACTACATGGCAAAGAAAATCATCGAGTTCATCTGCGCACTTGCAGACCTCATTAACAATGACCCCGATGTTAAGGACAGACTCAAGGTTGTTTACATGGAGGATTATAACGTTACCATGGCGGAGGCCCTTATGCCTGCGGCAGATATCAGCGAGCAGATTTCGCTTGCAGGAACGGAAGCAAGCGGAACGGGCAACATGAAGCTGATGATAAACGGCGCAATCACTCTTGGAACAATGGACGGCGCAAATGTTGAAATTTTTGATGCTGTCGGTGCGGAAAATATTATGATTTTCGGCATGAACACACCTGAGGTTAACGAGCTTAAGAGAAGCGGTTATGTTCCGCAGAATTATTATAACAACAATGCCGAAATCCACAATGTTATTGATTTTATCAACAAGGGAATCGGCGGAAAGATGTTTGGCGAAATAAGCGGAACAATTGTTAATCATGACCCCTATATGGTTCTTGCCGATTTTGCGGATTACAGAAATATTCAGAAGCAGGCCGAAGAAATTTGGCATGACACCAAGAGATGGGATAAGATGTCCCTTATGAATATTTCGGGCGCAGGCGTTTTTGCGGCAGACCGCTCAATCAATGATTATGCCCGCGACATCTGGCATTGCGAAAAAATTGAAATGAAATAAAATTATGGGCGATTTTATATCGCCCATAATGCCCATTTGGGCATCAACAATCCTCAGTCACTTCGTGACAGCTCCTTTCGAAAGGAGGTGGATGCGGCAAAGCCGCAGACGGAGGATTGATAAAATTGGAAATACTTCCGCGAAATAAAAATTTGAAAAATCTGTCGAGAATCTTAAGAAACAACGCTACGGAGGAAGAGAATCGCCTATGGTTTTCTTTTTTACGCAAATATTCCGTGCAGTTCAACAGACAAAGAATTATCGGGAATTATATAGTTGATTTCTATTGCTTTAAGGCAAAACTGGTGGTCGAGATTGACGGTTCGCAGCACTTTGAAAGCAAAGGCATTGAGTATGATAAGCAAAGAACCGAATATCTTGAGAGCCTTGGACTCAAGGTGTTGAGATTTTCAAATTTGGATATAAAAGAGAATTTTTATGAAGTATGCTCTGTAATTGATTCAGAAGTAAAAAACAGAAGTAGCGAAACTTTTTGAACTGAGGTAACCCCATGACCGACACGGATTTTATGAATCTTGCAATTGAACAGGCAAAGCTTGCCGCGGCGGAGCTTGAAGTGCCCGTCGGGGCAGTGATAGTCCGCAACGGTGAGGTGGTTTCCGTTGGGCGCAATCGCCGCGAATGCGGCAAAAACGCCCTTGCCCATGCGGAAATCGAGGCCATTGACCTTGCTTGCAAAAAGCTCGGCGGTTGGCGGCTTTGGGAATGCGATATGTATGTTACCCTTGAGCCATGCCCCATGTGCACGGGTGCGATAATCAACTCAAGAATCCGCCGTCTGGTTTTCGGCGCATCGGATTTGAAAGCCGGCTCCTGCGGCTCGGTGGTGAATCTTTTCGATTTGCCTTATAATCATAAGCCCGAAACAGTTTCCGGCTTCATGGCTGAGGAGTGTGCATCGCTTCTTTCGGAATTTTTTGCTGATTTGAGAAAAAGGAAAAATGAAAACAAATAAATTAAGAATTACATATATTTTAATCTTTATTTTGCTTTTTGCGATTGAAACGTTAATCGCTGTTTTCGTTCACGATGATTTTGTGCGCCCGTATATAGGCGACGTGCTTGTTGTTATGCTCGTCTGCGCCTTTCTGCGTGTGTTTATTCCCGAAAAGATTCGGTTTATGTCTGTTTTTGCAACGCTTTTTGCGGTTTTGATTGAGGCTTTGCAGTATTTTGATTTTGTGAAGCTTATGGGTCTTGAAAACAACCCTGTTATCAGCGTTGCCCTCGGCAGAACCTTTGACCTGAAGGATATAATCTGCTATATTATCGGCGGCGCAATATTTTTTGCGGCAGAGCAACTGATAAGGAGGCGAGCCGATGAATATTGACAAGGTGCTTTTGGCGATTGAAATAGTCGGAACCGTGGCTTTTGCGATTACCGGCGTAATCACCGCCATTGAAAAGAATTTCGATATTTTCGGTGCGTTGGTGCTTGGCACGGTAACCGCAGTTGGCGGGGGAATAGTGCGCGACATCATTCTCGGCTATTTGCCGCCCATGGCATTCATAAAATCCGTTTATGCCATAACCGCCGTTATAACTTCGCTTGCCGTTTTTGTGATTGCCTATTTTCTCGGGTCAAAAATCAAAAAGCATTTTGATGTTTATTCCCAGATTATAAATGTTTTTGACTCAATCGGTCTTGCGGTTTTTGTTATCGGCGGCGTTAACAGCGCAATTGCCTGCGGCTTTGGCGAAAACATGTTTTTGACGGTTTTTGTTGCAACGCTAACCGGAGTAGGCGGCGGAATTATGCGCGATATCATGGCGGGCAAGGTTCCGAAAATTCTGAGAAAAAGAGTTTATGCCCTTGCAGCGATAATCGGCGCAATTATATATTATATTCTTATTACATATAATATATGTTCGTCTGCGTGGGCAATTGTTATCGGAGCGGGAGCGGTTCTGGTTATCAGAATTCTTGCAACGGTGTTTCATTGGAATTTGCCTACGGTTAAAAATCTTGATAATTAAAAAAGATGCATTGCAGATTTTTCTGCGATGCATCTTTTTTGTTACATTGTTGTTGAGTTTTCCGCTGCAGAAGCGGCGGCAGAGCTTGTTTGCGAGTTTGATGCCGAAGCCATTGTGCCGCCAAACATATCGGAAATATCGGTTGCGGCTTGTGTAAGAGCTTCGCCGAGATCCTGAGAGGTGTCCGAAACATTGCCGGTGTTGTTTCCGTTGCAGGCGGCAAAAATGCAGGCAATGAGAACAACGGCGGCAGCAAGGGCAACTGTTGTTTTTTTCATAATATTGCTCCTTTTTGCAGTTTTTGACGGGGGTTTTCATTTCCCGCTTGCGTTTAGTTTTAACAGAAAGGAGCAAAATATACACAGATTTATTTAATTCTCAGCCAAACAAGCATATCGCTTTCGCCTCTGTTGGCAAAGGCAAAATAAGGAATAAATTTGACTTTGCGCGGCGTGAAATCAGCGCGATAGGTGCGGTAAAGAGAATCAAATGCGCCGTCCTCAAAGCCGTCGGCTTCAACGGTGTATGCCTGCATTGTTTCGTCAAACGAAAGAGAAGCGTTAAGCTCTGCGGCAACGCTCAGGTTGTTGAGAGGTGCTTTGTTATCAACGCGTTCTGCGCAGTAAACGAGAGGCCCTCTGCAAAGCGCAACCCTGCCGATATCGGCTTCAACCATGGGATTTGCGGCAACAAGGCGGCATTCCATGGCGAAATCAAGGCGGATTTCCGCTTCGTCTGATTCAACTGCGATATAAGCATAACCCTTTTCGGTTCTGATTATGTTGGCATCAATGCTGAATTTTTCTGCCCAGGCGGGTATTCTGACGGCAAGAGTTTTGCCTGCCATGCCCTTAACCGAAAGAAGGATTTCTCCGTTGTTGGGATATTCTGTTTTTTGGGTTATTCCGATGCCGTCAAATTCGGCTTCGGATTCAAAATAATGATGAACAAATACGGTGTCATTATTATATGTATAGAGGAAATCGCCGATTGAAGCGATGAATCTTGCGATGTTCGGCGGGCAGCAGGAGCAGTCAAAAACCTCAACTCGCTCTGTTATTGAGAAGCCGTGACTTTTCTGTTGATAGTATTCGGCATTTTTTCTGCGTCTTTCAAGATTGATTTCAAGAGGGTTAACGTAGAAAAATGCATTGCCCTTGAGCGAAACGCCTGCCAATGCGCAGTTGTATATTGCGGTTTCTGCAATATCGGCATAAAGCGAGTCAGGTTCAATGAGGCTCATTCTGCGTGCAAAAAGAGCAAGTCCGATTGAAGCGCAGGTTTCGGAATAAGCCGCATCGTTGGGCAGGTCATAATCCTCGGTGAAGCGTTCGCCGTAGTGAGTTGAACCGATGCCGCCGGTGATATACATCTGCCTGTAAGCAACGCTTTCAAAAAGCTTTCTGCAGGCATCAAAAAGAGCTTTGTCGCCGCATCTGAGAGCAAGGTCCGCCATTGCGCAATAGAGATACATGGCTCTTACGCTGTGGCCCTCAGCCTGCTCCATTTCGCGAACGGGGATGTGGCTCTGGTCATAAGCGTGGCTGATATAGAACGGGCTTTCCTCATCCTTTTCGCTTGTGCCTCTTGTGTCAACAAAATGCTTGCTCATGCGAAGATATTTTTCATTGCCCGTGCAGTCGTAAAGTTTAACAAGCGCAAGCTCGATTTCTTCGTGGCCGGGTGTGCTGAACTCGGCAGAATCCTCTTTGATAAAGACGGTTTCGATATGGTCAAGGTATTTGCACATAAGCTGCAGGAACTTATCCTTGCCGGTTGCCTTGTAATATGCAATTGCAGCCTCGGTCAGGTGGCCTGCGCAGTAAAGCTCGTGAGCCATGCGGTTAACAAAGCGGTTGTCAGGCTCGCAAACGGTGAAATAAATGTTAAAGTATCCGTTTTCGTCCTGATTTTTCTCGATGAGGTCAACAACTCCGTCAACGATTGCTTCAAGCTTGCTGTCAGGGCATTTTGTGATGGTGTAAGCAACAGCTTCTATCCATTTTGCAATGTCCGAATCCCAGAAAATGTGGGGTTGCTTCGGGTCGCCTTCTTTCCAATCGAATTTGAAGGCATCAAAACGGCCTGTGTCCGAAAAACGGTCATAAACCGTGGGAATGGTTGAGTTTTTGTTGATATCAAAACGTTTTTTCCAAAAACCGCCGAGGCGGACGTTGTCAAAAGTAACAGATTTCATGCAAATCACCTCATTTGCTGTGTTTCTTTTCTTTGTCTGCTTTTTCTTTGGGTTCGCCGATTTCAACAAGATAGAAGGCGGCGGACCAAACAAGAATTAAAATGAAAACAATCAAAATTCCGTTTTGGAATCCGGCAAAGCCGAGAGAATCAACATTCACCATGTTGCCGAGAATCGAAGCGACCAGACCTGAAGAGAAAAGTTTAACAACATTGATTGTGCCGTCAACAAAAAGCCAGGCGGCGGAATGGAAGCAAGAGGTCATTGTGATAACGGAGGCAATGCCGACACCGGCTGAAATAACAACCGGCAGACGTTTGTTGCTGCATATTGACCAGACAAAAATGAAAACAGCGGCAATAACGGCAACGGCAAAAGCAGCAACGGTTGCAATGAGCCTGCCCTTAATGGGGTCAAGAGCTGCAGGCCAGGTGAAGTCGCCGCCGGAAACCTCAATTCCGAAAAATGTTTCTTTGCCGGTGAGAATATCTATGATTTCCTTTAGAGTGAAGGTTTCTTGAAGGCCCGCTTCAAACAGATTTGTTGAGAGACGAACAATAATAAACTCAAGGAAAAGAGCTGCGGGAAAGAAAGCTGCAGCAAGCAGCGCATTAACGATTCGGTAAAGATATTTCATATTAAAAGTCCTTTCAGCTATCTTATTTCCAGGAAGTGTTGAGAGCAACGGTGCGGTTGAAAACAAGCTTGCCGTCGGCAGATGTTTTGTCAACGCAGAAATAGCCCTGCCTCATAAACTGGAAGGTATCGCCGCATTTTGCATCCTTAAGTCCGCCTTCAACGAGGCAGCCGTCAAGAATTTCAAGAGAATTGGGGTTAAGATGGTCAAGGTAAGAGCCGCCCTCTCTGGGATTTTCAACATTGAAGAGGCGGTCATAAAGGCGGATTTCGCAGGGAGCGCAGTCGGTGGCGCTTACCCAATGGATTGTGCCTCTGACTTTTCTGCCGTCGGGAGCATCGCCGCCCTTGGTTTCGGGGTCATAAGTGCAATGGAGGCAGGTGATGTTGCCGTCATCATCGGTTTCCCAACTGTTGCAGGTTACGAGATATGCGCTTTTGAGGCGAACTTCGTTGCCGGGATAGAGCCTGAAATATTTTTTGGGAGGCTCAACCATGAAGTCATCGCGCTCAACGAAGATTTCTTTTGTGAAATGAACGGTTCTTGTGCCAAGCTCGGGCTTAAGGGGATTGATTTCAACCTCAATGGCCTCGCTCTGGCCCTCGGGATAGTTGTCGATAATAACCTTGAGGGGGCGGAGAACAGCCATTGCTCTGGGAGCGTTTTCGTTGAGATTATCTCTTACGCAGGCCTCAAGAAAACCATAGTCAACAACGCTGTCAGCCTTTGAAACGCCGATGCGGTTTATGAAGTCACGAACAGCCGCTGCAGGATAGCCCCTTCTTCTCATGCCGCACAGGGTAATCATTCTGGGGTCGTCCCAGCCGTCAACGATGCCCTTCTGAACCATTTCAAGGTTGTATCTCTTGCTGGTTACGCAGTAGTTGAGGTTAAGGCGGGCAAATTCAATCTGCCTGGGGGGCTCTTCAAAGCCGATTTCATTGATGAACCAGTCATAAAGAGGTCTGTGGTTTTCAAATTCAAGTGAGCAGAGCGAATAGGTAACGTTTTCCCTTGCATCCGAAAGAGGATGTGCGAAGTCATACATGGGATAAACGCACCATTTATCGCCTGTCTGATGATGCGAAACATGAGCGATTCTGTAGATAACGGGGTCGCGCATGTTGATGTTGGGTGACGCCATATCGATTTTTGCACGGAGAGTTTTTTCGCCGTTTGCAAATTCGCCTGCGGTCATTCTTGCAAAGAGGTCAAGATTTTCTTCAACCGAGCGGTCACGGTAGGGGCTGTTTTTGCCGGGCTCGGTGAGAGTGCCTCTGTATTCTCTGATTTCATCGGCGGAAAGGTCGCAGACATAGGCCTTGCCCTTCTTGATGAGCTTGATTGCGCAGTCATAGATAAAATCGAAATAGCTTGAAGCATAGAACACATTGTTCCACTTGAAGCCCAGCCACTCAATATCTGCCTTGATTGCGTCAACGTATTCAACATCCTCCTTTGAGGGGTTGGTGTCATCAAGGCGCAGGTTGCATACGCCGCCGTATTTTTCGGCTGTGGCAAAGTCGATGGTGATAGCCTTGGCATGGCCGATGTGGAGATATCCGTTGGGTTCGGGCGGGAAACGGGTCTGCACGCGGGTGTTAACTCCGTTTGCAAGGTCCTCGTCAATAAAATCATATATAAAATTTGAAGTGGTGTTGATTTCGTCCATTGTAATACATCCTTTCGTGTGTTGAATTATTTGCAGCTTTCTTTTGCCGCATTTAATCTTGCCTTAATTTCATCCTCGCCGAGAAGCTGCATTATGGAATAAAGGTCGGGCGTGTTTTTGCGAGAGGTAAGCGCAATTCTGATAACGCTTGAAACATCGCCGACATGGCCTTTGAATGCATCGGGATTTTTCTTATATTCCTTAACATTGGGAGTGAAGCCGAGAGGCTCACACATATCCTTGATTTTTGCAAACCATTGGTCTTTATCGTCCGCAAGCGAAAAGACCTCGGCATATTTTGCGATTATTGCAGCGGCATCTTCGTTTGAAATGTTTTCGGGCATGGTGTAATCCGGCTGATAAAGAGGATTGTAAAGATATGAAACATAATCCTTGACTTCATTCCACTTTGCGATATCCTTGCGGGGCTTGGGATTCTCTCTGTCAATGTTAACAACAGCGGTTGAGAATTCGGGGTCAGCGGTGAATATCTCATGGAATTCGGGGTCATAGACCTTTGCCCACTCCGCAACATTTTCATAAACCTGCTGTGCGCTCATAACAGAGATAACGTTTTTGCTCACGTCGTTGAGCTTAACAAGGTCAAAAAGGCAGCCGCTGGAGCTCATTTTCTTGAGGTTGAAGGGGAATTTATCAATGCTTTCCTTGGGGTTTGCTCTGCGCCAATCCTCAAAGTTGGAGTTGAGCAGAGTCAGAAGATATTCAAGCACGCTTTCTTTCGGGAAGCCCTGCTCAAAGAAGTAGCTGACTGCTGCTTCGGGGTCCTTTCTCTTGGAAAGCTTGCGCTTGTCGCCCGTTTCTTCGTCGATTTTCATAACCTGAGGTGTGTGGGCGAATTTCGGCAGCTTATATCCGCAGGCTCTGAAAAGCTCGATGTGCTTGGGCACGGAGGAAATCCACTCTTCGCCGCGGATAACATGAGTTGTTCTCATGAAATGGTCATCGCAGGCATGAGCGAAGTGATAGGTGGGGATGCCGTCCGATTTAAGAAGAACTTCGTCAATTATGTTTTCGGGCATTTCGATTTTGCCGCGGATAACATCTTCAAAAACGATTTTTTTATCTTCGCTTCCGCCCGAACGCAGGCGAAGCACCCAGGGTTTGCCCTCTTTGATATTATTTTCGATTTGTTCAAAAGTCAGGTCGCGGCATTTTGCCCATTTGCCGAAATAGCCCCAGATAAGTGCGTCGCCCTGTTCCTGCTCCTTGCGAAGCTCGGAAAGCTCGTCCGCCGTGCAGAAGCAGGGGTAGGCAAGTCCTTTTTTAACAAGGCTTTTTGCGATTGTCTGATAAATCTCGGCTCTCTTGCTTTGGGTGTAGGGGCCGTAGCTGCCCTTTTCGGTGCCGAAGCCTGTTACGCCCTCGGTGAATTTAACATTGAAATAGTCAAAGCCGTTAACAATGGCTGAAACGCCGTCGTCTATTTCGCGTTTTTTATCGGTATCTTCAATTCTTAAAAAAGAAACTCCGTTTGTTGTTTGAGCGGTCAAAACATCAACCAGTGCGCTGAAAAGTCCGCCGATGTGGAGATAGCCTGTGGGGGAGGGGGCAAATCTTGTTACCCTTGCGCCCTCGGGCAGATTCCTTGCGGGATAGAGCTCCTCATAATAATCGGGGGATTTGTCTATATGGGGAAAGAGAAGCTCGGCGAGTTTTTTATTATCCAAAACGAAACACTCCTAATTATAATTATACCTTATTATTATTGCAGAAAAAGGCGCAAGTATCAAGAGGAAATTTCAAAAAATTGCCTTTCTGCGAATCTTTTTTTCTATATTATTGCAGCTTCGGAATAATGCGGAGGATAATTGCCAAAAATACGAGTGAAAAACAATGAGTGAAAAGCGAAAGGCGCATTGTCTGCTCTTCACTTGAAAAGAGGTAATATAATTGAAAAAGAAAATCAAGAAATCCCCTAATATTTATTTGGCACTTTTTGCTTGCCTTCTGGCAGTCGGCATTGGCACGGTTGCCGCCTTGCGTGAGGATTCTCCCGCGGTTGACGAGCCGGAGAGCTTTTCGCGCGTAACCGTTGAATGGAGCATTGAGGAAATAAATGAACCGCTGACCGATGAGGTTAACATCGGCATCAGCGGCATTGCGGATGAGCGCATTTTTTCAACAACCGAAGCTGAGAAAACAGAGGACAACAAGCCCTATTCGGGCAGCTTTGCCCTGCCGATGGGAACGGACATCATCAAGGATTTCAGCAACGGTGAAATGGTTGAATCCAAAACCATGGGTGACTGGCGCGTTCACAACGGAGTGGATTTTGCCGGCAGCGCAGGCAACGATGTTGTTGCGGTTTCAAAAGGAAGCGTAACAAAGGTTTATGACGACAGCTTTTGGGGCACCGTGGTTGAAATTGACCACGGAAACGGAATGACTGCGAAATATTGCGGCCTTAAAAGCGGAAGCTGCCTGCCCGAGGGAAGCAAGGTTGAAAAATATGATAAAATCGGCTCGCTCGGGCATATCCCTGTTGAAATCAGCGATGCGGACCACCTGCATCTTGAAATTCTGATTGACGGCGAAAACGTTGACCCCTTG
>JAZRIG010000019.1:0-10993 GCA_045645145.1 Acutalibacteraceae bacterium
GAAACAGGTTCTTCATCAGTAGGCATCGCTGTTTTCGCAGCTGTTTCAGTTGCAGCAGCAGCAGCTTATGTTTGCACAAAGAAGAGCAAATAATTTAAACTTAAGCTTATTTAATTGAATTAGCGCAAGAATTTAATTGAATGGCACAGCGGCATATCCTTTGGGATATGCCGCTTTTTTGCATTCTCATGAATCGTATGGGTAACGTTCATTAGGTTTGGATATAATATTTTAAAATATTGACACTTAAATTGAATAGATATATAATATATATAATACCGATACGGAAAGGTGCAAAATGAAAAAGTATTTTAGACGAACATGGGTTGAGATTAATCTTGATGCCCTGAAGCATAATTACAAAACCATTGAAAGCAAGCTGTCACCGGGCTGCGAAATCATGGCAGTTGTTAAGGCGGATGCCTACGGACACGGTGTTGAGAATTCTGTCAAGGAGTTTTCAGCGTGCGGCTGCCGCAGATTTGCAGTTTCCAACCTTGAGGAAGCTTTTCAGGTGCGTTCCGTTAACCCCGACTGCTCAATTCTGATTCTGGGTTATACGCCGCCTGAGCATGCAGAGGCGCTTGCGGTTAACAATATTTCACAAACGGTTTTTGACAGCGGATATGCTGCCCGCCTTTCCGAATATGCTCAAAAAAGCGGCGTTCAGGTCAGCGTTCATATAAAGGTTGACACAGGCATGAGCCGCCTTGGCTTTGTTTATCATGATGATATAGAGGATGCGGCCTCTGCTGATGAAATTGCTGCCGCGTGCAGACTCCCCGGTCTTTATCCTGAAGGGATTTTTACTCATTTTGCATCAGCCGATGAAGAGGAAGGCGAAGTTTTCACAAGGCTGCAATACACCTTGTTTATGAACCTTATCTATCGTCTGGAGCATGAGGGAATCAACTTCCCCTTGCGCCATTGCTGCAACTCCGCCGCAACTGTTCTTTACCCCGAAATGCACCTTGATTTGGTTCGCCCCGGCATTATTCTTTACGGCCTTATGCCCTCATCGTTTTTGAAGCTGAACACACCGTCGTCACTTCTTCAGGGTAAGGTTAATCTGAAGCCAGCGCTGAAGATGAAAACCGTTGTTTCAATGGTTAAAACAATCCCTGCAGGAACTCCCGTCAGCTACGGACGCACATACTCGTCTGACAAAGAAATTAAAATTGCAACCGTGCCTATAGGCTATGCAGACGGATATCCGCGTTCACTTTCAGGCAGGGCAAAAATGAAAATCGGCGACAAGCTTGTTCCCGTTATCGGGCGAATCTGCATGGACCAATGCATGCTTGACGTTTCGGATATTGAGGATATTTCCGAGGGAACTTCGGTCACGGTTTTTGACAGCAATCCCTCAAGCCCGCTTTCGGTTGATGCACTTGCACAAAAGGCGGCAACCATCAACTATGAGCTGATTTGCGGAATAAACAAACGTGTTCCCAGAGTTTATACCCGTCAAAAGGAAATTGAAGCAATTGCGGATTATATGAAATAAGATAAAAATATGCTCCCCAAACCTTTGCGGTTTGAGGAGCTTTTTTTGTTAGAATCCGAATTGATTGAAGTATTCGAACGGGTCAATATAATATGGCTGAGTGGTGGTTATGGGCTCTGAGCCGCTCTTATCCTCCACAAGTGCAATGTCAACGGTGAATTCGTTGAGCGAATAATCGCTGTTGACTCGGCAAAGAGTGAGAGTCATTTTATCGCCGACCTTGCCGCCGTCGATTTTTTCAAGAAGAACATCGGCGGTTGTGAGCGGTTCGCCGTTAACGGCAATAATCATGTCGTATTGTCTTGCTTCGGTGTTGGCGAGTGAACCGTCGGGGTCAATTTCGTTGATAATCAGAGTGCCTGCGGGCAGGCCCTTAATCTGAGCAATCATGCTGTATTGTGCGCTTGCGCTGACGGGGTAATAGGTGATGCCGAGCTTGGGTCTGTTGGGAACGTAGCCGTGCTGAATAATATTTTCAATAATTTCCTTCGCAGAGGAGATGGGAATTGCAAAGCCCATGCCCTCATAGTCGGTTGCAGCAATTTTCTGAGAGTTGATGCCGATGACCTGACCGTATGCATTAACAAGCATGCCGCCTGAGTTGCCGGGATTAATTGCCGCGTCATGCTGGATGCATTTCATGGTGTAGCCGATTTCGCTGTTGACGGGTCTGTCGATTGCTGAAACATGGCCGCCTGTGAGAGTTCCGAAAAACTCAACACCGCCGGGGTTGCCGATTGCATAAACCGGATCGCCGACAAGCAGCGAGTTTGAATCGCCGAATTCGGCAGCGAGCAGGCCGCTTGCTTTGATTTTGAGAACACCGAGGTCGGTTCTTGTGTCAAAACCGACTATATCTGCGTCATAAGTGGTGCCGTCCTCAGTCTGAATCCTGACTTTAACCCCTGCATCGCTGATAACATGGGCGCATGTGATGATATAAGTGTAGGTTCTTGAAGCGTCCTCGCCCATGATAATTCCCGTGCCTTCACCGGCAGAGGAGTTGGAATTCTGAGTGTAAACAACAATGCCGACGTTGCTGGGGCTGAGTTTGGCGTGAATCTGAGTGGCATTGAGCACGCTGCCGCTTGAAATTGCGGTGGGAGTAACGGGGGATTTGTTTATATTAACCTCAGGCAAATCTTCGTTAATCTTTCCAACGGTTTCGCCAACGGAAGCGTTGCTTTTATCCACAGACTTAATAATTGAAGCCGCGCCAAAGCCGAGCGCAAAAACAATAACAACCGCTATGCAGGCAACAAAGGCTTTCAGGCCCTTGCTTGTGCCGGATTTTTTGGCGGGTGCGGCGGTCGGTTGATAATAATTCTGCTGATTATAGCCGTAGGGCTGCTGTGAATATCGGTTGGAGGAATAGGGGCTGTAGTAGTCAGCCTGCTGATAGTTTTCTGCAGGCGAAGAAATGGGTTCCTGCTCAACCTCCTGAGCCTCAACGGTCGGAACATCGTTTATTTCCGCTTCAAATCCGGGCATATCATTATTGGGATTAGTGTTTTCGGGTGTTCCGAAGTTGTTTTCAAAATCTTCGTTCATAGTTATTTGCCTCCGATTGATTTGATGTTATCATTCTAATATGTGGTTGTTAATTAAGTTTGAACACAAATTTAATTATATTTCAAAATTTTAGAAATAAAGCGTTAAACGAGCGGAAGCTGGAAGATAAATTCGGTGTATTCGCCAAGCTCACTTCTTGCGGCTATCTGGCCGCCGTGAAGCTCAATAATGGTTTTGACAAGATACAGGCCGAGACCTGCGCCCTTGACATCGTAGCTTCTGGATTTATCTGTTTTATAAAATCTCTCAAATATTTTATCAAGTTCTTCGCTGGGTATTCCTTGGCCGCTGTTGCGGATTTTTACAATTATTTTTTCCGAATCGTGTTTTGAACCGACTTCGATATATCCGCCGTTCGGAGTGAATTTGACGGCGTTGTCAATCAAATTATAAATGACCTGATTTATCATATCTCTGTCCGCAGTTACGGGATTGGTTGCGAAGGATTCAAGTCCTTTGATTTCGATATGCTTGCTGTCAATTATCTGCTCAAATCCGAGCAAAGTTCTGAAAATCATTTCGGAAATATCGAAATTTTGAGGCTTGATATCAATTTCGCCTGCTTCGATTTTGCTCATGTTGAGCATTCCTGTAACAAGCCTTGAAAGGCGCTTGACCTCATCGGAAACTATCTTAAGATATTGCGATTCCTTTTCTTTATCTATTGTGCCGTCAAGAATGCCGTCAATGAAGCCGCCGATAGTGGTCATCGGGGTTTTTAACTCATGCGAAACATTGGCAACAAAGCTTCTGCGCGATATTTCGAGCGTTGCAAGCGCCTGAGCCATTGTGTTGAACGCCTGAACAAGCTCGTCAACCTCATCTTGCCCGAGAATTCTTATTTTGGAGCGTTTGATTGATATTCGGGTTGAAAAATCGCCGGTTGCGTATTGCTTTGCCGCAGCGGACATCTGGCGAAGCGGCTTTGTCAGACGGTATGAAACAAGATAAACAAGAATAAATGTTATTGCAAACGCAAAAAGTGCTGCGAAGAAAAACATTCTGAAAATTCCGGCAACATACGGCGTAAGCCCGTCAATAACGGGCTGAGTTGAAAAAACAACACCTGCGGTTTGGCCGTCAACATCAACGGGGGAAGCAACAACAAAATGAATATCGCTGAGTGTGCCGTCAAGGTTGCCCGTTGTGCGGTAGGTTCCGTTGATTGCTTTTTTCATAATATCCGCAGGCACCTTGTATTGATTATGTACCATGCAGTTGCCCGTATAAAGTGCCATGTTGGACTGAAGGATTTCCTTGCAATAAACAACGTCTCCGTTCGGGCTTGTTATAAAGAAGTCGGCATCGACGGCATTTGAAATCTGCATGAGAGTGTTGCAGATAACAATAACTGAGCTGCTGCTGCCCATTCCCATATATTCCGATTCCAGAATATCGCTTGCATTCTGGGCGATATTCGCCGTGTTTTCGGTCAGCAGGTCGATTTTTTCATCCATCCACAGCTTGGATACTAAAAGAAGCAGAGCTCCGCCTATAAAGACGAAGCTTGCAAGAATTATTGAAATTGTAACAACAAAATATTTCCGAAAAAGACCGGAGCTTTTTTTGCCAGCCATCTGAAACACTCCCGGTTATCAGTCTTTTGTTTCGAACTTATATCCGACGCTCCAAACTGTTTTGAGTTCCCATTTATCCGAAACACCTTCAAGCTTTTCGCGAAGACGCTTAACGTGAACATCAACCGTCCTTGAATCGCCGTAATAATCAAAGCCCCAAACTTCGTCAAGGAGCTGATCTCTTGTGAAAACCCTGTTGGGGTTGCTTGCAAGGTGATAAATAAGCTCAAGCTCTTTGGGCGGCGTGTCAATCTTTTTGTTATCAACACGAAGCTCGTAGTTGGTAAGATTGATGCTGAGCTTATCGTAGCTGACCTCTTTGATGTTTGTCTGAGCTGCCGAGCCGCTTCTGCGAAGAACAGCTTTGACTCTTGCCATAACTTCTTTTGCATCAAACGGTTTAACAACGTAGTCATCGGCGCCGAGTTCAAAACCGAGAACCTTATCAAAGGTTTCACCCTTTGCGGTGAGCATGATTATGGGCTTGTCCGAAAACTTTCTGACCTCGCGGCATACCTGCCAGCCGTCAAGCACGGGCAGCATGATATCAAGCAGCATAAGGCCGGGTGAAAGCTCCTGAAAAGCCTTAACGGCATCTGCACCGTTGTTTGCAATGGCTACTTCATAGCCTTCTTTTTCAAGATAAAGTCTTAAAAGCTCGCAAATATTGGTATCGTCATCAACAACAAGAATTTTTTCCGCTGCCATGATAAAATCCCCTCCTATATAATTTGTCTACAATTATAATTATACTCCGTTTTTTAACAATTTTGTGAATTGGTAAATAATAATTTGTTACATTTAGCCGCAAAAATGAACAAACAATTAAATAATTGTTGAATTATTTCACAGAAAACCTGAAAACGGTTGTTGATTTGAATTTTTCGCCGGCATCAACGGTGCATTGCGGGAAATCGGGCATATTGGGTGTGTTGGGATAAAACTGTGTTTCAAGGCAAAAGCCAGCATGCTTGATGAGCGGATTGCCCTGCTTGCCGATAATTGTTCCGTCAAGGAAATTGCCTGTGTAAAGCTGAACGCCGCAAAGGTCGGTGAAAACTTCAAGCAGTCTGCCGCTTTCGGGGTCATAAGCAGCTGCTGCGGGGCCGTCGCCCTCATTCAGGCAGAAATTGTGGTCATAACCCTTGCACATAATAAGCTGCTCATCATCGGCATCGATGTCCCTGCCGATAGGCTTGAACTCTCTGAAATCAAAGGCGGTGCCCTCAACCGGACGGATTTCGCCCGTGGGGATGCTGTCAGCGTCAGTGGGAGTATATGCATCAGCGTTTATCATCAGCTCGTGGCCAAGGACGTCGCCCTTGCCTGCAAGATTGAAATAAGCGTGGTTTGTCATGTTGATAACCGTCTTTTTATCGCTGACGGCAAAATAATCAATTTTGAGAGAGTTATCTTCAAAAAGGGTGAATGTAACTTTAAAATCAACCTTACCGGGGAAGCCCATCGCGCCGTCGGGGCTGGTGTAGCTCATTTCAATCGAATTGTCATCAATGATAATGGCTTTCCAGATTGCGGTTGAAAGCTCTGCGCCGCCATGCAGGCAGGTGATGCCCTTTTCATTCTTTTCAACATTATATTCGATGCCGTCAATGGTGAATTTGCCGCCTGCAATGCGGTTGGCATATCTGCCGACGGTCATGCCTTCGTAGTCGGAATGATTTTCGTGGCCGTCAACGGTGTCAAAGCCTGCAAGAACATCGGCAAAAACTCCGTTTTTATCGGCAGCATAAATGCTGTTAACGGTTGCGCCGTAGGTGATGATGTCAACGGCTGTTCCGCTTGTGTTTTTGAGAGTGTAGCAGTCAACGGTTCTGCCGTCAGATGTTGTTCCGAAAATATTTTTAACTATCATATATAAATCCTCCGAATTTTATTTAACTGTATTCCAATAATTATAGCGGCCTCTTTCTGCCGTGTTTTTGCCGAACTGAATGGCCTGAACGGGGCAGCAATTGATGCAGGCGGTGCAATGCTGGCATTTATTCTTGACCCATTCCGGCTTGCCGTTTTTGATTTTTATTGCGCCGTCAGGGCAAAGGGCTTCGCATTGGCCGCACGAAATGCATTTGTTATCCGCAAAGAATTTTTTTGTTGTTCTGAACGGGTCATAAAGCTTTGAAACAAAAATGCTTTTAATTCCGCCGTCAAGGCTGCCTGCACGCTTGGTTTCGCGCAGGTTTATGTCGCGGCAAATTTCGGCAAGTTCTTTGTCTGCGTGGCGAAGAAATTTTTGTGCCTTTTCTTTTGAACAGGGGTTATACATAATAACATAGTTATCGGGCATTCTCAAAGAGAAGCTGTAATCAAGCTTTCTGCCGAGCGCCTTTGCAAGCATTTTGTCCGCGCTGCCTGTGTTGGCGCCGCAGGTGATGACGCAATAAACATATTTGCCCAGCGAATTTTTAACTTCGGGCAAAGATGCAAAACGCTTAACAATTTCAGGCAGACCCCAGAAATAAACGGGGAAAACAAAGCCTGTTTTTTCATCGCCGGAAGTGGCTTTTATTCCGTTTTTTAAAGCGTCAACAATGCTTACTGCGATGTCGTTGGTTTCTTTTGCTATTGTTTCGGCGGCATGACGGGAATTGCCCGTTGCAGAGAAATAATAAATCATAACCGATAACCTCTTTTTTCTTTGGAAATAATTGTATCATCAGGAAATTTTTTTGTCAATAAGTATTAAAGGCGCTTATGTGGCATAATAGAAATGAACCGAGTGTTCAAAAACATTAAAGAGAGGTAACTCAAAAATGGAAAACAATAACAGACAGAACAACCAGCAGAACAACAATCAGAATAACCAGCAGAATCAGAACAACAAGAATCAGCAGAACCAGAACAACCAGAACAACAAGAACCAGCAGAACAACAAGAAGAACAGAGAAAACTTCTGATTTGGCCGAATAATACGGCGTGGGGCAGCTTTGCCCCTTAACGTAAAAAACAGCACCGAACAAAAGCGGTGCTGTTTTGGCTACATATTAACTCTGGCTTTCATTTCTTCAAGCAGCGAATAGGGGATTTTTAAATTTCCGAGGCCTGTGCCTATGCTTATATGCGGCTTCATGGCGGCGTGAAAATCCGTGCCGCCGGATATCAGCAGCCCGAGCTCTTTTGCCATATTTTGATATTTTTCCTGCATTTCGGGGGTGTAGTCTGTGTAGTATCCTTCAACACCGCAAAGACCGTAGCTTTTAAGCTCAAGAAGGAATTCTTTCAGCTCGTCATCGGATAATTTGGTGAGATGCGGATGGGCAAGGAATGATATTCCTCCGCATTCCGCGATGAGTTCAACAGCGTCGCGTGCGGTCAGCCTTTGCTTTTCGCAGTAGGCATACTTGCCGACGGACATATATTTGTCGAACCCTTCTTTGACGGATTCGGTATAGCCTTTATCCATAAGAACGCGGGCAAAATGCGCTCTGCCGACAAAGTTATTGGGCGCAAGGGCACGCACTTCCTCAAGAGTTATATCAAAACCGAGCTCGTTGAGTCTTTGAGCGGTGACGTGGTTACGCTCGATTCTCAAATCAACAACCTCTTTGAGCATCTGAATGAGCTTCGGATTGGTGTAGTCTATGAAATAGCCGAGGATATGCGTTTCGGTTTTTGACTGAACGGAAAATTCAATGGCGGAGATAATCTCAACTCCGATTCTTTCGCCTTCTGCGATTGCTTCGGGCAAGCCGTCAACCGTGTCGTGGTCGGAGAGGGCTATTGCGGCAAGGCCTGCTTTCTTTGCTTCGCGAACAACCTCTGCCGGGGTCATCGAACCGTCTGATTTGAGCGAATGAGTGTGCAAATCAATATATTTTTCCATAATAAAATCTCTTTTCCTTGAGGTTACATGAATTATTGTAGTTGCCTTGAAAGGTTTTGTCAATCTGTATATTGTTTGTTTTCTTGCAAATATTTATAGCTGTTTTGACAACATTTACATTGATATTGCGAAAAAAGCGTGATATAATTAATCTGTAAAAGAATGCCAATCAAAATTTCGGCAGCAGGAGGAACTTTAAATGAAAATGTCATTCCGTTGGTATGGCGAGTCAGACCCGATTTCGCTCGAATATATCCGCCAGATTCCCAACATGCGCAGCATCGTCAGCGCGGTTTATGATGTTAAGCCGGGCGAAGTATGGCCTGAAGAAAGCCTTGCAAAAATGCAAAAACAATGTGAAGATAACGGCCTTGTTTTTGATGTTGTTGAGTCCATCCCTGTTCATGAGGATATCAAGCTCGGCAGAGGCGAGGTTGATAAGCTCATTGAAGTTTATTGCGAAAACATCCGCCGCTGTGCAAAATACGGCGTTAAGTGCGTAACATATAATTTTATGCCTGTTTTTGACTGGACACGCACTCAGCTTGATAAAAAAGCTCCCGACGGCTCAGCAAGCCTTGTTATGTATTGGGAGCAGATGAAGGGCCTTGACCCGCTTAAGGATGACATTCATCTGCCCGGCTGGGATTCAAGCTACACCCAGGAGCAGGTGAGAGAGCTTATCAATGCTTACGGTGAAATCGGCGAAGAAGGCCTTTGGGCAAATCTTGAAAGATTCCTCAAGGCGGTCATCCCCGTTGCGGAGGAATGCGGTGTGAGAATGGCTATCCACCCCGATGACCCGCCGTATCCCATTTTTGGCCTCCCCAGAATTATTACCTGCGAGGAAAATCTTGACAGAATGCTTGCAATCGTTGACAGCCCTGCAAACAGCCTTTGCCTTTGCACAGGTTCGCTCGGCTGCGCTGCTTCAAACGACGTTGTTGCAATGGTTCGCAAATACAGCGCGATGGACAGAATCGCTTTTATGCATATCAGAAACATTCTCATTATGCCTGACGGCAGCTTTGAGGAGAGCGGCCACCTTTCAAAGTGCGGCAGCCTTGATATGTATGAGGTAACAAAGGCTCTTGTTGAAACAGGCTTTGACGGATATGTAAGACCCGACCACGGCAGAATGATTTGGGGCGAAACAGGCAAGCCCGGCTACGGCCTTTATGACCGCGCTCTCGGCGCAGCATATATCAACGGACTTTTTGAGGCTTGTGAGAAAGCTGTTAAATAAACGGAGGAAAAATAAATGAACGCTATTTCAGAAAAAATCATGTCAATCGGTGTTGTGCCGGTTATAAAGCTTAATAACCCTGAAAGAGATTCGGTTGCTCTTGCAAAGGCTCTTGTTGAGGGCGGCGTTCCCGTTGCTGAAGTAACATTCCGTGCAGCGGGCGCAGCAACCGCAATCAAGCTCATGAGCGAAAACGTGCCCGAAATGCTCGTTGGTGCAGGCACGGTGCTTTCAACCGCTCAGGTTGATGAAGCAATCGCAGCGGGTGCAAAATTCATTGTTACTCCCGGCCTTGATGAGGAAATCGTTAAGTATTGCCAAAGCAAAAATGTTCCCATCTATGCGGGTTGCACAACCCCCACAGATTATCACACAGCTTACAGACTGGGACTTGATGTTCTCAAATTCTTCCCTGCAGAGCAGAGCGGCGGACTTGCCAAAATCAAGGCAATGAGCGCTCCGTTCCCGATGTTCAAGGTTATGCCCACAGGCGGTATTTCGCTCAAGAATCTTGGCGAATATCTTGCATGCCCCGTTATCGCGGCCTGCGGCGGCTCATACATGGTAACTGCAGACCTTATCGATAATCAGAAGTGGGACGAAATCATTGACCTTTGCAAAAAATCTGTTGAGATAGTTAAGGAGGCAAGAGGATAATGGCAAGAGTAGTTACTTTCGGCGAAATTATGCTTCGCCTTGCCCCCAACGGATATTACCGTTTCTTCCAGGATGACCAGCTTCAGGCAACTTTCGGCGGCGGCGAAGCCAACGTTTCCGTTTCGCTTGCAAACTATGGCTTTGATTCCGCTTTTGTAACAAAGCTTCCTGCTCATGCAATCGGCCAGGCGGCTATCAATTCTCTTCGCTATTTCGGCGTTGACACAAGCAAAATCGTTCGCGGCGGCGACAGAGTGGGCATCTATTTCCTTGAAAAGGGTGCTTCTCAGCGCGGCAGCGTATGCATCTATGACAGAGCGCATTCCGCAATTCAGGAGGCAGACCCTGCCGATTTCGATTGGGATGCAATTTTTGAGGGCGCAGATTGGTTCCATTTCACAGGCATCACTCCCGCACTTGGCGCAAACCTTGTTGAAATCTGCAAGCAGGCCTGCATTGCCGCAAAGGCAAAGGGCGTTAAGATTTCGTGCGATCTTAACTACAGAGGCAAGCTCTGGACAAGAGCTCAGGCTCGTGAAGCTATGACAGAGCTCTGCAAGTACGTTGACGTATGTATCTCCAACGAAGAGGAT
>JAZRIG010000020.1:0-35394 GCA_045645145.1 Acutalibacteraceae bacterium
CTGCCTTTATAGGAAAGAACGCGGCAGGTTTCGTTTTCTTTAACAAATTTGAAGTTATCGGGAAGAGTGTCTGCACCGATGGGAACCATGTCATAGGTTTCGGGATCCATGAAGTAGTAAAGATCGCCGTCAGCATAGGAATATTCCATTTCCTTGCGCTCAATGTAAGCGGTGGGGAACTTTTCGGTGGGGTTGAAGGTGCGTTCAACAACTGCACCGCCGATAACGTTTCTGATCTTGGTTCTTACGAAAGCAGCGCCTTTACCGGGCTTAACATGCTGGAATTCGATAATCTGATAAACCTGGCCTTCCATTTCGAAGGTTACGCCGTTTCTGAAATCGCCTGCTGATACCATAAAAATATTTCTCCTTACAATGTTTATATGTTTTCACAGTTATTTTATACTATTCACTATGATTTTTCAAGTCTTTTTTTAAAGAAACACGCTTTGTCAAAGAATTATGAGGTTTTTGGGGGATTTTGTGAGGTTTTCGCAGCCGTTTTCGGTGATAAATGCCATATCCTCAATGCGCACTCCGAATTCGCCCGGCAGATATATTCCCGGCTCAACCGTCACAATGTCACCGATTTGAAGAATTTCATCGCTTTTGGGCGAAACCCTCGGCTGCTCGTGAATTTCAATCCCCACTCCGTGGCCCGTGCCGTGGCCGAAATATTCGCCGAAGCCTGCGTTTTTGATGATATCCCTCGCGGCGGCATCGGCAGCTTTGCAGGAAACACCCGCCTTCAGGGAATCAAGGCTCTTTTGTTGCGCAGCAAGAACGGTTTCATAAACCAAGGCCTGCTTTGAGGACACCTCGCCAAGGGCAACCGTGCGGGTCATGTCGCTGTGATATCCGTCAACCACCGCGCCGAAATCCATTGTTATGAAGTCGCCCTTTTCGATTTTTTTATCGCTCGGAACTCCGTGGGGCATTGATGAATTTTTGCCGCTGACGGCAATTGTTTCAAAAGAAACGCATTCTGCGCCGTTTTTGAGCATAAAGAAATCAAGCTCCAGCGCAATTTCGCGCTCGGTGACTCCCTCTTTTATGAATCCGAGAATGCGGTCAAACGCTTCTTCGGCAATCGCCTGGGCGGAAAGGATTTTGTTCTTTTCTTCCGTTGCTTTTGCGCGGCGCAAAGCGGTTAATTCTTCGTCCGCCTTTTCTGCAAGGCATTCACACGGAAGTATTTTGCAAAAACGCTTGAATTCACCGACGCTGAGCCTTTGAGCCTCGGTATAAACTGTTTTTATGCCAAGCTTTTCAACGTAATCTTTAAGCTGCGCGGAGAGTGAAGTCAGAAGCACGATATCCTTGCAGCCCTTTGCTGCATTCTGCGCCGCCTCGATATATCGGCTGTCAATAAAGAATATTGCTTCCGATTCGGTAACAAGCACATAGCCGTCAGATGAGGCAAAGCCTGTCAGATATCTTCTGTTTTCGGGTGAGGATATCAGAAATGCTTGGTTTTTATCAAGCTTTTGCTGTAATTTTTCAATAAACATAAATTCGCCTGCTTTATCGCTGAACTTCGCCCGTTATTGCGTTGATAACGTTCTGGAACACCGCAACATGGGAGTTCGAAATATATTTGTCAAGATGCATGGAGCCGAAAAACCAGCGTCTGAACATGCATGCCTCGGAAAGCTCCTCCAGATAGGTGTTAAGGCCCGTAACACTTGCCGTTTCGCTGTCCTTAAGCTTTAGAAAACCCTTGATTTTAACGGGTGGCTCGTGAGTGATAACATAATCGACGCGGCAGTTGATTTTTTCAAGGTTTGCTGCGCCCTCAAGAAGCTCCTCACGGCTGGGGAACTCATATCTTGACCACGCATTTTCTTCAAAGCGGATGTCGATATCGGGGCTTTCGCCGCCGCCCATCGTGAAAAAGGTCATGTTGTCAATTTTGAATATCTGCCCTCTCATAAGGTGGTAAAGATTGCCGCAGATGTTGTGAACCTTGCCGCCGTTCCATTGAGTGACGGGATATGCATTGAGAAGCTCAAAGTTTTCATGCGTTCCGTCAATGAAACAGACGTTAAACTTTTTCTTGCCCAGCTTTTTGAGGATTTTCTGCTCGATTTTGCTGTTATCCCAAACGAAACCGAAATCGCCGCATACAATCAAAGTATCTCCCTTTTTGAGCTGTTTTATTGCAGGAGAATCAAAACGGGAAATATCCCCGTGCATGTCGCCTGTTATATAAACCATGGAATTGCTCCTTTTTAATCATAATCATTTTTACTATACTCTAAAACGGAGAAAAAATCAAGGCGCACAAAACGCTTTTAATCAATTGTTTAAAAATTAATTTGGGTATTTATTTATTCATAAAAGTATGATATACTGTTTAAGTTATATTTTTAAAAAACGGTGTTGTAATATGAAAAAGATTTTAAGTATATTAACGGTTCTGGCAGTTCTTTTAAGCTCATTGTTCTGCGTTAACGCAAGCGCATCCTATGACGATGTTATGAAGTCACTCGGATTATATTCCGACTGCCTTCTGCTCATGAGTTCGGATAATTCAGAGGTTATTTTCGCCAAAAACGCAGGCAAGCAGACTGCACCCGCAAGCCTCACAAAGGTTGTTACGGCAATCGTGGTTCTTGAAAACTGCTCTGACCTTTCAACCATGGTCACAGTCAGCGAATCCTGCATTGATGAGCTCAGCGGCACGGGCAGCTCCCTCGGCGGCCTGCAGGCAGGCGAGCAGCTGAGCGTTTATGACCTGCTTTGCTGCCTGCTTCTCAAGAGCGCAAACGAATCCGCAACCGCTCTTGCAGAC
This sequence comes from Acutalibacteraceae bacterium, assembly GCA_045645145.1. Classification (GTDB taxonomy): domain Bacteria; phylum Bacillota; class Clostridia; order Oscillospirales; family Acutalibacteraceae; genus CAG-177. The sequence goes on from JAZRIG010000020.1 coordinate 2,795, forward strand.
TTTATTTCAGGCGGCGACAGAGCAAAATTCATTGAAATGATGAACTCAACCGCCCAAAGGCTCGGCTGCGAAAACAGCCATTTTGTTAACCCTCACGGCCTTGACGATGAGGACCAGTATGTTACCGCGAAAGACATGGCAACATTTATTCTTTATGCCATGGAGTTCCCCGCATTTGCGGAAATAGTGGGCATGACAAGCTACACCCTGCCCGCAACCAACCTTCAGGATGAACGCAAGCTTTATTCAACAAACTATCTGCTCAACAGCGCATATAAAGATTACTACTGCAAATATGTCAAGGGCGGCAAAACAGGCTCAACCTCAATCGCAGGGCGCTGCGTTGTTGCCGTTGCATCAAACGACGGCTACAACTACGTCGGCGTTGCTCTCAATTCAACCTTCAGCGACGTTGATAACGACGGAGTTAACGAAAACGGCGCTTTCCTTGACTGCAAAAAGATGTTTGAATGGGCATTCAAAAATATTGAGCTTGTTGCCATTACCGACACAACCAAGATTGAAGGCCAGGTTCGCGTTAACTATGCAAAGGGAACGGACTACATAACGCTTTCCCCTGCGGAAACCGTCTACAGCCTTGTGCCGTCCGGCACGGAATCCGGCAGCCTGCTTGTTGAGCCGATTGCGGACACAATGCCCGAATCCGTTAACGCTCCCGTCAAAAAAGGCGAGGTTATCTGCCGCGCAAAGGTTATGTATGCAGGCAGAGTTATCAAAGAGATTGACCTTGTTGCCAACACGGATATCAAAATGAGCATTTTTGCGTTTATCGGAACAATCGCAAAAAAAATCTTTTCAAACTGGATTTTCAGAATCGCCGCAATTATTATAATTGCCGTTCTCATAATTTTGATAATTTTCAGACGCAAAAAAGACAAGGCTAAGCCCGTCAGCGGCAAAAGCTACCGCGTCCTTAACTACAATGATTTTATAAATATCAGGTGATTGATTTATGGAAAAATACATCGGCAGGGGAAAACCGGAAGAAACCAAAGAGCTTCTGGATATGCTTGATAACGTTTTCTTTCTTGAAGAAAACAAAAACAAGGAGGAGGACAAAAAAACAGCCTTCCTCACTCTTCTTCCCAAGCTTTACAAAGATAAATATTCTCCCGCTTATAACAACATTATTGTTAAAGAGGGCGATTCAATAAAAGCCGCTGTCGGCTGCTTCCCGTTCAATGTTGTTGCGGCAGGCAGAAAAATGCGCGTTCTCGGCATCGGAAACGTTGCCGTTGCAAGGGATTCACGCAGCAAGGGCTACATGATTGAGCTGATGAACAAGGCAATCGAAATCATGAAAAACGATGACTTTGATTATTCGCTCCTCGGCGGCCAAAGGCAGAGATACGGCTTTTTCGGCTATGAACCCATCGGCGTTGAATACCGTTTCTATATTGACAAGGGCAATATCAGACGTGTTTGGGGCAGAAAAGCAGAAGCCACCTTTACCGTCAGAGAAATTACGGAAAATGACGGCGAAATAATCAAAAAAATCAAGGCGATGAATGACTCCCTGCCTTCTCATGCGGAAAGAAGCGAAGAAAACTATATTGATATCCTCAAATCATGGAAAAACGTTCCTTTTGCCGCCTTTGACGGCGAAGAGTTCAAGGGATATTTCTCGGTTAACATTCACGGCGGCAATCACATTGCCGAGCTGAGAGCTGTTAATATTGATGACACGCTTGAAATTATTATGTGCGCCATGGAAACCATGAACGCGGAAAGCACCTCTCTTAACGTTCCCGCTTTTGACACCGAGCTTTGCGACTATATGAACAGAAACTGCGGCGGAGTTTCAATCGGAACGCCCGAAATGATTAATATTTTCAATTTCGGCAGATTTATTGAAGCTTTTCTCGCTGTTAAAGCAACCCGCATGAAGCTTTGCCCCGGAACATTAAAGCTGCTTATTCACGGCACAAAGCGCGACGAATTCCTTGCCGTTACCGTTGACGGCAACAACAATGTCAGCGTTGCTCAAGCGGCAGGCGAACCCGATATTGAGCTTGCCCATAACGATGCAATCCATTTTATCAGCGGCCTTTATTCAAAGGAAAGAACTCAGATGCAGCAGGCTTTTGCCCAAAGCTGGTTCCCGCTTGATTTCTTCTGCGCAAGCCTGGATAATGTATAAAAACAAAAAGCACACCGACTTCGGTGTGCTTTCTTTTTTAGTTTAATTATTTAAACTTACGCTTACGAGCAGCTTCGGACTTCTTCTTTCTCTTTACCGAAGGCTTCTCATAGTGTTCTCTTTTGCGAACCTCCTGAATAACGCCGTCTCTTGAAGTCTGTCTTTTAAATCTTCTGAGTGCGTTCTCGAGTGACTCGCCTTCCTTAACTTTTACCTGACTCAATGTATTCCCTCCCCTCGTCTGATACAGGGACTAATTTTCATAGCTTGATGACTATTATACAATAGTTCAACCCTGCTTGTCAACCACAAAAATATGAATTTTTCTCAACAATCAGGGGCGAACAACAATATTTACAAGTCTGCCCTTAACATAAAGCTCTTTAACAACGGTCATTCCGTCAATTGCGGCTGCAACCTTTTCAAGGGCTTTTGCTGCTGCGATTGCTTCTTCCTGAGTGGCTTCGGCTGCGATAACAAGCTTTTCTCTGACCTTGCCGTTAATCTGAACGGCAATCTCTATCTCATTGTCAACACACTTTGCCTCATCATAGGTCGGCCAGCTTGTTTCGTTGAGCATGCCGTCAAAGCCGAGCTGCTCCCACATTTCCTCAGTAATATGAGGAGCAAACGGATTGAGCAGGGTGATGAATGTCTTAAGCTCCGCCTTGTTGATAGCTCCCTTTGCATAAATCTCGTTGGTGAGAGTCATGAGAGCGGCAATTGCGGTGTTATATTTAAGGTTTTCAATGTCGCTTGAAACCTTCTTAACGGTCTTATGGAAGCTGCTTTCAAGCTCCTTGGAATAGCTGTCGCCGTCGGCAGCGATGTCAAGCATGCCCCACACTCTGTCGATGAAGCGCTTGCAGCCCTTAACTGCTGTTTCGCTCCAGGGAGCAGCCTTTTCATAGTCGCCCATGAAAAGAACATAGGCTCTGAGCACGTCTGCGCCGAACTGGTCAACAACCTCGTTCGGGTCAACAACGTTGCCCTTGGATTTGCTCATCTTTTCGCCGTCGGGGCCAAGGATAAGACCCTGAGCGGTTCTCTTGGCATAAGGCTCCGAAACGGGAACCTCGCCGAGGTCATAAAGGAATTTATACCAGAATCTTGAATAGATAAGGTGCCTTGTTACATGCTCCATGCCGCCGTTATACCAGTCAACGGGCATCCAGTATTTAAGCTTATCCTTATCTGCAAGGGTTTCTGTGTTGTGCGGGTCGATATAGCGCAGGAAATACCATGAGGAGCCTGCCCACTGAGGCATTGTGTCGGTCTCTCTCTTGGCAGCCGCACCGCACTTGGGGCAGGTGCAGTTAACATAGGAATCAATCTTTGCAAGCGGGCTTTCGCCGTCTGTGCCGGGTTCAAAATTCTCAACCTCGGGCAGCTCAAGAGGAAGCTCTTCATAAGGAACGGGAACAATTCCGCAATGGGGGCAATGAACGATGGGAATGGGCTCGCCCCAATATCTCTGGCGGTTGAATGCCCAGTCATTCATCTTATACTGAACGCCCTTTTCGCCGATGCCCTTTTCCTCAAGCCATGCAGCGATTTTTTCAATGGATTCCTTCTTGTTGGTCATGCCGTTGAGGAACTCGGAGTTAACCATTTCGCCGTCGCCCGTATAGGCTTCAACGTTCATGTCGCCGCCTTTGATAACCTCAACAATGTCAATGCCGAACTTCTTTGCAAACTCATAGTCGCGCTGGTCATGCGCGGGAACTGCCATGATTGCGCCCGTGCCGTAGCCCATCATAACATAGTCTGAAATATAGATGGGAACTTCCTTGCCGTTAACGGGGTTTGTTGCGGTGAAGCCGCTGAGCTTAACGCCTGTCTTTTCCTTAACAAGCTGAGTTCTTTCAAATGCGGACTTCTTGCTGCACATATCTCTGTAAGCCTCAACCTCGTCCATGTTGCCGATCATTGAAGCATATTTATCAATAAGGGGATGCTCGGGAGCCATAACCATGAAGGTTACGCCGAAGAGAGTGTCGGGTCTGGTTGTGTAAATCTTAAGCTTTTCGTCGGTGTTGTTAACGCTGAAGCTGACGAATGCGCCCGTTGACTTGCCAATCCAGTTCTCCTGCTGGAGCTTTATGTTGGGAAGATAATCAACCTCTTTGAGGCCTTCAAGAAGCTTGTCGGCATATTCTGTTATGCGCAGATACCAAACATCCTTGGACTTCTGAACGATGTCGCTGTGGCAGATATCGCACTTGCCGCCCTGCGAATCCTCGTTTGAAAGAACAACCTTGCAGTGGGGGCAGTAGTTAACAAGAGTTTTATCTCTGAAAACAAGATTGTTTTCAAACATCTTGAGGAAAATCCACTGAGTCCACTTATAATAATCCTTCTGAGTGGTGTCAACAACCTTTGACCAGTCAAACGAGAAGCCGACTCTGCGAAGCTGGCTTGAAAACTTCTCAATGTTGTTATCGGTAACGATTCTGGGGTGTGTGTTTGTTTTGATGGCATAGTTTTCAGTCGGCAGACCGAAAGCATCAAAGCCGATGGGGAAAAGAACGTTGTATCCCTCAAGGCGTCTTTTTCTTGAAACAACCTCAAGGCCCGAATATGCCTTGATATGGCCAACGTGCATGCCCGCGCCGCTGGGATAAGGGAACTCAACGAGGGCATAGAACTTGGGCTTTGAATAATCCTCTGTGCATTCGAAGGTCTTATTTTTATCCCATATATCCTGCCACTTTTTTTCCGTGTTTTTAAAATCGTACTGAGCCATTTTGCTTTAGCTTCCTTTCCTAATTCAACCTTTTATAAAATCAATTTTAGTCTTCCGTAATAACATCGCTCAAATCAACAATGCTTGCATCCGCCCAGAGCCTTTCGAGATTGTAATATTCTCTGTCCTCCTGCTGAAAGAGGTGAACAATGGCGGTGCCGTAGTCAAGAAGAATCCAGCCCGTTGCCCTGCCTTCAATATGCTCGGGGTCAATACCCAAGCGCTGCTTGATTTCGTATTCAACGTCGTCTGCAAGGGATTTGACATGGGTGTTTGAAGTGCCCGAAGCGATGATGAAATAATCCGAAACAATCGTGACCTCTTCGGTTTTGATTGCGGTTATATTAATCGCCTTTTTTTCGTCAAGAACCTTTGCAATTTCTATAACAAGATTTTTTGAATCCATAAAACTATCCTTTCTTGAAATGCAGAATCATGTCATTATAGCATTCCACGGTTGCGGGGTGAATCGGCATTTTATTTTTATTTAATTTTTCAACGGTGTAGCGCGAGGTGTAAAGAATGGCATCTTCAAGGCTGATTTGTGCCAGCTTCCGAACAACGTCAACGTCCGCATAGTCCCTGTCCGCCGAAATAAAATCCGCCGTATAAACTATTTTTTCAAGCAAGGTCATGTTTGCCCTGCCCGTTGTGTGCCACCTGACGGCACCGAGAATTTCTTCGTCCTCAATTATGCCGTTAAGCCTCAGGAACGCCGCACCGGTCAGCTGATGCCAGACCTTGGGGTTGGTTTTGTCAACGTCTGTCAGAGCTTCGCCGCTCTTTTCCATAAGCTCAAAATGCTCAGCAGGGCCTGCGTTTTTCATAACATCGTGCATAAGCCCGGCTATGCGCGCCTTCTGAACATCCGCGCCGTATTTTTCTGCAAGCACGGCGGCACATTCGCTCACGCACTCGCAATGATAAAGCCTGTAGGCATCAAGCTTTTCGATGAGAATATCTCTCATGCGCGAAAGGCCGTCATCATAAAGCCCGTTTTCTTTTATATACCCGAAAACCCTCGGGTCAAGCAGCTCAGGCTCTTTGCTCCCTGCAATTTCAACTCTTATCTGAGTTGAGCTGACCTCAAGAGGCTCAATCTCAAGAAAAACGAATCTTTTTCTTTGCTCCGGAGTGTAGCCGGATAAATCCGCCTTGAAGCCCTTTTCGCGCGATGCTGCGCAAATCACGGCAAGCGAAAGAATTTCTTCCCAGCAATACCATTGGGTGAACGTTTCAAGCATATCGGAGCCGATTATGAAATAAAGCTCGTCCTGCGGATACTGTTTTTTCAGCTCCCTGAGCGTTTCAACCGTGTAGCTTTTGCTGCCTCTTTCAAGCTCGATGGGCAGCACCTCAAAACGGCTGCCATCCGAAAATGCAAGGCGGCACATTTCCATGCGTTCTTCGCCCGATGCAAGCTTGCCGGGCATTTTGTGAGGAGGAATGCAGGATGGGATTATCAAAACCTTTTCCAATCCGAGCCTGTCCGCCGCAGCTTCAGCCAAGCGCCTGTGGCCGACATGGGGCGGGTTAAATGTTCCTCCGAAAACACCGATTTTTATTGGAATCTCTCCTTGGTGAGTTTATTTGATGTTAACCTTTGTGTTCATGAGCTTTGCCGTGCCGACAAAAAGGAGGGCTGCGCAGACAACGTTGAAAATTGTGCCTGCAAGGCCGAAGCTCAGGCCAACGGGGTCAGACATGGTTGATGTTGTGCTGTAGAAAAGTCCGTCGCCCGTAAGAACGATTGAAAACGGAACATACTGCGCAAGCAGAACGCTGATAACCTGCATAACAATGAACACCGCAAAGAAAACAACAACAGCCGCAAAGCCGCCGAGCTTCTGCATGATTCTTGTGTTTGCAATTGTGATTGCAAAATAAAGCTGCGCAATAAGAACAACAATTCTGATAAAAATTATAAGAGCTGTAAGGGCGATAACCGCCTTGATTGTTGCGCCGTCGGGGATGCCCTCAAACATCATTGTCATCATCTGAATCGCCATTTTAACATCTTCGCCAATCATCGCCGTGGCATAAAGATAAACGCCGATAAAAATGCCGATTGCCACAACATAGCTCAGAAGCATCCAAACAAATGAAGTGATTGTTTTTGCGGCAAGAAGCTGGCCGCTGGTAACGGGGAGAGTGAAGCTCAGATATCCCTGAGAGCCGAAAAGCGTCTTTTTAAAATTGGAAACAACGCTCACAAATGTCATAACAATTGCAAGGAAGCCCGTTGCAATCAAAACAACGGTTGCAACCGCGCTCAACCATGTTATTTTGGCAACAAAGGCAGCCATCATAATAAGGATTGCCGCGGCGGCAACAACATAAATCATGCCGATTGTGTGAAGGTTTGCCTTGAATTCATTCTTAATTAACTTGCCAAGCATAGCCGAACACCTCCTTGAACAAATCCTCAATTGTTTTGCCAGCGTTTGTGATATCCTCAACCTTGGCCTTAACAAGAACCTGACCCCTGCCAATCATAAGCACGGAATTGAAAATCTTTTCAACATCATAAATAAGGTGAGTTGAAATCAGGATTGTTGAGCCTTCGGGATGGTTTTTCATAATAGTGTCAAGAATAAATGCTCTTGCGGCAGGGTCAACGCCGCCGAGAGGCTCGTCAAGAACATAGAGCCTTGCGTTTCTGCACATAACGAGCAAAAGCTGCAGCTTCTCCTGCATACCCTTTGACATAGTTTTTATCTTCTGTTTGGGCGGAAGCTGGAAGGTGTCAAGCATTCTGAATGCCTTTTCCTTGTCAAAATCCTTGTAGAAATCCGCCATAAAATTGATTGCATCAACGCAGCGCATCCAATCGGCAAGATAGGTTTTTTCGGGCAGATATGCAACCTTTGCCTTGGTCACAACGCCGGGCTCGTCGCCGTCAATAAGCACCTGACCGGAATAATCGTGGATAAGGCCTGTTAAAATTTTGATAAGTGAAGTCTTGCCGCTGCCGTTGGGGCCGAGAAGGCCGATAATCTGGCCGCCTTCGAAGCTGAACGAAATATCGGACAGAACCTTGTGGCTGCCGTAAGACTTGCTGAGATTATTTACAGAAATAATTTCGGACATTTTTTCCTCCCGTTTTTTGAGATATTCCTATATAAATATCTATAATCGGATAGTATTATACCACTATCTATTATAAAATAAAAGACCTATTTTGCGATTTTTTGAACGAATTGTAAAAAAACGGAAAAGACCTTTGCATAAAACAAAGCGTCTTTTCCGTCTGCTTTTATGAGTTTTCTTTTTCTCTGTTTATATTATAGGTGATTCTGACATTTGCGGTTTTATATGCAAGCTCAAGCACCTTTTGGTCACGCTCAACAGTATATTCTTTGTTGAGCAGTTCATCTCTTTCGGCAAAATACTGCACCGCCGCCATATTGTTCCTGATATTTTCCTGCCAGTCAAAATCATCCTCGTTTTTCTCGCAGAAATAAACGATATAAAGGCCTGAAGCGTCGGCAAAGAACTCCATATCTCCGCTCTTGCGGCTGCTGTCCAAAACCCAGTTGTTTATCTGGAAATAATAGTCACCGGTTCTGACAGTTGCTTCGTTTGCGTGGTCAGTTTCGGAAATCGCCTTTCTGAATTCATCCGCCGTCATGTTCTGAGAGGACCATGAATCATAAAGAGCCTTAACCTCGTTATAACGTTCCTCAATAACCGCCTCGGTCTCACTTCCGTCAAAATACTCCTCATACAGAATAATATCACGGCTGGTATCAAAAAACGGAAGAGTTTCAAGATAAACAACATATTCGTAAAGGTAACTTTGAATAATACCCACTTCGCCCGCAACGCGTTCCTCGCTGAATATCCACTCGGCAACCTCTTCGCCGAACGATGCGGATATTGAAGCTCGGTCTGCATAAAACATCTGTGTTTTTATATCAGCATTATAGCCTTCCTGCGGAGAATTCCTTTCCGCAAACTCCAAGAAATCCTTTTCGCTGACTATGTTTGCAATATCCGCTCCTGTATATTCCGACTGAATGGGATAAATTCTGGCCTTTACAACCTTATAATCTCTCGCGTTTTCGGCGATTTCTTTATTAACCTCTTCTTCTGTATAGCTCTCGTTGTACTCGGCAAGTTTTGATGCCTCATACCTTTCTGCATAATAGGCAACTATTTCTTTTTCAACATAAATTGCATAGGTTGTTCCCTTGCCGTAAACGCTTTGAACATAGTCATCCACAGATTCATATTCACCGGTTAAAAGCGCTGAAACCTCGCTGTAGGTCTGAATAAGATCGTATATTTCGTGCTCCTCAAGTTCAAAGCCTTCTTTTATTGCCATATCAAATGTTGTGTAAACTACCTGCAAATTTTCCGTAACCTGCCGTGTAAATTCTTCTGCCCAAGTATATTCGCCGTCAACATACTGCTGTTCATCGGGTAAAATTGAGGGCTCGTATCCGGTTGCGTTATAGCCTGTTTGTTGGGTTGCATATTCAATTTTATGACGCTGCTGGCGATATTGATCCAGATAATACAGAACAAACTTACTTTTTGAAAACTCTCTGTCGCCGATAGTAAGAGCAACTCCGTCTTTGTTGATTGAAGCGCGGTTATCCGCCTCAGCCTTATTAAGCATTTCCGCAAGCTCTTTTGCCATGCGTGCGCCCTTATAATCAACATAAGTATAGTTTTCGCCCTCTTTTTTAGGCTGTGTGGCACCGATATCCGAAGTTGTTACTTCCTTTTTTTCGTCAATTGCGGGTTTAACAACAAAAACGCCAACCAGCACGGCGGCAATAACAACAATCGCTATTGCTGCGGCAATGATTATTTTTGTTGATTTCTTTCCTGAGGATTCTGCTTTTTCGGGCTTAACGGCCTTTGCGGGCTTTGCGTTTGCCGCATTTTTTGTTTGGGGATTTCTTTTTGGATTTTTCTTCTTGCTCATTTCAAAATCTCCTTGAAAATCAGTTCTGTTTTCTTACAACCTTGTATTCGTCATAAGGATTGTAATAGGGGCAGTCAAAAGCGCCGCCCTGCATGAATCTGTAAAGCTCGTCCTCATCAAGATTAACGAGGCACTCGTAGCATTCATACTCTTCATTATAATCATAATAAGCGCAGTTTTCGCAGTTGGTTGCTCCCGCCATCGCTTTCACCTCAATAAATCGGAATAATAATTTCTTTTTCGGTTTTGGTTATTCCTTCCGTTCCGATATCTCTCAGATGCGGGCCGAAAAACATCCCCGGGGCCCGTCCCGAAGGATAAAGGTCAAGAAGAGGAGCCATAACAAATGCCCTTTCAAGCACTCTCGGGTGAGGCACCGTCAGTTCATAGCTTTCGCTCTTAAAGCCTTCATAAAGAATAAGGTCAAGGTCGATTATTCTCGGCGCGTTGGTCTTGGTTCTTGTTCTGCCCATTGCCGCTTCGATTCCGAGGCATTCACCCAAAAGCAAAGCAGGTGAAATGCTTGCTTCAACAAGAATTGCCGCGTTCAGAAAGCTGTCGCCCTCATCGCAGTCAACGGGTTCAGTTTCATAAACGCTCGATGCTTTTATGATTTTAACGCCGGGGAGCCTTGCAATCGCTCTGACCGCAGCGTTTATATTTTCGATTCTGTTGCCGAGGTTGGTGCCCAGGGCAATTACCGCTTCACTCATTTTTTTCAGCCCTTTCTCTGAATATTTCAACGCCCACATATTCAAAATCCGCCTTAATCGGAGCTTCGGGCTTTTTCAGCAGTATGCGAAGGCTCTGAATTTTTTCAAAGCTTTCAAACAGCCCGTCGGCAACTCTCTGAGCCGCCCTTTCAAGCAAATCGTCCTTTTGGCTTGTGAAAATGCGAACGGTTTCTTTTATTATTTTTGCGTAGCTGACGGTATCCTCAACATTGTCGCTTATGCACGGAACACTTATGTCAACATAAGCATCAATATCAAACACAAAATTCTGCCCGTCGGTTTTCTCCTCGGGGTTTACGCCGTGATGCGCAAATATTTTTAAATTTCTGACAAGTATTTTATCCATGGTTTATGCCTTTCTGTATATTGCATCGGCAGCTCTTGCGCCCTGAACGCCTGAAAAAACGTTGTGAACTCTGATTATATCGGCGCCTCCCGCAATTGCCGCAGTATTCACCGCAACCGTTCCCGAATCGCGCAGCGAGCTTTCCTCCTGCCCGCATGCCGAGCCGACAAACCTTTTTCGCGAGGCGGCGGCAAGAAGTGCAACGCCCTTGAACTTAAGCCATTCCGTATTGCGGACAAGCTCAAGATTATCCTCATATTTTTTGCCGAAGCCAAAGCCGGGGTCAAGGCAAAGCTGTTCCTTCGGCAATCCGTATTTTGCGGCAAGATTCAATGCATCAACAAAAAAATTGCGAACCTCTGCCACAACTCCGTTTTCATATTCCGCGGCGGCACCCGCGCCGCATGGGTTATGCATAACAACATAGCCCGCGCCGTATCTGACGGCAAGCGCCGCCATTTCGGGATTGAAAACACCGCTGACGTCGTTAATTATATCCGCTCCTGCCTCAAGTGCCGCTTCGGCGCAGGCAGGGTAAAAAGTATCAACAGAAACCGCCGCGCAAACCTTGCCGCAAACGGCATCAAGCGCAGGCAAAAGCCTTTCTTTTTCTGCCTGCACGCCGAGTATCTCCGCCCCGGGTCTTGTTGAATTTGCCCCGATATCAATTATATCCGCGCCCTGCTCCTGCATTTTGAGAGCATGCTCAAGCGCCGCTTCGGGCGAAAAATGAAGCCCTCCGTCCGAAAATGAATCGGGCGTATAGTTAAGAATACCCATAACATAGGTTCTTTTGCCCAGCGGGAATTCATGCTTTCCTGCTTTGAACATTATTGCCTGCCTCCTGTCAGAAGCGATATTGCTTCTGCCCTTGTTTTGGCATTGCTCCTCATTGTTCCGCGAAGAGCCGATGTGCGCGTTTCTGCGCCCGAAGCCCTTGCGCCGCGCATTGTCATGCAAAGATGCTCCGCTTCAATAACAACGGCAACTCCCATGGGATTGAGCTTTTCTTCAAGAAAATCCGCAATCTGGGCAGTCAGCCTTTCCTGCAGCTGAGGCCTTTTGGCAAAGGAGTCAACTATTCTTGCAAGCTTTGAAAGGCCGATAACCTTGCCGTCCGACGGGATATAGGCAATGTGCGCCTTGCCCATGAACGGAATCAGATGATGCTCGCACATTGAATAGAGCGGAATATCCCTGACAACAACCATTTCCTCATTGCCCGTTTCATTGAAAAGCTTCAGATGCCTTTCGGGGTTATCCTCAAGGCCCGCAAAAATCTCTTCATACATTCTTGCAACTCTGGACGGGGTTTCAACAAGCCCCTCTCTGTCCGGGTCCTCACCGATGGCTATGAGAATTTCTCTGACCGCCGCCTCTATTCTTGCTTTATCCATTATTTATCCGCCTTTCAGTTTGTTTCAACAATAACAGTCAGCAAAAGCTGCTCGGGATTTTTAAAATAGGAGAGTGAATCCGTTGAAAACCCGATATCCGTGTTGTTTTTTGCAATACGCAAAACATTATATATCCTTCCGCCGTCAATCAAATCGGAGACAGCGCCTTTATACGCCTCTTTGCTGCCGAAACGAATCTGGAGCGTATCCGAGCCGCTTTCAAGCTCCTTTGCAATCATTTTGCCGAGCTTTTTTTCATCCGCCCTGTCATAAGAAGAAAAATATTTGCCTGTTTTTTCATAGTAGTTTGCGGCAGTGGCCGTGCAGCCGAAATCATAAGAAAAATCGGAGTGCGTAACCGCTATCAGCTCATCGTTGAGATTAAAATATGAATACATCCTGAAGGATTCGCCGTCATCGCTGACAGGGTCATCCCAAGTGCAGTCCATATAATAATAATCTCCGTATATTTTAACCGCATTCCACATGTGCGGCCCTTCCGAGCCTTCAAAATTATCCGAAACTCCGCTGACAACGGCATTTTCGATGCCTGCCATATCCAAAAGCAGCTTTGCCGCCTTGGAATAGCCCTCGCAGGCCGCTTCGCCGTTAACAAGCGCGCCGTATGCGGAGGAATAAACATGCTCCGATTCAACTATTTTATAGGAGCAGTTATCAATCACATAATCGTGGATTTCCTTTTCGGTCTGCCAATCATCCTCGGGGTCGGTCAGCGATGCGATAAACTCACCGCAAACTTTCTCAAGCTCCGCTTTTTGGGCGGCATATTCCTCCCTGTCCGCAATATACTCCACCGTGCAGAAGGTTGAAAGCATTTTTGTGGAAAGGGTGCAGCGCCTGCCGATAAAAAACAAATCGGGGTTATCATAAAGCAGCGCCGAAAAAACGCGGTTAAGCTGTTCGCCGTTAATTGAGGGGATTCGGATGCTTTCAGGCATATCATAAATATTTGAAAGAATTTCGTTATAGGCATGCTTTTCAATATCGTCAAGCTCGCCGTAATAAATTTTATACGGGCTGCCTACATCCGTAAGCTGCAACGGCTGCGTATTTTCCCAAGGGTTCATCTTTTCAAGAATCGCATTGCCGACCCGAACGCCGACCGCAAGAACAGCCGCGCAAACCGCCGCTTTCAGCAAAAACGATAAAAGCTTTTTCATTATTTGTCCCTTTCGCTTGATATAAGCTCAGAAAAAGGTGTGTCCGTTCTTATCGCTTCAAAGCCGTTTTCCATTAAAACCTTGATTGCTTCCTCAGATGACGAAAAATCAACAATGGATAAATCGGTTTTGAGTGTGTTTGAAAACTTGGAAAATATGCCCGAACGTCTGTTGAGATAAGACGGGGCAAAAACATATTCAAAAATCTCCGAAACCGCCGCCGCCTGAAGCGAGCTGCCTCTTGCACCCAGAGTTTCAAGATATTTAAGATATTTGAAGAGGGTGTCCCCCTTCATATTCTGCTTGCCCTTGATAAGAATAAGCGTCATATCGCCGCCGCGGTATTCCACCTGCTCGGGAACGGTTATATCAACGCCGCCGAAATAATTAATCATTGTTTTGAAGCTGCTTTCGTCAGAGCCTGCATAGCCGTCAATTTTAATGCCCGTAACGCTTTCAACGGCTGAAACAAAACCGTTTTCGCCTCTTTGGGCATAGACGCTTTCAAGGCTCGACATGCCGCCGTTAAAAACAACCTTTGTTTCGGGAGCCACCGTGCAGACGGAAAGCTCCCTTTCGGGCATCTTTATGTTAACAAGCCATGCCGAATGCACACTCTTCCTGTCATCCGATGCACACCAGAAAAGATATGTTTTATCGGCATGAATTTCGGGAATTGCGGTTTCGGTTACCTCTGTTGTTGTTTCGGTTTCCGCCTCGCCGCTCACGGCGCTTTTTATATTGAAATCATACTTGCTCAGAATTGCAAGGCATGAAATTGCAAGCACAACAAGCACGCACGAGAAGAAAATCACAAAAAACTTTTTTGTTTGGCCGCTCGTGCTTTGCTTATAAGTTTGAAAATTTATATTTTTATTTCTCTTTGACATGTTAACTCACCGTTTAATAAGAATAGCCGCTGTTTCTTTGTCAATATAAAGCTCTCTGCCGTTGACGGAGCCGCCCGTCAAAGCCTCATAGCCCTCCTCGGGAAGAATATAAACGATGGAATGCCCGTTGCGGTTGGCAACGGTCATTATTCTTTCGCCCTCTGCGCGTCTTTCATAAGCAACGCAGCCCAAAGCCGCCGAAACGGGAACAAACTCGCCGCCTGCAAAAGCCTTGTGCTCGCTGCGTATTCTGCCGAGCAGACGGTAATATTCAATAAGCTCATTATCCTCTTTACCCCACGGATAACAGCCTCTGTTGAACGGGTCCTCACCGCCGTCAAGCCCCGCCTCGTCGCCGTAATATATGCACGGAACGCCCGGAAGCGTGAACTGCATCGCTGCCGCAAGGCGAAGCAGCCTTTTGCCGAATTCCTTCTGCTCCTCTGTCAGGCCGCCGGGGTAGCGTCCCTCGCAGTCGTTTCTGTAGTTGCCGAGAGTTGCAAGGCGGTTAAGCACGCGGCAGGTGTCGTGAGTGCCGATATGATTCATCAGGCAGTCCACGGCCGGCTTCGGATAGTTTTCGCAGATTTCCGCAATTTTATCGTTGAAGCCCTCCGCAATGCCGCTGATTGCAAAATCAATAAGGCTGTCCGCAAACGGATAATTCATCACCGAATCAAGCTGCTCGCCCTGAAGATAGCGCCTTCTTTGGCTGTAGCTGACCTTGTTTGACGCATCCTCCCAGACCTCGCCGAGAATATATGCATCCTCTTTTTCCGCCTTGACCGCATTCCTGAGCGCATCAAGGAATTTGTCGGGCAGCTCGTCTGCAACATCGAGCCTCCAGCCGCTTGCGCCTGCCTTGAGCCACTTGCGCAAAATGCCGTTTTTGCCCGCGATATATTCGATATATCCGTCGTTTTCTTCGTCAATTTCGGGCAGGATGTCAACACCCCACCAGCTTTCATAATCGTCGGGGAACTTTCTGAATTTATACCATTCATAATACGGCGAGGACTTGCTGTTATATGCCCCGAGCGTATCATATCTTTTTTCTTTGTTGAAATAGATGCTGTCGGAGCCTGTGTGGCTGAAAACGCCGTCAAGAATTATTTTTATTCCCTTTTGTTCCGCCGCTTTGCACAAATCGGAGAACTGCTTCTCTGTTCCCAAAACAACATCGGTTTTTGAATAATCGGCGGTGTCATAGCGATGGTTTGAGTGCGCCGCAAAAATCGGATTAAGATATATGCAGCCAACTCCGAGGGATTTGAGATAATCGAGCTTTTGGCCGATGCCCTCAAAATCGCCGCCGAAGAAATCGTATTTTGTTATTCTGCCGTCGCAGTCAGGCTCCCAGAGAGGGGCGCCGCCCCAATCCGAACGCATAACCCTCTCGGCAGGGATATTCTTCTTTTTTGTTCCCGAAAAACAGAATCTGTCGGGAAATATCTGATAAATAACGGAACCCTTTATCCAATCGGGGGTCCTGAAATCCTTTGAATAAACAGTCAGCTGGAAGCTTGTGCCGTCAGGCGAAATTCTGCCTGTTGAGCCGTCAAATTTTGTGATAACATTGCCACCGTCCTTGCGGGCAACCGCAAAGTGATACCAATAAAGGCCGCATTTTTCGGGTGTGAAGCTCACTGCCCACCATTCCTCGTCGCTGCCCTCCATGCGCTCCCATCTCATGGGATAAATTTCTCCCTCGCCGCTGTCGCTTGTTAAAATAAGGCTTGCACCGGTGCAGCAAAAGCTTCTGGGCATAACAATCCTCAGAGTCACCTTTTCGCCCTCGCGCACCGCTCCGAACGGAGCTTTGTGGTAGCTCAGCCGTGAATTATAGGGTATAAAATCCATTGCGTCATTTCCTTAAGATACAATTTGAGTTTGTCAAACCGGCTGATAAGGCAGCTCGGTTATCTTGAGCAGAATATCGGTTAAGAAATAGCCTGTGCCGATAAGTGCAAGAATCCCGGCCGTGAGCAAAACAGCCGAAACGATTCTTTTGGCCCTGACCCTTTCCTCATAGCTCGGGCCTGTTCCGAAGCGCACGGCAAAATCCGTTATGCTTTTTCGCTCGGAGGGCTTAAGAGTTTTTTCTATTTTTCCCTTTTGAATCATATAATTTTCCTCACACAAACAAATTTGTGTCGCTGAATCCGGAAAAAGCAAGCGAAAGCATTGCAACATAGAGAAACAGCGAAGGCGTTCCCTTGAAAATTTCGGGAATATTTTTATTTTCGGCCAAAATCTGCGAGCCCTTGCTGATAAGCGCCGCCGCAAGCACAAACGCAATACCCGCGCCGATGCCCGAGCCGATGCTGTCCGCAAAAGAATAGGCTGCCGAATGGTTGATATAAGGAATTGCCAGCACAAGGGTGTTGAGCGCGGCTATTCCGAGAGTTCCGAGAAATTTGGGTGATACTTTAAAAATAAAGCGCATTGCCGCAGCAGTTATAATATATACCAGCGCAAGAACTCCGCCGTAAATCGCAGCTCTTATTGCATAGGTCACATTTGCAAGAGCGGGGATTTCGTCCAAAAGGCGGCAAAGCACGCTTGTTGCAACCGAAAAACCCGAAATCATAACGGCAAATCTGCCGAAGGTGCCGGGTTTGGTTGAAACGCGGATTGCTTCGCTCATGCCAAGGCCTGAGCTGAGAACAAGATTCTGAACAAAAACGGCATAAAGGGCGGTTAAAAGCAAATCGGAAATTATTTTCATTGCTCATCCCCCTTTTCTTCAAGGTCAATGCCGAGCGACTTTATGAATTCATCAATTTCAAGCTTGCTGAGCTCTTTTATCTCATGCTGTGAAGGCTGCTCGGCAGGCTTTTGTTCCTCCTGCTCCAAAGCAGACATGAACTCATCAAAAATCTCCACTTCTGTTGGTTGCGGCTGCTGAACCTCAACAGGCTTTTCTTCTTTTTCGGCAGGAGCGTTTTTCTCCGAATACTGCGGATACTTATAGGCAACAAATGCCTTGAGCCCTGCCGCCATGAAGCCGAGAAGGATGAGGCAGCCGAAGGGCATCGCCATTCCTTTGAAAATAACGGGAAGCTCCAGCTTAACGCCTGCAAGCGAGCCGCTGCCGAAAATCTCTCTTATTGCGCCAACAAGGATGCAGATTATCGAGCCGCCGATTCCAACCGCCGCCGCATCAAAAAACGCAAGCTTAACGTCATTTTTAACCGCAAACTGCTCGCAGTGAACGGCTGTTACGGAGTTGATTGCCACAAGCGGAAGATAAATTTTAACGCCGAGGCTCAGATTCATCAGAGTTTTTGTTTCCGCAAACCAAAGCACGGGGCAAATCATGACAAGGCCGATGACAAGGTAGAGGGCTACCCTGGCCCAGCGGGGAATTTTTTTGAAAAGCGCGCTTGCGATAACGCAGGTAACAATAAGGTCGGCGCACAGCGCAAGCGAAAGAGCCGCGGCGCTTGTAAGGGACGTTGACGCCGCAACAACGGGGCACAGGCCAACCAGCTGAATCAGCACGGGGTTAAAAATTATTGCGCCCTTGATAAACATATCTTTAAAGGTTATATTTCTGCTCATTCTTTTGCCGCCTCCTTTCTTGCGGAGGGAGCTTTTTTGAGAGAGGGCAGAGCATTGAATACGGAGTCAAGCACGGGGCGGATTCCGTTTGCAAAAAGAACGGCAAAGCATACCGTTTCTTCATAAGTGCCTGCACTCCTCATTGCCATACAGAATATGCCGCATACCGCGCCGTAAATTACTCGGTTTATTCCGTTTTGGGGCAAAGTTGCGTAATCCGTAACAAGAAAAACGGCCGCAAACATAAGCGAACCTGCGGAAAGCTCCAGAACAATGCTCGTAAGCGCGGAGGCATTGATTCGCGGAAAAATAACCGCATAAAGCGCACAAGCGCCAATAAAACCTGCCGTTGCAAGCAGGGCTTTTTTTCTTCTCACAAAAAGATATGCGCAGCAACCAAGCATAAGAATTCCGCAGCTCGTACCCATCGGGCCTGCCACGTTGCCGCTGACGATATCAAACAGATTGGCCGCATTCAGATGAACCGAATTGCCGCCTGCAAGGAGCGATGCGAGTGAGGTTGCGCCGAGAAATTTATCCGCGGTGTTTACCGTATAGGAAAAAACCTGCTCTTTGAAGCATACACTTGCAAAGGCGAAGCCTGCCGCCGCAGGAACAAACGGGGCGTGAAGCGCACCGCCAAACGGTATTTTAACCGCCAAAACGGCAAAAGCCGCAGCCGCACAAGGGATATAAAGCGGAACACCCGCAGGCATCATCAGCGCAATTGCCGCACCGATGAAAATATTGCTGAAATCCTTCAGGCGGAACTTTTTGCCCAGCAGCGCACTTGCGCCGAAGTCGCAGACAAGCGCGGTTAAAATGCCTGCACCCAGCACATAAAGAACACGAGTTCCGTAATACCACAGCGCAAGAACACACGGAGCAATCAGCATGATAAGATAATCGCCGAAAAGCTGCGAGCTTTTGACTGTATTCTGTTTTGAGGCTTTATTCACCAAGGCTTTTCACCCCTGAAATTCCATTATTTATTCATTGCATACCGCCGCCGAAAAGCATATTATAGTTTATAGCACTAAAAAGGAGGCAACAGTATGAAGATTAATTCTCCTGCCGAGGATAAAATAATTGTTGACTTAACCGAGAAGGATATGCTCGATTTGGATATTACATACGAAGAAATGGACTATTCAACCATCGAAACCCGCAGAGTTATCTGGACTTTGCTTGACGAAGCGGGGAAAATTCTCGGGCGGGAGTTTGACCCGTCGCGCAGAATGATAATCGAAGCCATGCCCAAAAGCGAGGGCGGCTGTGTGCTGAGCTTCACCATTCTGGATTCAAAAAGAAAATATCTGCCGAAAAAACAGCTTTTAAAAAAGCAATGCGAAATTTTTGTTTGCGAATTTGAAAATTCCGAAGCTCTTCTCGGCGCAGCCCAAGGCTTCAGTCTGCCGGACTGCGAAATTCAAAGCAGCCTCTATGAGCTGGGCGGCAAATACCGCCTCATAATCGGCGCAGCCGAAGATCTTTCGCAAATCAGAAACTATTTTTCGGAGTTCGGAAAAACCGAATGCTGTTCCGCGCTTGTTTGCGATTTCACAAAGGAGCATTGGAACGAGCTTATTGCGCAGAACGCTCTTGAAAAGCTTGTTCAAGCGAAAAGCTGATGACGGATTTCGCTGAAACCGTTCATTCAGAATACGCCTTTTCCGCAAGGCTTCTCAAATCCTTGATTGCTTTTGCGGCATCATCAGCGCCGAAAACGGCACTGCCTGCAACAAAAACATTTGCGCCCGCGGCGGCTGCGGTTTCAACGGTTTTTTCGTTGATTCCGCCGTCAACCTGAATATCAACCGAAAGACCTCTGCGTTTGATTTCCTCTCGCAGGGTCTTTATTTTTTCCATTGTTTCGGGCATAAACGACTGCCCGCCGAAGCCCGGCTCAACCGTCATAACAAGCACCATGGCAAGCTTATCGAGATAAGGAAAAACCTCCTCTGCCGCCGTTTTGGGCTTTATGCTGATGCCCGCCTTGCAGCCGCACTCAATGATTTTATCAACCGTTTGCGCTGCGGGCGACGAGCTTTCGATATGAAATGTTATGAGGTCTGCACCTGCTTTTTTGAAATCTTCAATATATTTTAAAGGCTCATCAATCATGAGATGAACGTCAAAAACAAGCTTTGTTTTGTTTCTTATGCTTTTGATAACGGGCGCACCGAAGGTGATGTTGGGAACAAATCGGCCGTCCATAACATCAAGATGAAGGTAATCCGCGCCGCAGCTTTCCATCCTTGCCGCCTCTGTGCCGAGGGCTGAAAAATCGCTTGCAAGCACCGACGGAGAAATTTTAATCATAAGACACTCCTCCTATTTTAATTACATTATTATATCAGTTTTAAATCTTAAGGTCAACATTTTATATATAAGTTCATATAATATTAAAATTGAGGGCAGCATTTTTTTTAGTTGCACATTACCGAAAAATATGGTAGTATATTCTTACATACTATTTCCGCGCAATGAAAGGAGATTCAGAATATGATTGGTTTAGGCAAATGGGCCTGCTCGGTTAACACCATGTTTTTTTCAGGCGAAGTAAAGATTAATGTTTTTGACAATAACGGAAGCTACGGCTTTGACCTCGACATCCCCGGCATTGACATCCCCAACATTGATATCAAAGAGGTTAAAGAGGACGGCGACACAATTGAAGCAATTGCCCAAACAAGCCTGCTTCCCGGCAAGGATGTTGAGCTCACAATAACCTTTGACGATGACGAGTTTGACGGTTTCATCAAAATCCCCTTCCTCGGCAAGGTTAAGTTCAAAGACGGCCACAGAATAAGCGAATAAAAAGAAACAAGGACTGATGCAAGCATCAGTCCTTGTCTTGTTTTACTGATTAAATTATTCAGCAACAGGGAAATTCTCTGTTACAAAAGCAATGATCTTCTCGAAGATAGGCTTAATCTTAGCGATGAGGCCTTCGAAGTCGATGCCCTTAACAGCGTCAACAACCTTGCCGCCGAGGTCTGCCCAGTCGATGCCCTTAACAACTTCAACAACCTTGTCAACAACTGTAGCAACGGGAACTTTGTCACCGATGGAGGTTGTTACCTTGCAGTCTGCATCCTTGTGAGCTGCGTAGTCAGCCTGAGTTGCATAGTCCTTGCCGCAGAATTCGCATTTGCCTGCACCCTTGGGGCACATAAGCTGATGAGCTTCAAGGTTTTCGTTTGCGATGTTGCCGCCGCAATATGCGCAGGGCTCAAAGTCAACAAGGCAGCCGCCTGCAACGTGCTTGTTGTACTCTGCAAGAGAGGGAAGAACTTCGAAGCATGTGTCGCAGGTGAGAGTTTCAACGCCTGCAAATGCAACTGTTGTTGCGGAAAGTGCAAAGATGAGTGCGAAGAGAACTGCTAAAAACTTTTTCATTTTGGAGTCTGTCCTTTCATTTATTGCTTTTGTTGTGATGCTTCACAACTTTAAAGTCAGTTAATAATAGCACTTTATGTTTAATATGTCAACAATTAATCCGTTTTTTAACAAAACTCAAAAACTTTTCAAACCGTTTGACAACATATTAAAGCCTTGACGGAAATTAAAACGCCTTGGCAAAAATGCCGTTTGTAAAATCGCTTATTGTTTTAATTACAATATTAATGATAACAACGGGAAGCTCGGAAAATCCGTTTGTGCCGAAATTATCATAGAGCCAAAGGCTGATTTTTCCGAAGGTGTCGGAGGGTTCCTCCTCTTCTTCGGCTGCAATTGCGCCCGTTTTGATAAGAACGCTTCTGAGCTTTTCCTGAATAATCTCCTGCTGGCCGTCATAGCAGACTGTGCCGTTAACAAAAGCTTCCGCCTCTTTGATTGCATCCGCAAGCTCCGCGGCATCCGCAGCGCTGAGAGCAGAAGCATCAACGGCTTTTGCCTTGGGAATCAGGTCATTCTTAAGCTTTCTCGGGTCTCTGTGGCCGTTGAACTGCGGGAAATCGGGTGTTGAATAAACACTCTTGATTTCATCAGTTGCAAGAAGCTTTGTTGCAAGAGCGATTATAATATCGTTTCTGGCAGTCTGTTCATGGTTCTGACCGTCGAAATAGAAGGTTGTGTCGGGCAGCAGACCTGTTGAAGCATCAACAACTGCGTCGGGAGAAATGTGATTGTGGGAGGAGTCGGAGCAGTTGGGGCTTGTGTTTGCCTGCTCATAGCCCTCGGGCAGAGTTTCGCCCACAAGCGCGCTGTGAACACCCATCGCTGTTGAGGAAAGGTGGATAACGCCGTCAGCGTTGTCTTCATTCCATGAATTACCAATCTGATAAAGAGGAGCATCGTAGTCAACGATGTTATAAACCTCAACGCCCTTGTCAACCATCTTCTGAATGTTGGCAAGTGAATTTAACTGGGACTGATAATATCTGTCTGTCTGCTTTTTGATTTCCGGCTTGTTTGCAAGAAGTCTTGCGGAAGCCTCGGGATAATCCTCTTTCGGGCAAAGACCCCAAAGGCTTGTAATGTTTGCCGCAACATCCTCGATAAGGCAATCTGCAACCTTGTTGAGCGCGTTCATAAGCACCTGGTCGGGCAGAATTCTTGCGATAACCTCAATCATTCTTGCCTCGTCTTCGTCCATAAGGGTTTCAAGGAAACCGTTATAAAGGAAATCTGCATTGAGGAAAGTGAGGTCTTTTTTGTAAAGGTCGCCAACGATGGTTGAGCCGTTGAGAGCAGGAACGATGTAAACAACCTTGTTGAGGTCATCCATAACATCGGGATAGTAATCAAGCAGGCCGTTTGCGATTGAGCCGCCCATGCTGATAGGCACGATGTTTATTTTGTCGTGGCCCGTTTCAGCCTTAACCATCTGAATGAATTCATAAAGACCGTCTATTGTTTCATGAACATTGGTGAAGGAGTTGTAAGCATAGTAATAAAGATGGTCTTCGCCTGCAATTTCGGCATATTCCTGAAGAGGAATGTTGCCATAAATCTGGCTTTTTTCGTATTCGCTGCATTCTGCAACCGAATAAAGATATCTCTCAACCTCAATGTTGCCCGTGTTCTTGCCGTTTGTGTCACACAGATTAACGGCGAATGCATCCAGAACAACGTCGCAGAGAGCATCGGAAAGGCCGAAATCCATCTGGGTGATGAGCGTAAGGAGAGCAGGAACAAGAACGGTTTTGACTATTGAACCGACATCGAAAACCGCAGGGAAGCAGCTTATTCTTTCGCCGTCCGCATCAAGAAGATAATCGCCGTTTTCGTCAAGAGCCCAAACATTGGACTGGCCGATGCCGGGCACAACGATTGAGGGGCAAATGTCGCAGTTTCCGCCGCATTCGGTTTTAACTGCTGCGGATGCGCCGATTGAAAGCATTGAGAAAATGAGGGAGAATGCAAGGATAAAAGAAAGAAACTTTTTCATTTTTTATTTCCGTCCTTCCTTAACAATCAGAATAAATCTTTTATGGGAGAAGTGATAAAACTAAAGATTTTATCGAGCGTAATTCCGGGCATTTCGGAGAAACCGTTTGAACCGAAATTCTCAAAAAGCCAATCACTCAGCTTTGTGAAGAAGCCGCCGTCATCTGCGGGAGCCGGCTCAACTTTATGGAACTGAGGAAATTCGGGGACAGAGAAAACATCCTTCATTTCATCGCCTTCAAGAAGCTTTATTGCGAACTTAATAATGGTGTCGTTCTTTGCCGTCTGCTCGTGCTTCTGACCTTTGATAAAGATGGTTGTGTCGGCAAGCATGGTTGTTGATGCGTCAACAACTCTGTCGGGAGAAATGTGGTTGTGGCCGGGGTTTTTGCAGAATGTGTTTTGCTGAACATAATCTTCGGGAAGGGTTTCGCCGATATTTGCGGCATAAACGCCCATTGCGGTTGAATCAAGCTGAATGATGCCGTCCGCATTTTCGATATCGTATGAATAGCCGACACCGTACATCTGAACATCATATTCGGCAACGTTGAACACCTGAACTCCCTTGTCGAGAAGCTTCTGAATGTTTTTATCGGAATTGAGCTGAGCCTTATAATACATGTCTGTCTGCTTTTTGATTTCGGGTCTGTCTGCAAGATGCTTTTCTGCGGCAGAAAGATAGTCGCGTGAGGGGCACATTGCCCACATGCTTGTGCTGGTGGTCATAACATCTTTAACAAGAACGCCTACCGCTTCGGTGAGAGCATTCATGATTATCTCATCGGGGAGAATTCTGAGAACAACCTCAATCAATGAAGCGGTTTCGCTGTCAAAAAAGGTTGAAAGAAATCCGTCGTAAAGCACGTCTGCATCAAGGAATCTGATTCTGTCATTGAAAACATCGCCAATGATTGTTGAACCGTCAAGGCAGGGAACAATGCCGATAACCTTGTATAAATCATCCATAACCTCGGGGTAATACTCAAGAAGGCTGTTAAAGATGGTTCCTCCCTGGCTGATGGGTGAAATGATAATCTTGTCGTGACCGGTTTGCTCTTTTACCATCTGGATATAATCATAAAGCTCCTGAGCAAGGTCAAGATTGTTGCCGAATGAGTTATATGCAAAATAATAGAGGTGGTCTTCGGGATAAAGCTCGGAACCGATTCTGTTAAGAGGAACATGATGATAGCATGCTGCTTTTTCTTCCTCTGTGCAATCTGCGAGCGAACGCGGATATTTTTCGGTGAGAATTCTGTCAGAGGGCTTTGCATTGCTGTCGCATGCATTAACGCTGAAGCTGTCGGCAATTATTTTAACAACTGCATCGGTGAATCCCATATCCTTTTGAGTTGCAACAGAAAGAAGAAGAGGGCCGATTGCGGTTTTGATAACCTCACCTATCTGAAAATATGCGGGAAAAGCAGCGGTTTTGTTGCCTTCGTCATCAACAATGGGCTTGCCGTTTTCGTCAAGCACCCAGTTGTTGGATTGGCCGAGACCGGGAATGATTACTGTAGGATAATATTCACAGTCTCCGTTGTTGCACACGTTGTTTTCGTTCCAAGCCGACTCCTCAGATGCCGAAGCGCCGATGGCTAAAACCGAAAATATAAGAGAGAATGCAAGAATAAATGATATTATTTTTTTCATTTGCTCATTCTCCTTCAGGTTTTATTTAAAAATTCCTACAATGCCGTCAACAAGGCTGCGAGCGGGTGAAAGCACCCAGTCAACAAGGCTGCCGCCGCCGAGCCAATCAACAAGGAACTTGCTGGTGCCTTCCATTGTATCGGCAAGGAAGGTGTCAAAAGCCGAAGGCTCTTCGGGATATGTATAAAGATTATGCTTTGCAAGGATTGCGTTGAGTCTGTCCTCTGCTGCCTTAACTGCCTTTGCATCAACAACGGATGCGGCAAGAACAGCTTCGCCCTGCTTGATTGCGGCTTCGAGCTCTGCCTTATCCTCTGCGGAAAGAGTTATTTCGCCCTTTGCATCATCTTCAAGAAGCTTCTTTGCATCGGGGATTCTCCAGCGGCGGATATATTTGGTGTTGCAGCTGTAGTTGAACTGCGGATAAGTTTCGGGGTCATCGTTAACGCTTGAAACTCTGTCCATAAGAATATTTCCTACAAGGTTAAGAACAGCGTCGTTGTTGCCGACTTCATGGTGCTGATCAAGGAAAATCCATGTGTTTTCGGGAAGAACAGCTGTTGAAACATCAACCTTGTTATCGGGTGAAACGTGCTTATGGCCGGAATTCTCGCAGCGTGTGTTCTTTTCGTAGCTGATATCTGAAAGAGTCTTGCCTGCGGGAGCGCCTGTTGCGCCCATGGTTGTTGAGGAAAGATTGATAATGCCGTCGGTATTATAGGTATGAGTTGACTCAACAATGCCGAAGAAAGTATAATCCTGCTCGCCGAAGGAAAGGTTTGCGCCTGCTATGGAGTTAACCTTAACGCCGTCTGCAACAGCGGCAAGAATGTTGTCTTTAAGGTTAAGTCTTGCCTCCTGGAAGCGGTCTGTCTTTGCCTTAAGCTCTTTTTTGGCATCAACGCCCTCAAGATATTTTTCGGCAAGGGCCTCATATCTGTATGAGGGAATCATTGCCCAAATCTGCGGGCAGTTAATCATCATTGTGTCAAGAATTGCGCTGATTGCACCCGTGAGGATTGCGTCAACGCCGGAGCGGGGGATGATGTGAAGAACGCTGTTGATAAGGTAGCCGAGAGTTGCATCATCGCCGAGAATGGGGGGGATAAATTCGTGATAGAAGAATTCGTCCTCAAGGTTCCATTTTCTTTCCATCATGTCTGCAACGATGTCCGTGCCGTCAAGGCAGGCAACAACGTTGATGATTTCTTCAACATCCTTGTGACCGTATTCGTCAAGATAAGCGGTGAGTATTGTGCCGCCGAGAGAAACGGGAAGAAGAGTGACCTTATCGTGGCCGGTCTGCTTCTTGACCATGTCGATATATTCGTCAAGCTCCTTTGCGGACTGCATGGGGTCGCCCACAAGGTTGAAGGTATAAAGATAGATATGGTCGCCGCCGTATTCCTTTTCAACTGCCTGAAGAGGAATCATGGTGTAGAGCCAATCCTTATCGTCTTCGTTCATTTCGGAAATGGGGTGATTCCATCTCTGAGTCTGAAGATTGTTGATGTGGTTGCCGTTATCGTCGCATTTCTGAACCCAGAAAGCTGCGCCTGCAGCTTCATAAGCAGCCTGCTCAAGGCCGATTGAATGCTGGGTAAGAAGCGTTGCAAGAAGGCTGACAACAAGCTTGGGAAGAGTTCCCCAGAGCTTGCTCAGCTCAAGGATAAGCAGGGTGCCGCCAACCTCGTTGCCGTCAGCGTCAAGATAGGGTGTGTTATCTTCGTTGTAAAGATATGTGGGTGAATGGTTAATGCCGGGCAGAATAACAACGGGCGAATGGTCGCAGTTGCCTGCGCAGGTTGTTTTTGACATGTCGGGGTCCTCCGCAGCGGAAGCGCCGAGCGCACCGGCAGATACAAGCATTGCCGCACAAAGAACAAGGGCAATTACTCTTTTGATTCCTTTTTTCATTTTCGGAACACTCTCCTTTTTAAAGATAGGATTATATTATCATATAATTTATATAATTTCAACAACAAAAATTAAAAAATATGGCAATTTTGGTGTAAATATCCCTACTTTTCTCTTGACCCGTTCTGTAATGAAATGATATTATATTTCGGGAGTGATGTGCATGATAAAAAATATCGTTTTTGATATGGGCGGGGTTTTGATTGACTACAACCCCGAAAAAACGCTTTACGGCATGTTCGACAGGGAAACTGCGGATATTCTTTTGCGCGAAATTTTCAGAAATCAGCTTTGGGCGGATAAGGACAGAGGCGTTATCGAACCCGAAGAAATAATGGAGCAAAAGCGCAATTCAATCCCCGCGCAGGTGTTTGAAAAAACAAGCGAAATGGTGCATAATTTTTATCCCTATATGCCGCCGTTTGAAAATATGCCCGATTTAATAAAGCGGCTCAAAGAAAACGGTTATAAAATTTATCTGCTCTCCAACGCATCGGCGGATTTTCACGAAAGAAGAAAGGATATTCCCGCCCTCGCGCTGTTTGACGGCGTTATTATTTCAGCCGATTATAAGCTCCTTAAGCCCGAAAAAGAAATATACCTGACTTTGTTTGAGAAATTCTCGCTCATTCCCGAGGAATGCTTCTTTATTGATGACGTTCAGGCTAATATTGACGGCGCAAAGGCCGCCGGAATGGACGGCCACTGCTATTATCACGGCGATGTTGAGATTTTGAAAAAGGCTTTGAGAGAAAAAGGAATAAAAATATAAAAATTCGGGTCGGTAAAAACCGACCCGTTTGCTTATTTCCTGTTATACGCTGTCAGAGTGAAGTTTTTGATATCAACCGTGCAGTCATAGTTACCGTGGATTTCAAAGCCGATGTTTGTGCCGCCGATATAGAAATCTTCGGCCGAAACCGTTTTGCCGAAAGTTCCTGCCTCGTTGGCTTTTTTCATCGCATCCGCAATATACGGGCTCAAATCAACCTCAACATGAACCCATTCGTCCGAAACATAGGGCTTCCCGTTTCTGAAAAGCGATTTTCTCTGCGAGCCGAAGGTATCCTTGGTTGAAAGGCAGTAAATCATTTTGCCGCTTGATTTATCAAGCGCCCAGTAGGAATCCTGATATCCTCTGTCATCAAACAGATTAACTCCAAACCATATAAAATCGCTGCCGTTTGTGCCGCAAAGATAAAAATATGCAAGGTACTGAGCGGCGTTTATTCCCTCGCTGTTGGTTGTGCCGGCAAAAGCGGAAAGCCTGATATCAAGCGACAAAACCGTTCTGTCCGCAGAACAGCTGTAGAATTTTTTATCCTCTTCCGAAAGCTCTGCATAGTTCACAATCGGCGACTGCTCAAGAAGCAGATGCGGCCAGTTTTCTTCCCCTGCTGGCGCGCCTTTATAAATATTCGCCGCATTCAAACGCATGGAAACGGATTTGTCCGTGGGATTATACTTTACGGTTTTTGAAACGCCGTCGGTTATTGTGTAAATATCGCTCTGCACACGGTTTGCCCAGAGGCAGTCGCCGCCGTTCCACTGCGCAATCAGCCATGAAGGCGCTTCCTGCGTTTCGGCATAAACAAAATCGCCGATTTTCACCGAATAATTGTTGACAGCCTGCTGTGAAAGAACGGAAAAACCGTTTTTGAATTCGGTATCGTTAAAAAGCTGCCTGGATTCATACCCCGCAAGAGGAATTCCGAGATAGGAAGATACTGACAGGCAAAGCATAAAAAAGAATGATAAAAAACGACTGAAAAACATATCGGTCACCTCAATCGCATTATATCATCCCGAAAAACAAAAAACAATAATATCCTTATTCTTTCTTGACTGAACTCGGAATAAAGTGGTATTATTAATATGTAAATATTTTTCGTAAAGGCACAGAAACATGAACTGTTATTCAGAAATTGCAAAATCAATCCCCGAATTTATGTCGCTTGCCAATGCGATTCGCAAAACCCGTCTGCCCTGCGGCGTGACGGGCCTTTCGCATATCCACAAGGCGCATGTTATCGCATCAATGTGCTTCTGCCTGATGCAAAAGGCGGTTGTTATAACCCCCGATGAAGCAACGGCAACAAAAATGCGGCAGGATTTGGAGGGCTTCGGCGTGAATGCCCTGCACTACCCTGCAAGGGATTTTTCATTCCGCACGCTCGAAACCGTTTCAAGAGAATATGAACACGCGCGCCTGAAAGTGCTGGATAAAATGCTTTCGGGCGATTTTGACGTTGCCGTGCTTTCCGCAGAGGCGGCAATGCAGCTGACCGTTCCGCCCGAAAGGCTCATGGGCAGCAGCTTTTCGATATCCGCAGGCGAGGACTATGACTCCGAGGAGCTTATAATCAGCCTTCTGCGCGGCGGCTACACCCGCTCGGAGCAGGTTGACGGCGCAGGCCAGTTCGCTCTCAGGGGCGGAATTCTCGATTTCTTCCCCCCTGATTCAAAGCAGCCCTGCCGAATCGAGTTCTGGGGCGACACGGTGGACAGCATTTCGTTCTTTGACCCCGAAACTCAGCGCAGAACGGATTCAACCGAAGAAATACGCATAACTCCTGCAAGAGAAATTCTCTGCACGGAGGAGATGCTCTGCGCCCTGATTGAAAAGCATATAGCCGAAAACAGAATTAAGGGCGCGGCGCTTGAAAGCCTGAATGACGATTTGCAAAAAATGAGGGACGGCATCCGCCTTTCCTCCGCAGATAAATATATGCCGCTGATTTATCCCGAGGGAGCAAGCTTTTTTGACTACTGCAAAAACTGCATGCTTTTTGTTTGCGAAAGCTTCAACGTTAAGGATAAATTCAATGCCGCCTGCCAGCTTATGAACGAAACAATAAAAGGTCTGTTCCAAGACGGAACGCTTTGCAAGGGGCTTGACCGCTACGGCATGCAGCTTCACGAGCTTTTCGGTGTTTACGAAAAGGCAGGCGCGGTTTATCTTGACAACCTGCCCAGAGGCAGCTTTGACACCCCTGTTAAAGAGCTGATAACCTTCACCGCAAAGCAAATCAGCCCGTGGAACGGAACATTCTCCGCCATTGTTGACGATTTGAGCGCAATCCGCGGCAGGCTCGGCCATGCCTGCGCCGTTCTTGCCGGAACGGACAAGGCGGCAAAAACCCTTGCCGATGACCTTGAAAATGAAGGAATCCCCGCGCTCTTCTGCCCCGTTCCCCCTGCCGAATTTCCGCCAAAAACCGTTTGCGTGCTTCCCGGCGGCTTCTCCGCAGGCTTCGAATATCCCTCCGCAAGGTTTACTCTTATTTCTTACCGCGGAAGAACCCTCACAAAAAACAGAGTTGCTTCAACCAAGAGGGGCAAAAACGCATTCAACAACCTTGACGAGCTTCACAGGGGCGAATATGTTGTTCATGCCACCCACGGCATCGGCATTTTTGAGGGTATACAGACCCTTGAAGCCTCGGGAACAACAAAGGACTATATCAAAATCCGATATGACAAGGGCGACAATCTTTATGTCCCCGTAACCCAGCTTGACCAGGTTTCAAAATACATCGGCCCCAAAAATGACGATAAGCCGCTCAAATTAAGCAAGCTTGGCGGCAAAGACTGGCAAAAAACCCGTTCAAGGGTCAAAAGCGCCGTCAAAGACATGGCAAAGGAGCTTATTGAGCTTTATTCCAAGCGAATCAAGATTCAGGGCCACGCTTTTTCGCCCGATATTGATATGCAAAGCGATTTTGAGCGCCGTTTTGAGTTTGTTGAGACGGATGACCAGCTCCGCTGCATCCATGAGATAAAAAAGGATATGGAAAAGCCGTATCCCATGGACAGGTTGCTCTGCGGCGACGTCGGCTTCGGCAAAACAGAGGTTGCCCTGCGCGCCGTTTTCAAATGCATCGCGGACGGCAAGCAATGCGCAATCCTTGTTCCCACAACGATTCTCGCGTTGCAGCATTACCAGACGATTCTCAGGCGCTTTGAGGGCTTCCCGATTGAAGCGGGCATGCTTTCGCGCTTCTGCACAAAAAAAGAAATTGAAAAAACTCTCAACGGGCTGCGCCGCGGCTCGGTTGACGTTGTCGTTGGCACTCACCGCCTTATTTCAAAGGACGTTCAGTTCCGCGATTTGGGGCTTATCATCGTTGACGAGGAGCAGCGCTTCGGCGTTGCCCAGAAAGAAAAGCTCAAAACCGTTTTCCCTGCCGTTGACGTTTTAACTCTGACGGCAACCCCGATTCCCAGAACGCTCAACATGGCAATGACGGGCATACGCGACATGTCCGTGCTTGAAGAAGCTCCGCAGGACAGACTGCCAGTTCAGACTTATGTTATCGAGCATAACATGCCCGTGCTTGTTCAGGCAATGGAGCAGGAACTTCGCCGCGGCGGCCAGATATATTATCTGTATAACAGAGTTGAAGATATCGAGAAAAAAGCGGCGGAAATCAAGGCGATGCTTCCCGATGCAGTTGTCGGCATAGGCCACGGAAAAATGAGCGAGGATGAGCTGAGCGAGGTCTGGCGCAGGCTGCTTGAGGGCGAAATTGATATTCTGGTTTGCACAACCATAATCGAAACGGGCGTTGACGTGCCGAACGCAAACACGCTTATTATTGAAAATGCTGACAGAATGGGTCTTGCCCAGCTTCACCAGATAAGGGGCAGAGTGGGGCGTTCTTCACGCAGAGCAAGCGCATATTTCACCTTCACAAGGGGCAAGCAGCTGAGCGAAATCGCAACACGCCGTCTTGATTCAATAAGGGAATTTACCGAGTTCGGCTCGGGCTTCCACATCGCCATGCGTGACCTTGAGCTGCGCGGAGCAGGCAATATTCTCGGCGCAAATCAGCACGGCCAGATGGAATCCGTCGGCTACGAAATGTATGTTAAGCTGCTTGAGCAGGCAATCAGCGAAGAAAAGGGCGAAAAGCCCTCTGCGCCCGAAAAGGACTGCGTTATCGACCTGCCGATTGATGCGCACATTCCCGATGACTATATTGAAAGCGTGCCGCAAAGGCTTCAGATATACCGCCGCATTGCGGATATCAAAACAGACGACGACGCTTCCGATGTTATTGACGAGCTTGTTGACCGCTTCGGCGATCCGCCGCCGTGTGTTGAGGGGCTTATCAGAATTGCGCTGCTGCGAGGCAAAGCTGCAAGGCACGATATTTACGAAATCACAATGCAGGGCGATAAGATTCTTTTCAAAATCAATTCGCTTGATATGGAAAAAATCTCCCGCGCATCGGGCCATTTCAAGGGCAGATTCGTTGTTGCCGCAGGCGCAGGCAAACCCTATATTTCCGTTCGTTTGCTCAAGGGCGAAAATCGTCTCGGAATGATTCAAAGAGTTCTGGATTTTATGGATAAAGATGATTAATATTCCAAAAAGTGCTTGATAATGTTTTTTGAACATTGTATAATTTACTGTAGATATAATCGATTTTACGTTAATTGAGAGGTGGAATTATGTCAGCCGATTTGCATTGCCACACCAAACTTTCAGACAGCTCAATGGGTATTGATGACCTTCTTGTGCTTGCCCAGAAGCGAGGCGTTACAACCATCGCAATTACTGACCGCGACTGCCAGGCAGGAACAGTCAGAGGCAAAATTATTGGTGAACGCAGAGGTATAACCGTTATTCCCGGCGTTGAGATTTCCGCATACGACTCCAAAAGAGAAAA